>NZ_CP108415.1 GCF_035978755.1 Streptomyces sp. NBC_01298
TGGGCGAGGGATGTAGGCCTCGTGCAGGCGCCCCTGCAGTTCCCGAAAGGCGATCAGCGAGCGGACTTTCCAGGTCTCGAGTACGGGCCCCACGAGTTCTCGCGGAGGGACGGCCAGGATCAGCTTGCAGTACTTCCCGGGGACAACGGGTGGGCCCCAGCGAAAGTGCGACGCGACAGCTAGTCTTGGGCTGGCCGAGGCCAGCCCGCGTGTCCTCTTCCAGGAGTTCACCTCAGCCGAGGAGGCGGCAGCCGGCGCGGACTGGATGTGGTGGTGGGTGGACCGGGACGGCACCTGCTTCGGCCTCCTCGCCCAAGCGAAGATCCTCAAAGTGCGCGGCCGCCGGTGGACTGTCGACTTCGGGTACACGACAAAGGGGCACTCCCAAGCCCAGATCACCAAGCTCATCGAGGCGGCCGAGCCGTACTCCGTGCCCGCGGCCTACGTCCTGTACTGCGGGGACCGGAAGTACAGGGCGACTATGGAGTGCGTCCGTACTCACCGCGGTGTGCCGTGCCGGGACCGTGAGCGGGCCGGGGTGTCAGTGGCGTGCGCCCTGGTGGCCCAGGAGGCCACGAAGTCTCACCAGAACGCTGCTGGTGTGGAGGTCTTCCACGACGCGGTACCGCTGGAGGACATTGCGAACCCCGTCGAAGGGCTGGACGAGCCGGTCCACCCGTTGACACGCGAGCTGGACGAGGAACTTGCACGGTTCCTCCGGCAGCCGCAGAGGGGGGCCCGCCGTGTGGCCAAGGAGCTACTGCGCCCACTGGAGCGGATCAGGCTCGGCCAGTTCACCAGCGCAGCCACCCTGGAACGTTCGGCGTCGACCGCCGGCTCCCTCTTCCGGGACGTTCCCGCCGACCGCGGCCACTTCTCAGTGCCGTACCTCGACCACGTACTGCGCGGCCTGCGTACCGGTGTCCCCGACTACGTGCGCGACGTCATGGAGGGACGTACCTCTTCAGTCGGGATGGCCAACGCACTGGGGGGAATCGTGGTGATCACCGACGCGGATGCCCTCGGATAGCGAGCGACGGATCGTACGGACGGTCCCGGCCGCACGATCCGTCGCCGATGTTGAACCCCCAGAGCCTGCCCGTCAGACGTCTCAGCCGGCCTGGTGGGCCGCGTCCCGCCCAGCGGGCCGCCGGACGATGTTGTTGCCCGCCCGGCGGGAGAGCGCACGGCGAGGAGGCCAGATCGGGCAGCCCGGGGCTGGCACCGGCCTAGTCTCGGCTGGCTGCCCCGATGGACGGGCGCACCGGGAAAGGGAGCCGCCACCATGACCGACCAGCCGGCTGAAGCGACCAGTACGGGCCCGGACCCCACCCGCCTGACGCTACGGGTCGAGCACACCGCCCCGCTCATCGACGTTCCTGGGCTGGACCTCTGGCAGGTACAGATACAGGCTGACGGGGACCCCGTAGGGAGCCTGCGAGCCGTCCGCGGACTGTACGCGGGCGCCCGGCGGGACGAGACCGACTATGAGTGGGGCGAGACCTGCTCCGTCATGGAGGGCATGCCCTCCATCGACCTGGCGGCAGCGTCCGAGCAGGACTGGCTCCCCGAGGAGGACAAGCAGCTGGCTGAGCTTCGCTCCCGGCTGTCCGCTTGGGGAGGGTCCTGTGCCGTGGTGGCCGAGCAGCTGCTGAGCGATGAAGTAGTGGGGCTGAGGGAATTCGGGTCCCTCAACGTGCTCGTCTTCGACCAGTTCTTCCTGTCGGCACCCTGGAATGATCCCGTCACCGCGGCTTGCGCGATCTCTGCGGTGGCCGGCCGGGCGGCCGGTGGTGACTTCCTGCTGGTCTTCCCCGCAGGGACGGCCACGGGAGGAGCCGATGCCGCCCTCCTGGAAGAGGCGGGACGCCTGCTGTGGGCGGAGCAGTACTCCGACGACCTGTACTGCCTCGACCTCAAATTCGACCATGGAGAGGGCCTCGCAGAGGCCTGGGAACTACTCCTCTCCCGGGTCCCAAGCTGAATGCCGCGCTCGGCCGGAGCGGTCACCGCAGGACGTTGCCACCATCTGGCGCGCCCGGACAACGATCGCTCGATCGAGATGGTGCCCGCCCAGGCCCCACCTCGCCCCATGAACCCGCTCCAGACACCGCAGGGCTCGACGTAGCCACCCGAAGGGAAAATGGCCTCTGTGACCGAATCCAGCTCCGATGACGCCAGTAGCTCGTCGCCGGCCAGGGGCGCGCACCCGATTCACTCATGGCAATCCGACGAGATCGATAGCCTCAACAGCCCTGTGGGCGTCGTGGGGACCCTGCTGTCAGCCTTCGTCTTCGCCTGCCTCTTCACGTACACCCTGGCGCACTACCGATCCTGGGACGGCATAGCAGCGTTTGTACTGTCCGTGCTTCTGGCGCTCCTGGGGGCCCTTGCCGTAGTCCCCTACAGCCTGACGAACAGCGCAGGGCGGGCGGGACTGGGACAACGCATCTTCATGTGGGGAGGTGGCGCGGTTCTCGCAGGCCTCGAGCTGTCCGCTGCGGTACTCGGTGATGCGACCTTCTCCATGGCGGCGCTGATCGGGATGGTCGCTGCCCTTGTGATCCCCAGCTTCGGGGAAATCCTGGCTATCGGGGCGGCTGCCGAAGAGTCCTACTAGAGATTGTCCGGCCGAACACGGGGGTGGGGCCCGGTCGGTCGGGCATCATGCGGCGGTGAGCATCATCGTGAAGTTCTTCGTGGCACCGGACGATGCGGCCGCTGCCCGCGTTGTTGGGGGCGGACCGGGGCTCGCATTCGAGTCTGTCTCGTTTGGCAACTTCGATTCCGAAGGTGCTGCGGTGGAGTGGGAGTGCCTCTTCTTCGGAGACGACTTCGAGGAGCTCCTGGAAGGCGGCGAGCCGCGTATTGTCGCTGGTGAGGACGATGACGGATGCATCGTCTTCGCGCTCTCCGCTCGTCTGGTGGATGCTCTGGCCGAGGCGGAACCGTTCCGGCTGCTTGAGGTCGCCGCGGAGTGGACCAGACAGCGGGCCGAAGACGGCGAAGAGATCAACCCTGATGTGGCCGCCGAGGTGCTGGGAAGCCTGGGCACTCTGGCCCGTGGGGTAGGAGCACATGGCCACGGCGTGTACTGCTGGGTCGCGTAGGGGTCAGGTTCGGAGCCCAGCCGGACAGTCTCCAGGCCGAACGAGGCGGTCTCCAGCATCATCAGTGACTCCAACGGCCAGAAACCAGCGCCCAGTTATTGCGATCATCGCAATCTGTTGCGATGATCGCAACATGCATCCGATCGTTGAACTCGCCGCCCTAATCCACCCGATGCCCGAACCGGGCACCCCCGACCCGGACGACATCCTCGCCGACGTGCGCGAGGACGTGCACCGCCTGCGCAGGGAGTACGCCGACGACCTCGAAGCCACCGCCTTCGGCAGCGACACCGACCCGCTGATCGCGGCCCTGCAGAAGGAGCAGGGGGCCAAGGAGGCGGCGGACCGGCGCATCCGCACCCTCCTGGCCTACGCCCGCGAGTTCCACCCCCCGCGCCGTTACTCGCTCCACGAGCTCGGCGAAGCCTCCGGCTACACCTTCTCCGGCGTACGCACCGCCTACGGCGACCCCGAAATCACCCTCGTTCAGGGCCAGATCGGCCGCACCCCGCGGCGCGCCGCCGAGGAGCAGGAGTCGCCGTGACCGTCCAGCCGGCGCGCAACGCCCCGCCGCAGGCCCCGACAGCGCATCACCTCGCGCGCCATCCCTCTCTGCCCCCCTACCTGGAGACGGCCGCCGACCTCCGCCAGCAGATCCACTCCGGCCACCTCCCGCCCGGCCACCTGCTGCCTCCCCTCCGCGTCATGGCCGAGCACTACAAGATCGCCATCGCGACCACGCGGTCCGCCCTGCGGGTCCTCCAAGACGAAGGCCTGGTATACACCAGGCAGGGCCGCGGATCGTTCGTCGCAGAGCCCCCGTACTCCGTGACGCCTACCGGAATCCCGCCCACCTGCGAATGCGCGCGGCTGGAGCGACGCCTCGACGAACTCACCGCCGCTCTCCGAGACCTGCTGCAGCCGCCGCCTCAGAGCCGGCTCGGCCGAATGACAGCAGCTCAGAGCGGGTGACCGTCAACAACGGCGTGCGCGCACCTCCACCGGAACCGACGCTCTGCGCGAGCCGGACAGACCCGGCCTGCCGCACGCACTGCCGGACCACGCGGCATGACCACTACGCTCCGAACCGCAAGGGAGGGACACCACCGATGCTCAAGGCACTCCGCGACGTCACCGTCCGTATGTCCGGCCGAATCCCCGAACAGGACATCGACCTGCGCACCCTGTACCGCCTGCGCATGCCCAACGGCAACTACAACCCCGGCCGGATCCTGGAAACCCACCGCCTCTGGGAACGCCGCTGGAACGACGCCACCCCCTTCGTCTCCGCCGAGACCAAGCCCTCCCGCACCGAACACCGCGTCGTCGGCCTCCTCGCGGTGGCCGACCACACCGTCGGCGCAGGCAGCCCCGAACACCTCGAAGCCCTGCGCCAGGTACCCCTGCTCGTCCTCGTCGACGACCCGGACCAGGCGCGCCAGGCCTTGATGTCCTTCCAAGAGGAGATGTCCCGCCTCGGCCCGGAAGAGCGGGTCGGCGGCCTCGTCTTACAGTCCCGCACCTTCATGCGGAACATCACCGTCGCCGACCCCCACCGCATCCGCCCGCTCACCGTCTGACGAGCCGGTAGAAAGGACCGTCCTCCATGACCTCCACCAGGGATGACCACAAGGCCGCGATCGAGGCCGCCAAACAGCGGATCCCGTCGCTGGAGCAGCTGTTCCTGGGCTGGCCGACGACCCGCCCCCAGATGCCCAACGCGGCCCACGCCGAAGCCGAACTGTACGAGACCAGCGGCTTCGACGACCCCAGGCTGGTGCTCTACACCGGGATCAGCCGCCTACCCCACCTGACCGTGGGCTGGGCGCTGTTCGGGTCCACCCGCAACGTCCACCCCGGCCACCCCTCCCTCCCGCACGCACTCCGGGAGGCACTGACGGATCCCGACGCCGCGCGCGCCCTGCAGTTCATGGCCGCGGACCACCAGGAGACCGACGAGGCCGCCACTGAGACACTCTCCGACCCCCGGACCGTCCGTACACTCGCCGGCCTCGCCTCGACCGCACACCTGGACCACCAGGGGCAGCCACTACGAGTCGACGTCGGCACGCAGATCTACGCGTACCACCCAGGCCCCCTCCGCCTGGGCTCCACCACCACCGACCTCGTGTGCATCGGCAGCCCGATCTGGATCGCCGGAGCCTGACAGCAAAGACGGCCGAGCGCCGAACCGGTCCACCCAGTTCCGACAAGGGGCACCAGGCGCGCCGCGTGCGGTAGCGGCCTACGCCCACGGGGCCCGTCAGCGACGGGACTCCGCAGCAGCCTTGCGCCTGGCCTCGACCTCGGGCGGAAGCGGGAGAACCGGCACGTCGGCCGGGTTGCTCGGACCCTCGTCATGAACACCATCGGGTCCGGCGACTGCCGACCAACGACTGACCTCGCGGGCCTGGTGCGCGGAGACTTCCCACAGGGAGTGGCCCACTCCCATCGTGTCCGCAGCGCCCATGTCGAACCAGTTGATCCGCATGTACCCGCCGTACAGGGCCAGCGCCGTCGCCATCCACTCCACCGCCCGCGGGTCGACGTCGGCGGCCCACCCGTCGCAGTGGGGGTGCGTCTTGTACTCGAAGTAGCCGAAGCCCTCCTGCCGGGCGAAGGCCGGGAGAGGGCCGGACGCTGGCAGCCGGCCGCGGCCGTCGCTCGACAGATACATCTCGCGCGCCGCGCACCCGGGATCGTCGCAGGACACCTCGGTGTCGGACAGCCGCAGCCACAGTGCCACGGTCACGTCCTGTCCATTCTCGGTGGGTGCCGACCACAGCCGCTGACGGCACTGCGACGCCTCGTGATCGCGCAACCGCCACTGCTCGGGGTGGTCATGCGACAGGCGGTGGAGGTAGTGGCCGACCAGGCGCCACGCCTCCTCGGCCGACGGAGTGATCGCGTGGGCGGTCTCGGCGCTCATGCGCCGGAGTGTAGAGCCGGGGGAGAGACCTCAGTTACGCGAACGCCGAGATTCAACCCGAGGAGTGGATCAGCCGAGCCGGAGACTTGCGCTGAGCACAACGGGCAGGACCTGCACTCAGCGCAACCCACTCACAGGCCTTGTTCGAGTACGCCGGCAGACGCACTTCCACACACGCACCCCGGGGCCGGTAGAGGGCCGGGCCCGGGGAGCGCGGCGGCCCATGGGGATAGGCGCTGGCTACGGAATCTCGTTCAGCACCCGAGCCGCCAGCTCAGCCTCGCCCTCGGCCAGGACAAGGCTTCCGTCCTCGTCTTCGGTCCATTCCCAGCCGTCGCCGAGGTCGGAGAGGTCCCCGGACCAGACGAGTTCGTACTCGCCTTCCTGGAGGAACACATCGTGAACGATGGCGAGGCTTCCGTCCGGCTCGCGGGCCAGGACGAAGCGGCCTCCCTGCTCCAGAACGGCGCTGACGTGGGCGGTGGTGACAGTCTCATGGGTCGTCATATGTCCTCCAGTGACAGAACAGGGCCTACCAAGGCAGGCGGTATCGACGTGGCTGCGATGGCAGCAGACATCCCCGGGCGGGGGCACGCGATTCCCGTACGTGCGGGAGGACGGAGGGCATGGGCGCGATCAAGTCCGGACCGCGTGCCCTCCTGCACGACGAGCGTATGACTCCGCAAGTGTGGGCCTGCGAAGCCACGCCGGAACGCGCCGCGAGCCCCTGCACGGATCGAACTCAGGTCGGCGCTCAAGCCCTGGCACAGTCCAAGTAGCGGGCGCCCGCCCTACGAGGAGCGACGAAGAATCCGGGCCGCCTTGCACTGAGCGCAAACCCATCCGGATTGCACGAGGTGCAATCCGGCGCAGTACAGCCGACTTGCATCTCGTGCAACACCTTCACCCGGTGGCGTCCCCGCGCTGCGCCAGCTCATCGACCGCCCAGCCGAGCCCCCACCCCGCGTAAGCCTCAAGCGCCTCCTGCTCCAGTCCAGCTCGCCGTTCACGTGCCTTGTTCAAGCGCGCCAGGAGCCGTACCTCCACGCCGTCGACGGTGACGGTCCAGTCGGCCCGCACCGCATGCCGTCCACGCGCATCGACGAGAGGACCCACCTCCCCGACGTACTGTCGCGCAGCCTCTACAACGGCCTGCGCCCTTTCCCCCCGCGGCCGCCTCACCACAGCTGCCCCCGAGGGCTTCGCGGGCACCACGACTCCGCGTTTGGCCAGCGCAAGCACCTGCTGCTCATCCAACTGCCCCCCGCGCCGCAGCTGGCTATCCAGCCACGCCCCGAGGTCCTCACCGCCGTACGCGCGACTACCCGCCATCAGTTCCTCGACCGACCCGCCGTCGGCGACATACAGGTCCAGCAGCACCAGGTGCCGCTGCCACGCGGCATCCCACGGCCCCTGAACCCGCCACGGCACCCCCAGCCCATCGAGCTCGGCCTCAAGGCGCGCGCCGGGCCGCCGCGCCTCGGTCATCAGCCGGCCGACAGCCACCTCCTGCCCGTCGACCTCGAACGTCTCGGCCTGCCGGGGAGCTGGTCGCCTACGCGCACGCACGCAGGCACCTACTCCCCCGGCAGGCCGAGACGTTCGAGGTCGACGGGCAGGAGGTGGCTGTCGGCCGGCTGATGACCGAGGCGCGGCGGCCCGGCGCGCGCCTTGAGGCCGAGCTCGATGGGCTGGGGGTGCCGTGGCGGGTTCAGGGGCCGTGGGATGCCGCGTGGCAGCGGCACCTGGTGCTGCTGGACCTGTATGTCGCCGACGGCGGGTCGGTCGAGGAACTGATGGCGGGTAGTCGCGCGTACGGCGGTGAGGACCTCGGGGCGTGGCTGGATAGCCAGCTGCGGCGCGGGGGGCAGTTGGATGAGCAGCAGGTGCTTGCGCTGGCCAAACGCGGAGTCGTGGTGCCCGCGAAGCCCTCGGGGGCAGCTGTGGTGAGGCGGCCGCGGGGGGAAAGGGCGCAGGCCGTTGTAGAGGCTGCGCGACAGTACGTCGGGGAGGTGGGTCCTCTCGTCGATGCGCGTGGACGGCATGCGGTGCGGGCCGACTGGACCGTCACCGTCGACGGCGTGGAGGTACGGCTCCTGGCGCGCTTGAACAAGGCACGTGAACGGCGAGCTGGACTGGAGCAGGAGGCGCTTGAGGCTTACGCGGGGTGGGGGCTCGGCTGGGCGGTCGATGAGCTGGCGCAGCGCGGGGACGCCACCGGGTGAAGGTGTTGCACGAGATGCAAGTCGGCTGTACTGCGCCGGATTGCACCTCGTGCAATCCGGATGGGTTTGCGCTCAGTGCAAGGCGGCCCGGATTCTTCGTCGCTCCTCGTAGGGCGGGCGCCCGCTACTTGGACTGTGCCAGGGCTTGAGCGCCGACCTGAGTTCGATCCGTGCAGGGGCTCGCGGCGCGTTCCGGCGTGGCTTCGCAGGCCCACACTTGCGGAGTCATACGCTCGTCGTGCAGGAGGGCACGCGGTCCGGACTTGATCGCGCCCATGCCCTCCGTCCTCCCGCACGTACGGGAATCGCGTGCCCCCGCCCGGGGATGTCTGCTGCCATCGCAGCCACGTCGATACCGCCTGCCTTGGTAGGCCCTGTTCTGTCACTGGAGGACATATGACGACCCATGAGACTGTCACCACCGCCCACGTCAGCGCCGTTCTGGAGCAGGGAGGCCGCTTCGTCCTGGCCCGCGAGCCGGACGGAAGCCTCGCCATCGTTCACGATGTGTTCCTCCAGGAAGGCGAGTACGAACTCGTCTGGTCCGGGGACCTCTCCGACCTCGGCGACGGCTGGGAATGGACCGAAGACGAGGACGGAAGCCTTGTCCTGGCCGAGGGCGAGGCTGAGCTGGCGGCTCGGGTGCTGAACGAGATTCCGTAGCCAGCGCCTATCCCCATGGGCCGCCGCGCTCCCCGGGCCCGGCCCTCTACCGGCCCCGGGGTGCGTGTGTGGAAGTGCGTCTGCCGGCGTACTCGAACAAGGCCTGTGAGTGGGTTGCGCTGAGTGCAGGTCCTGCCCGTTGTGCTCAGCGCAAGTCTCCGGCTCGGCTGATCCACTCCTCGGGTTGAATCTCGGCGTTCGCGTAACTGAGGTCTCTCCCCCGGCTCTACACTCCGGCGCATGAGCGCCGAGACCGCCCACGCGATCACTCCGTCGGCCGAGGAGGCGTGGCGCCTGGTCGGCCACTACCTCCACCGCCTGTCGCATGACCACCCCGAGCAGTGGCGGTTGCGCGATCACGAGGCGTCGCAGTGCCGTCAGCGGCTGTGGTCGGCACCCACCGAGAATGGACAGGACGTGACCGTGGCACTGTGGCTGCGGCTGTCCGACACCGAGGTGTCCTGCGACGATCCCGGGTGCGCGGCGCGCGAGATGTATCTGTCGAGCGACGGCCGCGGCCGGCTGCCAGCGTCCGGCCCTCTCCCGGCCTTCGCCCGGCAGGAGGGCTTCGGCTACTTCGAGTACAAGACGCACCCCCACTGCGACGGGTGGGCCGCCGACGTCGACCCGCGGGCGGTGGAGTGGATGGCGACGGCGCTGGCCCTGTACGGCGGGTACATGCGGATCAACTGGTTCGACATGGGCGCTGCGGACACGATGGGAGTGGGCCACTCCCTGTGGGAAGTCTCCGCGCACCAGGCCCGCGAGGTCAGTCGTTGGTCGGCAGTCGCCGGACCCGATGGTGTTCATGACGAGGGTCCGAGCAACCCGGCCGACGTGCCGGTTCTCCCGCTTCCGCCCGAGGTCGAGGCCAGGCGCAAGGCTGCTGCGGAGTCCCGTCGCTGACGGGCCCCGTGGGCGTAGGCCGCTACCGCACGCGGCGCGCCTGGTGCCCCTTGTCGGAACTGGGTGGACCGGTTCGGCGCTCGGCCGTCTTTGCTGTCAGGCTCCGGCGATCCAGATCGGGCTGCCGATGCACACGAGGTCGGTGGTGGTGGAGCCCAGGCGGAGGGGGCCTGGGTGGTACGCGTAGATCTGCGTGCCGACGTCGACTCGTAGTGGCTGCCCCTGGTGGTCCAGGTGTGCGGTCGAGGCGAGGCCGGCGAGTGTACGGACGGTCCGGGGGTCGGAGAGTGTCTCAGTGGCGGCCTCGTCGGTCTCCTGGTGGTCCGCGGCCATGAACTGCAGGGCGCGCGCGGCGTCGGGATCCGTCAGTGCCTCCCGGAGTGCGTGCGGGAGGGAGGGGTGGCCGGGGTGGACGTTGCGGGTGGACCCGAACAGCGCCCAGCCCACGGTCAGGTGGGGTAGGCGGCTGATCCCGGTGTAGAGCACCAGCCTGGGGTCGTCGAAGCCGCTGGTCTCGTACAGTTCGGCTTCGGCGTGGGCCGCGTTGGGCATCTGGGGGCGGGTCGTCGGCCAGCCCAGGAACAGCTGCTCCAGCGACGGGATCCGCTGTTTGGCGGCCTCGATCGCGGCCTTGTGGTCATCCCTGGTGGAGGTCATGGAGGACGGTCCTTTCTACCGGCTCGTCAGACGGTGAGCGGGCGGATGCGGTGGGGGTCGGCGACGGTGATGTTCCGCATGAAGGTGCGGGACTGTAAGACGAGGCCGCCGACCCGCTCTTCCGGGCCGAGGCGGGACATCTCCTCTTGGAAGGACATCAAGGCCTGGCGCGCCTGGTCCGGGTCGTCGACGAGGACGAGCAGGGGTACCTGGCGCAGGGCTTCGAGGTGTTCGGGGCTGCCTGCGCCGACGGTGTGGTCGGCCACCGCGAGGAGGCCGACGACGCGGTGTTCGGTGCGGGAGGGCTTGGTCTCGGCGGAGACGAAGGGGGTGGCGTCGTTCCAGCGGCGTTCCCAGAGGCGGTGGGTTTCCAGGATCCGGCCGGGGTTGTAGTTGCCGTTGGGCATGCGCAGGCGGTACAGGGTGCGCAGGTCGATGTCCTGTTCGGGGATTCGGCCGGACATACGGACGGTGACGTCGCGGAGTGCCTTGAGCATCGGTGGTGTCCCTCCCTTGCGGTTCGGAGCGTAGTGGTCATGCCGCGTGGTCCGGCAGTGCGTGCGGCAGGCCGGGTCTGTCCGGCTCGCGCAGAGCGTCGGTTCCGGTGGAGGTGCGCGCACGCCGTTGTTGACGGTCACCCGCTCTGAGCTGCTGTCATTCGGCCGAGCCGGCTCTGAGGCGGCGGCTGCAGCAGGTCTCGGAGAGCGGCGGTGAGTTCGTCGAGGCGTCGCTCCAGCCGCGCGCATTCGCAGGTGGGCGGGATTCCGGTAGGCGTCACGGAGTACGGGGGCTCTGCGACGAACGATCCGCGGCCCTGCCTGGTGTATACCAGGCCTTCGTCTTGGAGGACCCGCAGGGCGGACCGCGTGGTCGCGATGGCGATCTTGTAGTGCTCGGCCATGACGCGGAGGGGAGGCAGCAGGTGGCCGGGCGGGAGGTGGCCGGAGTGGATCTGCTGGCGGAGGTCGGCGGCCGTCTCCAGGTAGGGGGGCAGAGAGGGATGGCGCGCGAGGTGATGCGCTGTCGGGGCCTGCGGCGGGGCGTTGCGCGCCGGCTGGACGGTCACGGCGACTCCTGCTCCTCGGCGGCGCGCCGCGGGGTGCGGCCGATCTGGCCCTGAACGAGGGTGATTTCGGGGTCGCCGTAGGCGGTGCGTACGCCGGAGAAGGTGTAGCCGGAGGCTTCGCCGAGCTCGTGGAGCGAGTAACGGCGCGGGGGGTGGAACTCGCGGGCGTAGGCCAGGAGGGTGCGGATGCGCCGGTCCGCCGCCTCCTTGGCCCCCTGCTCCTTCTGCAGGGCCGCGATCAGCGGGTCGGTGTCGCTGCCGAAGGCGGTGGCTTCGAGGTCGTCGGCGTACTCCCTGCGCAGGCGGTGCACGTCCTCGCGCACGTCGGCGAGGATGTCGTCCGGGTCGGGGGTGCCCGGTTCGGGCATCGGGTGGATTAGGGCGGCGAGTTCAACGATCGGATGCATGTTGCGATCATCGCAACAGATTGCGATGATCGCAATAACTGGGCGCTGGTTTCTGGCCGTTGGAGTCACTGATGATGCTGGAGACCGCCTCGTTCGGCCTGGAGACTGTCCGGCTGGGCTCCGAACCTGACCCCTACGCGACCCAGCAGTACACGCCGTGGCCATGTGCTCCTACCCCACGGGCCAGAGTGCCCAGGCTTCCCAGCACCTCGGCGGCCACATCAGGGTTGATCTCTTCGCCGTCTTCGGCCCGCTGTCTGGTCCACTCCGCGGCGACCTCAAGCAGCCGGAACGGTTCCGCCTCGGCCAGAGCATCCACCAGACGAGCGGAGAGCGCGAAGACGATGCATCCGTCATCGTCCTCACCAGCGACAATACGCGGCTCGCCGCCTTCCAGGAGCTCCTCGAAGTCGTCTCCGAAGAAGAGGCACTCCCACTCCACCGCAGCACCTTCGGAATCGAAGTTGCCAAACGAGACAGACTCGAATGCGAGCCCCGGTCCGCCCCCAACAACGCGGGCAGCGGCCGCATCGTCCGGTGCCACGAAGAACTTCACGATGATGCTCACCGCCGCATGATGCCCGACCGACCGGGCCCCACCCCCGTGTTCGGCCGGACAATCTCTAGTAGGACTCTTCGGCAGCCGCCCCGATAGCCAGGATTTCCCCGAAGCTGGGGATCACAAGGGCAGCGACCATCCCGATCAGCGCCGCCATGGAGAAGGTCGCATCACCGAGTACCGCAGCGGACAGCTCGAGGCCTGCGAGAACCGCGCCACCTCCCCACATGAAGATGCGTTGTCCCAGTCCCGCCCGCCCTGCGCTGTTCGTCAGGCTGTAGGGGACTACGGCAAGGGCCCCCAGGAGCGCCAGAAGCACGGACAGTACAAACGCTGCTATGCCGTCCCAGGATCGGTAGTGCGCCAGGGTGTACGTGAAGAGGCAGGCGAAGACGAAGGCTGACAGCAGGGTCCCCACGACGCCCACAGGGCTGTTGAGGCTATCGATCTCGTCGGATTGCCATGAGTGAATCGGGTGCGCGCCCCTGGCCGGCGACGAGCTACTGGCGTCATCGGAGCTGGATTCGGTCACAGAGGCCATTTTCCCTTCGGGTGGCTACGTCGAGCCCTGCGGTGTCTGGAGCGGGTTCATGGGGCGAGGTGGGGCCTGGGCGGGCACCATCTCGATCGAGCGATCGTTGTCCGGGCGCGCCAGATGGTGGCAACGTCCTGCGGTGACCGCTCCGGCCGAGCGCGGCATTCAGCTTGGGACCCGGGAGAGGAGTAGTTCCCAGGCCTCTGCGAGGCCCTCTCCATGGTCGAATTTGAGGTCGAGGCAGTACAGGTCGTCGGAGTACTGCTCCGCCCACAGCAGGCGTCCCGCCTCTTCCAGGAGGGCGGCATCGGCTCCTCCCGTGGCCGTCCCTGCGGGGAAGACCAGCAGGAAGTCACCACCGGCCGCCCGGCCGGCCACCGCAGAGATCGCGCAAGCCGCGGTGACGGGATCATTCCAGGGTGCCGACAGGAAGAACTGGTCGAAGACGAGCACGTTGAGGGACCCGAATTCCCTCAGCCCCACTACTTCATCGCTCAGCAGCTGCTCGGCCACCACGGCACAGGACCCTCCCCAAGCGGACAGCCGGGAGCGAAGCTCAGCCAGCTGCTTGTCCTCCTCGGGGAGCCAGTCCTGCTCGGACGCTGCCGCCAGGTCGATGGAGGGCATGCCCTCCATGACGGAGCAGGTCTCGCCCCACTCATAGTCGGTCTCGTCCCGCCGGGCGCCCGCGTACAGTCCGCGGACGGCTCGCAGGCTCCCTACGGGGTCCCCGTCAGCCTGTATCTGTACCTGCCAGAGGTCCAGCCCAGGAACGTCGATGAGCGGGGCGGTGTGCTCGACCCGTAGCGTCAGGCGGGTGGGGTCCGGGCCCGTACTGGTCGCTTCAGCCGGCTGGTCGGTCATGGTGGCGGCTCCCTTTCCCGGTGCGCCCGTCCATCGGGGCAGCCAGCCGAGACTAGGCCGGTGCCAGCCCCGGGCTGCCCGATCTGGCCTCCTCGCCGTGCGCTCTCCCGCCGGGCGGGCAACAACATCGTCCGGCGGCCCGCTGGGCGGGACGCGGCCCACCAGGCCGGCTGAGACGTCTGACGGGCAGGCTCTGGGGGTTCAACATCGGCGACGGATCGTGCGGCCGGGACCGTCCGTACGATCCGTCGCTCGCTATCCGAGGGCATCCGCGTCGGTGATCACCACGATTCCCCCCAGTGCGTTGGCCATCCCGACTGAAGAGGTACGTCCCTCCATGACGTCGCGCACGTAGTCGGGGACACCGGTACGCAGGCCGCGCAGTACGTGGTCGAGGTACGGCACTGAGAAGTGGCCGCGGTCGGCGGGAACGTCCCGGAAGAGGGAGCCGGCGGTCGACGCCGAACGTTCCAGGGTGGCTGCGCTGGTGAACTGGCCGAGCCTGATCCGCTCCAGTGGGCGCAGTAGCTCCTTGGCCACACGGCGGGCCCCCCTCTGCGGCTGCCGGAGGAACCGTGCAAGTTCCTCGTCCAGCTCGCGTGTCAACGGGTGGACCGGCTCGTCCAGCCCTTCGACGGGGTTCGCAATGTCCTCCAGCGGTACCGCGTCGTGGAAGACCTCCACACCAGCAGCGTTCTGGTGAGACTTCGTGGCCTCCTGGGCCACCAGGGCGCACGCCACTGACACCCCGGCCCGCTCACGGTCCCGGCACGGCACACCGCGGTGAGTACGGACGCACTCCATAGTCGCCCTGTACTTCCGGTCCCCGCAGTACAGGACGTAGGCCGCGGGCACGGAGTACGGCTCGGCCGCCTCGATGAGCTTGGTGATCTGGGCTTGGGAGTGCCCCTTTGTCGTGTACCCGAAGTCGACAGTCCACCGGCGGCCGCGCACTTTGAGGATCTTCGCTTGGGCGAGGAGGCCGAAGCAGGTGCCGTCCCGGTCCACCCACCACCACATCCAGTCCGCGCCGGCTGCCGCCTCCTCGGCTGAGGTGAACTCCTGGAAGAGGACACGCGGGCTGGCCTCGGCCAGCAAGACCTGTGTCGCGGTCACTTCGCGCAAGGTCCCACCGTTGTCCCCCAGGAGTGCGGACAAACGGTCCACGGCCGTCCGGCCCCTCCGCAGAGCCTCGTAGGGGCCCGTACCAAGGTCAGAGAATCCGCTCATGATCACCTTTCGGGGCAGCTGCGGGGCCTGCGAGGCCCCATCCTCATCCTTACCGGCAGCAGGGGCCCTCTGGCGGCCACCCAGCCCACCGTGGGGTGATCACGGTCAGACAGGCACGTAGTCTGCCGCCGCTGTTCCTCATCCCCCGCTCTCGCCGGGCTCGGCAACGAGCTGGTCATCGCCGAGCCCCGCCCAGGAGAAGACCAGCAGCCGAGACGTCCAGCTGCGCCGTCGAGATCCAAATAGCCGCAAAAACCCTCGGGTTGACGGTACGCGGCCTACGATCGCGTCATGACGATCGCGCTGGAGGCCCCGCCCACTTCCATCACCCTGCGGTTCCTGGCGCTGGAGATCACCGGCCGCTGCCAACTCACCTGCCCTGCTCTCTGCTACGCGGGCTCGGGGCCGACCCGGGACCACGGCAGCATGACCGAGGAGGACTGGAACCGGACCATCGACGAAGCCGTCGCCCTCGGCGTCAAGGACCTCCAGCTCATCGGGGGCGAGCCGACCCTCCATCCGGCGTTCGCCCGGATGCTGCAGCGGGCCGTCGACGCAGGTCTTCGCGTCCGGGTCTACAGCAACCTGCTCCAGATCCGCGGTGAACACTGGCGGCTCTTCGAGCACCCCAGCGTGCGCCTGGCCACGACCTATCACAGCAGCCTCGCGGCCGAGCACGACGCGGTCACCGGCCGGACCGGTTCGCACAAGGCGACGCGCGCCAACATCGCCGAGGCCGTCAGGCGCGGCATCCGGCTGAAGGTCGCCATCCTCGACAGGGGTGACCTGGAACGCGCTGAGCGGGCCCGCGCCGAGATGCAGGCCCTCGGCGTCCACGAGGTACAGGTCAGCCAGGTGCGGGCTGTCGGCAACGCCGCGGGCACCACGATCCCCTCCACCGCGTCGCTGTGCGGGCGGTGCGGGGACCAGAAGGCGGCCGTCCTCCCGAACGGCAGCGTGTCGGTGTGCGAGATGGGCCGGTTCCTGACCGCGGGCAGCGTCAAGAACACGAGCCTGGCGTCGGTGCTGGCCAGCGACCGGTGGGCCGAGGTGACCGCGAGCATCCCGCGCCGCGCCGGGGCGGCCCTGTGCCCTCCTGACTGCGCGCCGAATGACGACAGCGCGTGCGGACCGGACAACTCCGGGCCGTGTGGCCCGGCCGACGATTCCTGACCTTCGACCGAGCGGACACGGAAGGACGCGCAGGGACTTGGACCTGGACTGGGAGAGCCACGCACGCCGTCTTGCCGACGGGCACCTTCGGCCGGAGTCGCCGTGGTGGAAGCCGGTCGCCTGCACTCCCCGGCACCTGTTCGTGCCGAACTGGTGGGAGCGCGGCACAGGAGGCCGGGTGGTCCGCAACGGGCCAGACGACCCCGAAGCCTGGTTCAAGGCCGCCTACCGCAACCAGACCCTAGTCACCCGGATCGGTACCGATCACGCCGACCAGGTCGAACCGGGCACGATGGTGCCGTACGGCAGGTGGCCGACCTCGTCCTCGACGCTGCCCAGCCTGATGGCCACCATGTACCGGCACGCGATGCTCGCGGACGGCTCCCGCACCCTGGTGACCACCGGTACCGGATACGGCACCGCCCTCGCCTGCAGCCGCCTGGGCGACCACCTCGTCACCAGCGTGGACGTCGACCCCTACCTCGTGGAGGTCGCGACCGACCGGCTGGCCGGCATCGGCCTGCACCCGCGCACCGCCGTCTGCGACATCACCCAGACGCTGCCCGCCGACGTCGACCGCATCGTGTCCACCGTCTCCGTCCGGCCCGTGCCCGCTTCGTGGCTGACCGCGCTGCGCCCCGGGGGCCGGCTGGTCACCACCATCACCGGCACCGCGATGATCCTCGTCGCCGACAAGACGCCGGACGGCGGCGCCCGCGGCTTCATCTCCTCCGACCAGGCCACCTTCATGCGCACCCGCCACGGCGACGACTACGACGACGCCGTGGCGGCCGCCGAGGTATGGAAGGCCGCGGACGAGGACGGGGAGAGATCCGTCAGCCGCTACCCGCTCACCTACGTCCCGGACTCCTGGGCCGTGCAGGCCACCCTGGAACTGGAAGCGCCCGGCATCGAGCACCGCACCGAGCAGCACGAAGACGGCGGCCGCACCGTGTGGATGGCCCACCCCGACGGCTCCTGGGCCCGCGCCAGGACCACGAAAGCCCGCGACCTGCCAACGGTCCACCAAGGCGGCTCCCGCCGCCTGTGGGACCTGCTGACCGGCATCCTCGACCGCCTCATCATCGGCGGGGAGCTGCCGGTGACCGGGGCACGGGTCACGATCACCCCCGACGGACAGACCACGCTGTCCCGCGGCCGGTGGTCAACCACCCTGTAGATGCCACTGGCCGGTTGTCTGCCCGTGCCCGAGGTACCGCTCTGCCCGTTCCCAGCACGGCAGTTGACCGTCGCCAAGCGCCGGATACCAGCTCGCATAGGCTTCCGGCCACACCATTCACTCGTTCGGACGTAATCGCCGTAGGGGCGCGGGGGAGCCGGCCGGTGCTGCCAGGCTGGGAAAGAGCCCTGGTGACGCAACATGGGGGAAGGGAAAGGGTCGTTGGGTCAGTATCAGCTCACGGACTACCCGGCGATGTTCGTACCTGCGGATCCGCCGCGCGCTGGCCGCTTCGTGTTCTGGCGTCCGGCCGCGGCGATGGGCCCGGCCGACCAGCTCGCCGTGCCGCCCCAGGCACGGCTCAGTGAGCGCGGCACCACCGTTGTGCGCTGGTCCGGCGGCAAGGCCAAGACCGGGAGCGTCCCGTACTACACCCTCGGGCTGGAGGATGCCTGGCCGCTGCTGGTGCACTGCCGCACCCATGACCATGGGCACGAGGCGTGCCGGTTCTGGGGTGCCGCAGCCCTGATGGCGCTGCATCTGGTGGCTGACGGCCGACTGGCGCCGACGCTCACCGCGCGCGGGTACGACGCGTGGAAGACCACCGATCCCGGGCCGTGGCAGAACCAGCTCGACGCACTGCTCGCGGCCATGCCGCCGGAAGCACACGCAAGCGCGCTCTCGCACTCTTCCCCGGGCCATGGGCCGACCATGGGCGACCCCGGTCATCTGCTGTCCGCGTATCTCGACGCAATGGCCGACTTCCTGCCCCGCTCCCCCGGCGCCGCGGTGGTCACCGGCCAGGCCGCGTTCGCCGACCGTCCCGCCCTGCACGTACCGCACCTGCGCCTGGCCGGCCCCCGCATGGCCGGCCAGGCCGCGCTGGGCGTACGGCTGTCGTTGCGGCTGGAGCTCGACGCCGACGACAGTGAGACCGGGGTCCGCGCGGTCGTCCAGGTCCACGACAGCGCTGGCGGGCACCGGGTCGAGGACGCCGAATCCCTGTGGCGTGCCGTGCCTGCGCCCGGAACACCGGACGCCACCCGGCAGATGGAGTCCCTGCTCGCCCTGCGCCGCGCCGCCCGCACCTGGCCGCCGCTCGCCCGCCTCCTCGACGACCCGGGACGGGGTGGGGCTCTGGAACTGGACGAGACCGAGATCGACGAGCTGCTCGGCGATGCGGTCGCGCGCCTGGCCCGGGCGGACTGCGCCGTCCACTGGCCCCGCGACCTGGTCCGCGCCCTGACCGGGCGCACCGTCATCGCCCCGCGCCCCGAGGCTGTCGCGCCCAACCGTCTCTTCGGCGCGGAGCAGCTGCTGGAGTTCCAGTGGCGCGCCGCCGTGGACGACGACGATCTGACGGACGCCGAGATGGACGTCCTCGCGGAGGCTCGCAGGCCGTTCGTACGGCTACGGGACCGCTGGGTGCGAGTCGATGCAGCCCTGCTGCGGCGTGTCCGAGAACGCCGCCTTGGGCAGGTCAGCGCTGGCGAGGCCCTTGTCTGTGCGTTGACAGGCGCCGGGCAGATCGGCGAGGAGCGCGTCGAGGTCCATCCCACCGGCTGGCTGGCCGACCTGCGCACCGCCCTGACCGGCGCCGCGGACACCGAGGTGGCATCACCGGCCGGGCTCAAGGCGGAGCTGCGCCACTACCAGCGCCGCGGGCTCGCCTGGCTCCACCATCTGACCACCGGGCCGGTTGGTGGCGGAATCCTGGCGGATGACATGGGCCTGGGCAAGACGCTCATGCTGATCGCTCTGCACCTGCTGAACCAGGAGAGTGCGGCCACCGCCGGGCCGACGCTGGTGGTGTGTCCGGCCACCATGCTCGGTGCGTGGGAGCGGGAGATCGCGCGCTTCGCCCCCACCGTGCCGGTCCGCCGGTTCCACGGTCCCGCCCGCAGCCTCGAGCTCCTGCCCGCAGACGCGATCGTCCTGACCACCTACGCCACCTTGCGCCGCTCCACCGACCGCCTCACCTACACCCCATGGTCGCTCCTGGCAGCGGATGAGGCCCAGGCGGTCAAGAACGCCCTGTCCGGCGCCGCCGGGGCGCTGCGGGAGATCGACAGTCGCAGCCGGGTCGCACTGACCGGCACCCCCATGGAGAACTCCCTCGCGGACCTGTGGGCGCTGCTGGACTGGGCGACCAGCGGCCTGCTCGGCACATGGCCCGCGTTCCGCGAGCGCTTCGCCCGCCCGATCGAGGCCGGCCGCGACACAGCGGCCGCCGCCCGCCTCGCCGCGCTCATCTCCCCGCTGGTCCTGCGCCGCAGGAAGACCGACCCCGGCATCGCCCCCGAACTGCCGCCCAAGACCGACACGGACGCCTTCGTGCCGCTCAGCCGCGAGCAGGCAGCCCTGTACGAGGCTGTCACGCGCGAGGCCCTGCAGCAGATCCGGGCGGCCGACGGCATCAACAGGCGCGGCCTGGTGCTGAAGCTGCTCACCTCCCTGCGGCAGATCTGCAACCACCCGGCCCAGTACCTCAAGGAACCGGATCCGGTCATCGCGGGGCGCTCCGGAAAGATCGACCTCCTGGACACCCTCCTCGATCAGATCCTCGCCGAGGGGCAGTCCGTGCTGGTGTTCAGCCAGTACACGCAGGTACTCGACTTGCTGGCCACCCACCTCAAGCGGCGCGGCATCCCTCACCAGGGACTGACCGGGAAGACTCCCACCGGACAGCGTGATCAGCTCGTCCAGCGGTTCCAGGACGGCGAGTTCCCCGTCTTCCTGCTCTCGCTGCGTGCGGCTGGCAGCGGCCTGACACTGACCCGCGCGGAACACGTCCTGCAGATCGACCAGTGGTGGAACCCGGCTGTGATGGACCAGGCCGCCGACCGCGCCTACCGCATCGGACAGACCCGGCCGGTCCAGATCCACCGCTTCGTCGCCGAAGGCACCGTGGAGGAGAAAGTCCTCCAGCTCCTGGCCGCCAAACGGGAAACCGCCGACATGGTCCTGGGCGCCGAACAGCTGGGCCTGACCGAGCTGGGCGATGACCAGCTCGCCGACCTTGTCGCGCTTCGGAGGCACTGAACCGATGGTCCTCTTCCACACCTACGAGGAGCTCCACGGCACCGTCTACGTGCACCGCCCGACCACCGCCACCGCCGGGGACGATCACCGTGTCCGCGAGGCCTGGTACGGGGAGCTGATGCAGCAGCGCCGCGACGAGCAGCGCATGAACGCCGGGATGCCGTTCGTCGAGACGATCACCGACCTGACCGTGTGGCCTGGCCGGCTCGACGGCCTCATTCCCGTCGAGGATGTGCAACCCGCCCATCCCGGCGCCGGCTACGCCCACTCGCGCACACTCGACGTGTTCTGGCCCCGCCTGCCGGGCGAGAAGTGGCTCCTGCTCGCCGCCGCCACCCGCCCCCACGCCCACCACCTCGCCGCCTCCACCAGCCACGACGCGATGCTCCACATCATCGACCTCGCCTTCAGCCTTGGCGTGAGCCTGCTCCCCACACTCAGCGAGATCAGCAACTCCGACTGCCCCTGTCGCAGCCGCAAGAGGGTCTGCGACCACATCGCCGCCCTCATCGAGTACTACGCCCGGACCCTGGACCACGAGCCCCTCACCCTGCTGCTGCTGGGCGGATACGCCCCCACCGACTTCTTCGCCCTGGTAGACGACCCCGAGCACCTCAGCGCACAGCCTTACTACCGGCCCGAGAGCCTCCCGACTCCCGCAGCGGACGCCCGCGATCTCTATTACCGGCGCCAATGGCACGCCGCTCCGCCCCTCCCGGCCCTGCCCAGGCCGTCGCCCGAGCCAAGGGGCTCCGCGTCACTGCCCGACCTCGGTGATCCCGGCTACCAAGTCCTGGCCCGTGGTGCTGCCACCCGTGCGGCTGATCTGCTGAGCCAGGCCCTGCGCCGCCGCCGCAACCCGCTCGTCGACCCAGTTGGACAGCTGACGCCTGAGCAGGACGCGACCAGGCTGGAGGCCTTCGGGAACCCCGGCAAAGCAGCGGCGCCTCGCGGCTGATCGTCCTTGCCGCATGGTGATAGGGGTTGCTGAGCAGCCGTCGGACGGACGGGAGCGGGCCGGATGCCCTCCTCATCCTTCCAGACGGACAGCGCCCGCACCGACACTGATTCCGGTGCGAGTTCCCATCGTCACGATCGGCGAGGCCAAAGCGGCTCGGGCCGGTTCCACGATTCGCCCGCGGCCGCCGTGCGGCCCCGCCTACATTCGTGCCGTGGTCGTCTACCAACCTGAAACCCTGGGGCAGTGCTGCTCGCTCGGCGCCGTCTTACAGGGGTCGTTCGAGCGGGCCCGTGAGCGGTTCGCGGCCGTGTCCGGAGACGCGGAGGATCCGGAGCAGCCCGGCGTCACTGCGGCGATGACGCTCGTGGCCCTGGTCAATCTGTGCGACCACCGGATCGACGTACACGAAGCGGATCCCGGTCCTGTCCGCGGGTGTGCCGTCTGCACGCGCTTCGAGCTTTCAGTCCCGGCCGACCCCCGAGCCGGCGGCCCTCGGCTGAATCCGACCGCATGGACATACGAGCGCAGGGTCCATCACGTCGCACATGTAGTGGCACCCCACGTCGTACGGATGGTCTCGTAGGAACGTGGTACTCGATGCCGCCAGGCGGCTGCGACAGCGGCCTTCGGGCATCTTGAAAGCGCGAGGCAGCGAGCGTCGCCGCTCTGCGACGGTTCACCCTCGTGTGCCGTCTACGAGAGCAGTCGTTCCGGTGACGTCGCCCACCAGTGGGCCAGCTGGGGCAGCGTTTTGAAGCCGAGAGCGGTCCTGAGGTTCGAGAGGTGCACGCTCACTGTCCGCTCGCTCACCCCGAGATCCTTACCAATCTGGTCGTAGCCGCGGCCGGCGACGACACTGCGCAAGATTGTCCGCTGGAGCTTCGTGGTCTTGTGCTCCGCCCCGGTGCTGCCGGCGGGCTCGTCCTTCGCATCGGGCAGCCACGGGTCTGCCCGCTCCCATCCCGTATAGAAATACAAGGCCAGTACCTCGCAGACTGCCCGGTCCTGGCTGTACCAGGCGGTCTTGGGGATCAGGACGCCGTCTTCGTCGAAGGCTTCGAAGAAGGCGTGCGCCCGGTCGACGAGGATCAGCCGGGGGAAGCTCTCGCCCAGGGTCCGGACCTCCGCGCCGGCAGCCGTCACCTCGGCAACCCACTGGCTCTGGTTCGCGTTGCTGCGCTCACTGGCCCTGTAAATCGTACGGACCGTCACACCGCGCCGTGCGGGCTCCATGTGCCGGTTCAGAGCCCCTTTGAGGACTTTCGTCGACCGGAATCCGGGCTGGGCGGTGAGGATCTCGCGGCTGGCACCCATCGTGGTGCGGATCGTCTCAGCGTTCACCGCGTCCACGCTGCGCAGGTGGACGGATGCGGCCGGGCTGAAGGGCTGGCCGTGCCTCTGCTGTTCCGCTTCGAGCTCGCGCACGAAGGCGGGGATCTGGGCGAACTCCTCGACTGCGGCGCTCAGTGTCCTGAGCACGCTCGCGTGGAGCTGGGTCTCCAGGTAGTGCGGGGGCGTCGGTACGTAGATCCCGTGGTGGAAGGGGTTGGCGACCAGGACCCCCCTGGCCAGAAGATTCCTGAGGCCGGGCTCGTCTTCCTCGAGGAGCTCGCCTCGAAGCGCCCGTCGGTAGGTCTCCACCTCGATGTCGCACATGTGGGTCAAGGTCGTTCCAGGCAAGGGTATTTCCTGGTCTGTCACGAATGGCTCCCTCACCTTCCTGAAGTACAGATGAACTCAGTATCAGGAAGGTTGGCCGCATTCAGCAATCAGGTTGATCTCAGCGCGCGCCTCCCGCCACCGGCGGCGCGCGAAATGTCAGGTGTTCCCATTTCCGCTGGATATGGCAGCCCACTTGATGACGCCTACGCTCCTGGCGGGCAGCGGGGACTGTTCGTCCGGGCGCAAAGGGCACCCGCGCGCGGGCCGATCCCGCCGGGAGGACCCGGGGAGCAGACGCCGTCCCGCCTGCCGGGCAGACCGAGTGCCGGGCCGGTTCGGGGGGCCCACCCTGCATCAGGTTGGACAGCACCGGCCTTTCGACAGGAATGAGCTCTCCATGACCCACACTTACCTGCGCCGCTACGGCGCATCGCGAGGCGCGGCTGTCGGCGCCGCGGTCGCAGCCTGCCTGACGCTGGCCTCCGCCTGCAGCGGGCCGTCGGGCAGAGCGCAGCCGACTCCGGCTCCTCCCAGCTCCAGCGCCCCGGCCGCTCCTGTCGGCGTGGTGACCGAGGCCGAGGCCAACGCCATCCTCGACAATTACCAGGACGTCAACAACCGGGCGAACGCAGCTCAGGACGCGGAGCTGGTCTCCAGCGTGGAGGCCGGCCAGCTGTACGCACGGAGCAAGGCGCAGTACGAGCAGTACGGGACGCTGAGCGAGAAGGAAAAGCAGGAGTACAAGAAGCCCTTCTATTTCACAGAGCGGAATTTCTACATACCCGAAGGGGGAAACTGGTTCGCAGCCGAGGCCACCACCGAAGGAACCTCGCGCCAGCTGCTGGTCTTCGAGAAGTCCGCCGACACGGCGAACACATGGAAGAAGGTCGCCGCGAACTTCCCGGAGAAGTCCATGCCGCCCATTGAGACCAAGCAGGGGCTCGCCCTCACGGCCGACGCGGGCACGGCGGTCGGACCGTTGGCGCCGCGCACGGCGGGCGCGGCGGTCGAGGACCTCTTCGCAACGGGCGGGACGAAGGAAGGAGCGCAGCTCTCCCACGAGAACGAGAGCGCGAAGAGCATCCTCAAGAAGTACGCCGAGCGCGGCTCCAACCTGGGCCCGCAGGCACGGGTTTCCTTCCAGCCTGTTCCCCCGGGCAGCGGCAAGATCTACGCGCTGCGGACCGGGAGTGGTGTGATCGCTATCGTGCCCCTGGCGCACACCCAGGAGAGCCGCGTGACCGATCCCAGCCTCTTGATCACCCCCGGCACTGATGAGCGGGTGTACAACGCGACGTCCCGCTCTGTGGTTGTCAGTACGTTCCAGGGCACGGGTGTGGTGCTCCTGAGCAGTACTGGGCCCGCGACGCTCCTCGACTACCGGTACGAGCTGACCGGGTCCCGCTGACCGCTGCCACCGCACGGCTGCGTCGACAGGTCATCGTGATGAGCCGTGTCAGTGATTCTCCGGGCCGTCTGCGTCCATGTCGCTTCCACGGGCTGGCAGGCTCGTTGAGATCAGGAGCCGGGTGCGAGTCGCTGGAGGAGCCGACATGGGCAAACATCAGAAGGGCCGCAGGCACCGCCGTGTGAACCGTACCCCTCGGCCGGTGAGCAGGACCGGTAGGGACCGGGCCGCCCAGGGGGCGCCTTCAGTCGCGGCCGCGCCGGCCCCGGCGTCGGTTGGGGACAGTCTGGTGTTGCCCTCGCAGGGGAGGCCCGCCGCAGTGCCGGTGCCCGAGCCGGGCGGGTCGGCTTTCGCGAGCAAGGCTGACGGGGGTCTCGGCCATCCTGCGCGGCGCACGTGGAGCGCGCTACGGGCGGCAGGAACGCGGGAGAGCGGCGTGGGGGAGCTCTGCGAGGCGGTCGGGTTCACCGAGCGCACCGTCCTCAAGCACTTGGAGGGCCTGGCAGCGCATGGGCTCGCCGTTCAGGGGGTGGGTGGCGGCTGGGTGGCCGCTGACGCGGTTCAGGGGCTGCCGGAGCCACGGCCCGGGAATGCCGCTCTGGCCAGGACTGTCCTGTAGGGCCGGGAGTTCAGACCGCGTGGCGGGCAGCCGACTGCTGCGACTTCTCGTACGCGCAGGACGAGCAGGCGCATGCGTCGGACTCGACGTGTTCCGCCAGGACCTGGCACTGCAGGCAACCGCAGTAGGCGGACCCTCCCGGGGCCTGTGCGTGCCCCGGGCCCGGGGGCCGTGGAGCGGGCCATGCACCGGGGATGTGGGACGGGTCGCGGAAGTCGGTGGGCAAGGGGGCGGGCTCGGTGGGGGCGGGGCTGATCAGGACTCGCATGTACGCTCCCAGATCGCGTTCTTCGCGCATGGCCGTGATGTCTTCGACCTCGGCCGAGAGCATGAGCTGCGTCCCGTGGATGCCGCCCGGGCTGGGACTGTCGCTCTTCCTGCGGGCTGGTGACACCGGCGCCCCTCCCCTGCGGCCGCGTTCCTGTACGCCACGAGAGTGCGTCGGTGGTGTCGGCCGTGGGCAAGGGAGAGGGGAGCTGTCCCGCCGGACGGGAGCAGGGCCGGCCCGGGGTGGTCTGCCGGTCCGCCCCGCGGGACATGGTGCGCGGCGGCCTGCCGCCCAGCCCCCTGTGGGAGATGACCGGGTGTGCGGTCCTTTCCCGTCTGCCGGAACGCGCGGCACGGTTGGGATGCCTGGGCCTGGCATCCGGTGGCCGGTCTCTCACCGCCTGGCCCGAAAGCGCGGCAGGCTCACCTCGGAGCGGCCACGGCACCCTGCGAGACTGACTGCGGGGGCGCAGGTCGGCGCCCCTTTTGGGTAACCCGGCCCGAAGGGGGCGGGGTTGGACGATCCCAGGAGCAGTGATGAGTGACATGCCCCCGCCCGGTCCGGCGTTCACCGAGGTGAAGCTGACCGGCCCCGCCGATGAGGTGGCCCGGCTGATGCAGCTGCTCAGTGGCGTGGCTGAGGTGATCTTCGGTCCCTGCACGCAGCCCCACCGTGCGGGAGAGGTCTCGTGCACCGCTCAGCTGGTCGCCCATCCCTCCGCCGGGGCTGTGTCTGACGGGCAGAGTGCGTTGCTGACCGTGCAGGTCGGGCTTGAGGTCGAGCCGGGCGCGATTGAGGGTCTGCCGGGTGCGGCAGCTTCGGAGCAGGTGGAGAAGGCGGTGGCCGCCGCGGTGGCCGCCGCGGTGTCGGCGCTGCCGGGCGTCCGGGTCGCCAGCGGCCGCCTCGTCGCCGCGGTGGGGCTGCCCACAGCGCGGGAGTAGGCCGGTATGGCGGGGGCCGAGGCGCAGCTCGACAACGCGGGGACCGCCCTGTGGCTGACCGACGTTCAGACCGACGCCGACCCGGGGTGGACGCCCCGGCGCGTGCTGGCGCTGGTGGGCGGCGTGCCGGCGGGGCGGCTGGACTTCCTGGTCCACCCGGACGGACAGGCTCTGTCGGTGTGGATGCTGGAGGTGGAGCCGGAGTATCAGGGTCGCAACCTGGCCTCCGTGATGATGGACGCGCTGTACGAGGCGCACCCGACGGCATGGATCGACCACGGCGGCCGGACCCAGGACGGGGCGCGCTGGTGGAACCGGTATGCCGAACCGGCCCCGGAGCGCAACATCCACAACCGGCCGCCGGAGGAGTGGGCCCGCTACTTCGATGCCGTCGTGGTGATGGCGCAACGGGCCCGCAACGCCTACCAGAACCGGATGAACGGTCTGGACGGGCATGGCGCGGCCGAGTACCGGTACGGGGAGCGGCTGGAGGTGGTGGCGGCCCAGTGGGCGTCGGCGTACCGGCAAGCCCGGGCGCAGGGGCCGGACCCGGCGGCCCTGGAGCTGCACGGTGGGCTGCGGCTGGTGCTGCCGGACGAGCTGCGCCGGGTGATGAACGACGAGCGGCGGGATGCGGGCGAGCGGGCCGAGCGGCTGCTGGACCACATCGGGTACGGCAGCCTCCCGTACGCCGCCGGCTGGCACACCACCCGCAGGGCCGCGTTCGAGGACATGGCCCACGAGCAGGTCTTCGATCCGGCGCCCGCGGAAGACGTCACCCATGTCGCGTTCCGGGTGCGGCTGGCGCCCGGCCAGGAGATCCCGCGGCACGAGCTGCGGACGACCTGGGTCTCCTACACCGACTCGCCGGGGATCGAGGTGGAGCTGACGGGCATGTCCTGGCGGTCTCCGCAGACACCCTGGGCCACGCGCACCGCCGAGTTCGACCAGCCGATCGACGCGGCCATCGCGCCCGAGTACTGGGGCGAGGCCAGTGCGCAGTACACAGCGCGGTTCGACGAGATCGGCGAACTGCGGCCAGGTCAGAGACCGCGCCGGGCCGGGGCCGGTGATCCGCTCGCGGGTCGGGAGGCGGACATCGCGGCCATGGCCGCCAAGCTCCAGGAGGCAAGTCGCCAGCGTGTCGCCGCCTCCCTGCCTGCGCCGGCTCGGGAAGTGTTCGAGAGCCTGCGGGCGCCCCAGCAGACCCCGTCACCCCAGTCGCCTCGCCTGCGGTAGGGCGGCATCGGGCTCAGGCTGCGCGCTGCCCTGGGGTGAGGGCTATGTCGACGGCCGGCCCCGCTGCGGGGCGACTCCGAGACGGCGGCCCAGCTTCGGCTCGGGCAGGCTGTCGCGTCTATGCGGTCTCGCTGCTGAGCCGGTGCAGCAGGGCGGCCGCCAGGGCGTTGAGGGCGACGGCGTCGGCGCGGGTCCATGCGGCCGAGGCGATGGCGCCGTCGTTGTGCTGGGGCCCGCTGGCCTGGCTGAAGGCCGCCTGGATGATGTCGGCGTAGCCGTCGGCCTGCGCGGCGATCCGGTCCTGGAGGATCCCGTACCGGTCGGCCTGGTCCTGGTCGTCCCGCTTCTTGGTGCCGCCCGTGGGCCAGACGCCCAGGGTCCGCATCAGTGTCAGGGCGAGGCGGGTCTCGCGGATCGCGTCCGTGTACTCGCCTGCCGTGATCTGCCGGTCCGCGGTGCGCAGGTGCTCGGCGGCCTGCCGGATCGGGCCATGTGCCATCGGCAGCGGGATGGTGATGGTGAACGAGGCGGTCAGGCCGACGCTCGCGAGTTGCTGCTCCCAGGTGCTCGCGGCGACCTGCCGGGTCTCCTGCAGGTGGGCGACTGGGTGTGCGGTGCTCTGCGGAAGGGTTCCCTGCAGATCCACCAGGACGCTGAAGTCGCGGCCGCCGCGGTGCTCTTCCAGGGCCAAGAGCTGCGCGGAGGTGACCGGGACGACGAGCTCCGCGGACACGCTGGTGGCCTTGGTGCGCAGCGGTACGAGGGTGGGCAGGAAGGAGCCGATCCAGCCGATGCCTTCGGCCGCGCGGAGTTCGCCGGCGAGCGTGAAGTGGTTGACGCCGTCGGCGACGTTGAGGGGTTCGACGTCGATGCGTACGGCCAGGCGGTGCGCGCCCAGCCCAGGAAGCAGTCCCACGGCCGGGACGCCGTGCTGCTCCGGCGCCCGCAGTCTGATGTGGGTGCCGTCCTCGAACTTCAACTCCGCAACCATCCGGCCGCCTCCTGTCTTTCCGGGTGATTGTCCGCTGCGGAGCTGCTCGCGCGCCGGTGAATTCCAGGACGGGTGCGGTGGCGCCGGCATCGTGCAACAGCCTGCGGCCCGAACAGCCATGTCAGTACCCGATGGCATGGTTGGCCCCGATATGAACCACACTCGGCTTGGAGGCCACGATGCAGGATGAGGGAAAGCTGATCCTCGCGTACGCGATGGAGGGCAGCGACGACGCGGCGTGGGTGCTGCACCGCGTCGGCGACAGCGATCACACGGCCGTGATGGACGACAGGCTGGATGCCGACGCTGTGAACGGCGCCAAGGAATGGGCGTCCGAGCTGCTGAAGAGCTGGGGCCACGACGTGGACGGCCTTGCGTGGACGCCGCACCGCCCTGATCCGTCGGCAGCGGTGGACTACTGGAACGTGCGCTTCCCCGGCGACGACGGGACGGACGGCCAGTAGACCGGACCCGACCGCCCGCGGCGCAGGCGACCAGTCGGGCAGCCCGTAGCAGTCTGGAGACGACTGTGGGGCCCGGATCTCACTCGGCGGGCCCCACGGGACCAGAAACCCTGGCCATCGGCTCCCCCAGCGTACGGTCTGGCCGCGGCGGGCGCCGAGGCGACCCGGCTTCGCAGTTGATGAGCTGTTCTCACCGGCGCGGCGCGGCGTGAGCGGGCAGTGCGCGCCCTAGCCTCTGGCCATGGCTGAGATGTTCGATCACGTGCCGCAGGTGTGGACGGCAGGGCAGCTGCGGAACGCGCTCACCGCAGTTCCCGATGAGACCCCGATCCATGTCGGGGTGGCAGACGGGCCGGGTGACTTCGTCGGCGGGTACGACGAGTTCGTACTGGTCAACGCTGAGCCCGTGGAGCTGGCAGACGGCAGCAAAACGGTCCCGCCTCAGGTCCGGTTCACGCTCTTCGCCGATGCCGCGGCGGGTGCGTACTACCTCGACGTGGAGTGATCCCGGAGAGTGCTACCGGCCGGGCGCCCGCCCGTCGGAGGCTTGGTGCTGGTGGGCGGTGGCCTGTCGCTGGTCCTGCTGAGCCGGTGCACGGGGCAGGTGAGGGTCCGTCCCGCCCGCCTGGGTGACACGCTGGATCCGGTCGCGTGCCCGCGCCTCAAGACGTTCAACGAACGCCGCGATCCGCTCCTGCTCCTCGGCGGCGAGCCGGTCGAGGTCGGCGTGCGTGACTGCCTCGATGTCGGCAAGGTCGATGTACTCGACACCGTCCGCAGCCGGCCCGTCAGTGGTCTGCTGGTTCAGCTGGGCGATCAAGCGCTGCTTGCGCTCGAAGTACTCGGTGAAGTCGTCTCTGTCCCCTACGGCTGCCTCTTGGCGTGTCAGGCGTCCGTCGCGCTGCTCGATCGGCGGCGGGACGTAGGTGGGGGCGAACGTCTGGGCCCAACGGGCGGAGGCCTTGTTCGCGGCGGCAATGAAGGACGGTCGATCGAGTCGGTGGGCAGTACCGGCGAGGCTGTCGAGGCTGGGGTCGCTGTAGTCGTGGCGGGCCACCAGGAGGTGGTCGGCAGCTCGCGCCAGTTCGAGCAGAGACTCACGGGCGATCGGGTCTCTGAGCAGATCGGCGTGGACGGCCAGGACGCTGCCGGATGCGGGCTGCGGCTGGAGTGCGGCGTCGCGGGCGGAGATGACCGTGCACTGCACGCCGGGCTGGAGCGCGGCGACCGTCGCGCGGGTTTCCTCGTGCAGGACCACTGACTCCACGATGGTCAGCGGGGATCCATTGCGGGCTGCGAGAGCGGCTGCCGCGGCGACGAGTGTCTCCCGTCCGCCCATGCCCTGCTCGTAGGTGATGAGTCCGCCGCCGTCCGCGACGAGTGCCTCGACGGTCTGCGCGATCAGGGGGGTGCGCAGCATGCTGGTGTCCAAGAGTCCTCCCGCTGCCAGTGGTTGAGGTGCCGGGCCCTCGAGGCAGCCTAGGGCCGGCGGTGGGCTCCGGCGCGGTCCGGCAGCGGCGCCTCCCGTGGGGTGGGACGCGGGCTCGCTGGGCGTTGCGTGGTGCGGGAAGTCTGCTCGCGGCCGCGGGGGTGGTGGCGGCGCCGTGCGGCGGGGGCGGGCCCGTGAGGCGGGACACGGGGAGAGCCACTGGATGCTTCGTGCCCGCGAGGCGGGAGGAGTACTGGCGGGCGCGGGCTGGGCTGGGCCGCGGTGCCCACGATGGCCGCGACCCAGTGGTTCTCCGTGTTCGGATGACAGGAAGCGATGACGATGCAGCGCAGTGTTCGGTCCCGGCGGTACCGCCCCCTGGTGGCGGCGGCTCTCCTTGGCGGTCTGGCTCTGACGGTGGGGTGCGGCCCCACTGCGGGCGGCTCGCCGGGCGGGGCCGCGAAGAGTGCCCGGCCCGGCGGCGCGGCAGGGGCGCAGGAGCTCGTGCTCGGCCAGCCCAGCCAGGAGGAGCAGGAGATCACTCGGTGGGACACGACAGGCAAGTTCCTGATCACCCCGCAGAAGGTCGTCGAGGGCAAGCCGGAGGATCTGCAGGGGCTGGGCGAGGACGGCAAGTTCGCGGGTCAGAAGGTGGCGTGGGTGTACGTGGATGCCCGGCATGTGGGCGGGGAGCCGGTCAAGGGCCCGATGGTCATGACGAACGTCGGCGCGAAGACGACCGACGGCGCCAAGGCGACCCGGCTGCTGCTCTTCGGGGACCTGAGCAGCCGACCGACGGACTGCACGAGTGAGGACCTGGAGTCGGTCTTCAAGGAGGGCGAGAGCCGCAGCATGTGCGCGCCGTACCTGATCCCCGCGGGCGCGAAGGTGGGGAAGGTGACCTACTCCCAGGGCTACTACAAGGATCCGCTGGCGTGGAAGGTGCCGTAGCTGCCGCGGTCCGGTCCGGCGGCGTGGTCCTGCCGAGGCCGGGGCGCGGCACTTGGTGACGCGGCAGGCGCGGCCTGGGCGCCTGCCGTGACAGGTCAGGCGGCGGGATGAGGGGCGACGAGATCGAGCAGTGCCGGGGTGTCGGCGGAGATCCTGCGGTACGACACCAGGGCCCGGCCGGCTCGGCGCCGGTAGGCGGCGGACTGCGCCGGGTCCGGGATGGTCTCCGGCAGGTGCACGGCCTTGTCGAGGACGGCCAGCGTGGCCAGGAGCGTGGCCGTGGTGCCCGAGAGGCTCTGTGCGATGGGGTCGAGGATCTCGGGGAGGAGGCCAGGCCGCTGAGGATCCTCCGGGGTGGCCATCGCGACGTGCGGGAGGTCGCTGCCGGCCTCGGGACGGTAGCGGCCGTTGTGGTCCAGGGCGAAGTGGAAGGCGGCAAGGGGCGAGAAGAGCTTGCCCCTGCCCCATTCGGTCGAGAAGTAGGCCTCCATGGCGTACCCGTCCTCGGCCGGGCGGCTGGTGACGAGCCAGCCGATGGCTGTCACCGGCCCCAGGGAGTTGAGCTTTTGCGCTTCGATGAACGTGAGCTGGTGCCGGGGAAGAACGGATTGGTGGCGCAGGCGTGCGAACAGCTCCGGTGCCGGGGTACGGGAGACCTTGTCGTGGACCGCTTCGGCGGCGACGACGCGGGCACCGTGGAGTTCGCGTACGGACAAGCCGGTGCCGCCGGGCCGGACCTGGCGGGCCAGACGCGCCGCTTCCGGGGAGGCCAGCAGCCTGCGGACTCTCATCGCTCGGGGGCTGTCGTCGCCAGTTGCCTGCACGGTCTGCAGGAAGTCGTAAAGCGAGGGCGGCTGGGGCTGGGCGAGTTGCCGGTCGAACAGACGCGTCATGGGGGCCTCTTTGTGGTCAGGCACGGCTGGGGTCAGGACCGTGCTGCGCGTGCGGGGCCGCCGGGTGCGGGGGTGCCGCACCCGGCGCGGCGGTTGGGCTGGATCAGACGGATCCGGCGCCGGTGATGTGCTGGGGGGCGAGGCCGCCCAGCAGCTGCTGAGACAGGGCGCCCGGGTCGATCTGGGCGGCTTGGTCGGGAGCGGTGGCCTGTTCGCCCTTGCCGACGCGCAGCACCAGGGCGAACTTGTTGCTCTTGGCCGTGTCCGCGAGCGGGGCGAGGTCCACCGATACCGTGCTCAGGGCACCGTTCTTGATGGCGAAGTCGGCGGTGACGGGCTTGTCCGGGGCGCCTTTGAGGTCCTGGCTGGTCGGCAGGTTGGCGCCCGGCGGAAGGTCGCCCGCCAGCGGGCGGAGTTCGTCGACCAGGCCGGTGAGGAGGGTCTTGAAGGAGGCGGTGGCGGTGATGTGGTCGGCGCCGTTCTTGGTTCCGGTGTCCTTGAGCTGGACCTCGCGGGTGATCAGGTCCTGCAGGCCCTTGATGGCCTTCTTCTTCCGGGCGTCGGCGGCGGGGTCGCTGGAGGGGCCGGTGTCCTTGCCCGGGGCGTTCTTGGTGAGGCTGTCGGCGGGCATCTTCACCCAGCCGCCGCCGAGGATCTCCTTGAGCGCGGTGGCGTCCGGGGGCAGCTGGCCGGGAGCGGGGAGCTTGCTGCCGGCGGCCTTCTCGAGCGCCTTCACCCCGGCGCGCAGGTAGGCCCAGTCGCCGACCTGGCGGTACTCCAGCAGGTCGCCGTCCGGGCCGGAGACCTTCACCGCCATGCCGGTGATGTCGGTGTCGGAGGAGTCCTGGAGCGGCTTCTTCGACTGCACGGAGACCGACACGCGGGCGCCGGCCAGGAGCTGGGCAACCTGGTCGGGCATCTCCTTGCCGGGGGCGGAGCCGGAGTCCAGTTTCTTGAGGGTGGCGGCGTCGGTGTCGAGGCCGAGTTCGAGGGAGATGGCCTTCTGCCGGCCGAGCTTGTCGACGGACTGGTCGAGTTTCTGCGCGGCGGTGAGGTTCTCGGCGGTGCCGCAGGCGGCGGTGCCCGCGAGGACGGCGGCGGCGACAGCGGTGGCGGCGAGGGTTTTGCGTATGGCGGGAATGTCGGTCTCCGGAAGGTGGGTGGGTGCGGCAGTCGCTGGCCGCTGGACGTTGCGCATGACACCCGGCATGGCCCAAGGTCCTTGTGGGTGCGCGCTGTTGAAGGCATCCCGCCGAGCGGGCGGGGGTGTTGCGGTGGCCCCCAGCGGAAACACCGCGGGGCGCAGGAGGCTGCAGGTGCCCGCGGACCCGTGGTGCGGCCCGGGGCTGGGGGTCAGCTGGAGGGGGCGCGGAACATGAAGACGCCGGGTCCGGGACTTGAGCCGGTGGTGATCGTGGCCAGGCTGCCGGAGGCGTAGTCGATGATCGCGGAGTTCAGCATGAAGAGGCTGTCGGGGGCCTTGACGGTGCTGATCTTGGTGCGGTCGCCGGTCTTGGCCGAGTACGCGTAGAACTCCATGTCGGAGATGCTCTTGCCGCCGAGGACGTAGACGGTGTCGTCGTCCGCGCCGACGAAGCGGGGCTGGGCGGCCGCGCCGACGGGGCGGGTCCAGCGGTGGGCTCCGGTGGCCAGGTCGAAGGCGGCGACCTGGGTGGGGGCGCCCTCCATACTCAGGCTGTCGCCAGCGGCGACGTAGACGGTGGTGTCGGTGAGCTGGACGTTGTACTTCTCGGCCCGGCCCAGCAGGTTGAACTGGCCGATGGTCGCGGGCCCGGCCTGCGTTGCCAGCTTGATGCGCCGGGCGACGGCGCCCTCGCGGGTGAGGGTCACCAGCTCGGGCGGTGTGGTGTGGTCGAAGGAGTCCGGGCGGACCAGCGCGGTCATGGGCGCGGCCGAGACCAGGTCGATGCTTCCGTCCTTGGGCGTGGGCATCGGTTCGGGGGTGGCGGAGAGCTGCTTGCCGTTCGCGTCGAGGGTGGCGATCTCGTAGGTCCAGGTGGCACCGTGCTCGGTGCCGAGCAGGACGACGATGCGGTCGGGGCCGATGGCCATGTCCCAGTTCAGGACGTAGGTGTCGGTCCGGACGCCGGGGTTCTTCCAGGTCCAGGCGGTGGACTTGTCGGTGCGCAGGCCCACGACGGTGTTGCCGGTCATGACGGCGAGGACGTCACCGGTGAAGCCGAGGCGGGTGGTGTCGTCGGTCAGCGGCTTGCCCCCCAGGAGTTCGGCGCTGACGGTGGTCGTCCACCGGGCGGTGTTGCCTTTGCGGGTGTCGATGAGGGTGATGTGGTCGCAGGTGGCCTTGGGACTGTCGGGGTCGCCCTTGAGCCAGGCGAGCGCGCCCAGGCCGTCCTTGCTCAGGCCGTCGCTCATGCCGCAGGGGCTCATGCCGGGCTCGGGCGGCTCGATGGTGCCCAGCTGCTTTCCGGTGACCGGGTCGAGGACGGTGATGCCGGTGCCTCGGCCGACGTAGAGCGCGGTGTCGGTGCGCCAGCTGCCCAGCAGCTTGGTGCGCAGGAGGTCGCCGGTGACCGGGGCGCTCTTCCAGGCCTGTTCGAGGCGCGGGGGCGCGAACGGGCCCTTCGGGGCTTTCGTCTTCGTGCTCGGTGTCGCGGTGGGCTTCTTCTTGCTGCCGGGGCCGGGGGCGGCGTTGTTCGCGCAGGCCGTGAGCGCGGCGGCGAGGACGACCGCGCCCAGGCCTGCGGCGAGGACCCGGCGCCCGCCGCGTCGTCGTGCGGTCCTCCGGGCCTGGCCGCTACCGGGGGCCTGCTGGAGGTTGTCGTGGGAGGGGGTGGTCATCGGGGCGCGCCTTCCTGCTGCTTGATGCTGTCGTGGACGCGAAGGCCCTCGGCCGCGGCCCGGCGCAGGGTCCGCACTGCGCGACGCATCCAGCCGGGACGGGCGGCGCGGCGGGCACGGCGCTGGCGGCGGCGCTCCGCGGCCGCGGCCGCGACGAGGCGCTGATGGCCGGCGACGCGCAGCCGCTCCTGCATCTCGGCCTGGATGGCTTCGGGGGTGTGGTGAATCAAGAGGAGGCTTTCCGTTCGGGTCCAAGGCGCCTTTGGTCCTGTCCTTCACGGCGAGTGTGCTCAGAGGTGGGCCGACCGGGAGCCCGGCGGCAGCCTCGTCCCGTCGGGCGGGACGAGGGGGCGGGTTGATGTGCTTCCGGTTGCGCAGGGCGGGAACGGGGCCGGACCGGGCACCGGTTGGGGCAGGCCGGATCTTGCTCTCGGTGGGCGCGGGTTCCGTCGGTGTCTCTGGCCGGGCAGTGGCATTTGATCTTGATTGCCCGGGTGACGGTCATCCACTGGCCGGCTGACGGCAACCGGCCTTCCAGGGAAGCCCATCGGCATCCTGTTGCCGCTTTTCCTGCGGATTGAAGTATTTTGACCTGCCGGTTCTTCATGCCCGCAGGACTTGTGTGCTCATCTACCGCGTGTTGTTTGACCAGACATGCGTTTCTGGAGTTAAGTGACGCGCAGCTTCAGGTGGCAGAGGGTCACTCACTCTGGGGCCTGTTCGTTTCACGGTCGGCCGGTGGCGGCCGCTCGCAGATCAAGGGCTTTTGTGATGTTGGACTTGGCTGAGTTGATGCGGCCGCGGTCGCAGCGGTGGGTCGCTGCGCGCGCCGGGGTGGGAACGCAGACTCTGCGCAACCTGCATCGGATCGGGCTGATGCCCGCCGCCGAGGAACTGCAGGCCGTTGACGCCGTCCTGGCGCTCTGTGCGACCACCCTGAGTGCCAACCGCTCCACGAACCGCAGGACGAAGGCCGGCGCGCGGACCGAGGAGGCTCTCGCGCGCGACCACCAGGTGATGGCGCTGGCGCGGCAGATGCTGGAGGCCGGCTCCGTCGAGGCGCGGACGACCCTGGTGGTCGACGGCAACCGGGTGGAGGCGCAGCACGCCCTGGAGGCTGTCGCGGACTGGATGCATCAGGACGTGGAGGCGCCCGAGCCCCTGGTCCTGATCCCTCTCGGCCGGTGGGCCACCTCGATGCTGAAGGTCGTGGCGGAGGAAGGGGATGGTGACCTTGCGAGCGTTCCCGCTCTGGTCGGCTGACCCCTCTTCGTTCGCGACGGCGGCCGGTTGGCCCGAAGGCGCTCCCGGCGCCGGAGCCGGCCGCGGCGGCGCGCTGCCGTACGGGGAGGCGGGCGGCCGTGGAGAGTAGGGCGGGCGAAGTCGCCGCCTGGTGCGCCCGGCGGGGGTGGCCGGTCTTCCCTCTGCGCGCTGGCCACAAGACGCCCCGGCCCGGCTGCGGCCGGTGCCGGCTGTCGAGCACCCAGTACGAGCCGCACGCACCGGCCGGGTGCCCTTGCATCGAACAGGGGCGCTGGTGCCACGGCTTCTATGCCGCCACGGTCGAGCCCGAGCGGATCGCCCGGTGGTGGAGCGAGCAGCCGGTCCCCGGCGTGGGCGTCTCCACGGGGGCGGCCGGTCTCGTGGTGGTCGACGTGGACTGCCATGTCGACGGCCCGGTGGAGGCAGAGCGTGTGCTGCCCGGCTTCGAGGTCTCGGCGGAGGACGCGCGCCAGGTGCGCACCGGGCTGGACACCCTCATGCTTCTGGCACGCCTGGCCGGAGGGCCGGAGGCGGTGGAGGACATGGGGACGCTGACGGTGCAGACGCCGTCCGGCGGCCTTCACCTCTGGTTCGCCGCTCCCCGCAACACCCGCTGGGCCAGCTCCGCGGGCGGCGACCACGACGGACGGGCACTGGGCTGGCAGTTGGACGTGCGTGCTCAGGGCGGCTACATCGTGGCGCCGGGGACCCGTACCGACGCCGGGGTCTACCGGGCGCTCGGCGACGTCCGCGTTCCCGCCCTGCTGCCGAGCTGGCTGGCCGGTGCCCTCCAGCGCACCGGCCACCTGCTTGGCGCCGCTCCCCGGCCGCGCGTAGCCCGGGTTCCGAACCTGGCTCGGCGGATCGCGGCTCCGCAGTCGGAGTCCGCGTGGGCGAGCGCGGTGGTGACCACGGCGCTCGCGCAGGTGGCCGAGTGCGAGCGGCTGTCGGAGGGCAGCGGCTGGAGCAGCAAGCTCAACAAGGCCGCCTTCACCATGGGGGGGCTGGTCGCGGCCGGCTTGGTGCCGAGCGATGCGGAGGCCCGGAACGCCCTCATCGAGGCGGCTGTGCAGGCCCGCCCGCACCGTGAACGAGAAGCGCACCGGATCATCCAGTCCGGGCTGATCGCTGGGCAGCGACGCCCCCTGAACCCGACGAAAGACCGCTGAGTCATGAGCTACACAAGCGCCAGCTCGGCCGTACCAACGAGCCGGGTCCCGGGCGACGCGTCCTACCAGCCGGGCCGCGCCGCCCACCAGCTGACGGCTGGGACTGCCCTTGCGCAGCCCCAGCTCCTGCTTCCCGAGAGCCTCACCGACTGGGGCATGGCCCATCTGTTCCTGTCCGTGTACGGCGACTACTACCGGTACGTGCGCGACATGGGCTGGTACCGGTGGGCGGACTACCGATGGCTCCCGGACAGCAACACCACCGGCATCCGGTACTCCGCCATGCAGCTGGCGAACAGCATGCCCCGCAGGGATCCCCGGACCGATGAGAACGTGCGCTACCCGGACGGCGAGATGGCTCGCTACCGCAAGCGCGCCCTCAGCGCAGCGGGGGCGGCCGCCTTGGTGAAGATGGCCGAGACCCTGCCCGAGCTCACCCTGGAGCCCGAGGAGCTGGATTCCGATCCGTACGCCCTGTGCACCCCTGGCGGGGTGGTGGACCTGCGCACGGGCGGGATGGTGCCGGCCTCCCCATCGCAGAGCCACACCCACGCGACCGCCGTCACGCCGCGGGTCATGCCCACACCCATGTGGAACCGCTTCCTGACCGACACCTTCGGCGACGACGAGGCCGGAGAGGAGATGAAGACCTACCTGCAGAGCCTGTGCGGGTACTCGATCTCCGGCGATCAGGCCGCGCAGATCCTGGCCTTCCTCTACGGCCTGGGGCAGAACGGCAAGTCCGTGCTGGTCGACGTCCTTTTGTCCCTGCTCGGCGAGTACGCCGACTCCGCACCGCCCAACTTCCTCATGGCCTCCCCCTATGCCGACCACCCGACCGAGCTGGCCGACCTCCAGGGGCGGCGGCTGGTGGTGTGCTCGGAGATCAATCAGGGATCCAGGTTCGACGAGGCGAAGTTCAAGCTGCTCACCGGCGGCGACCGCATCAAGGCACGCCGCATGTACGAAAACTTCTACAGCTTCGCGCCCACGCACAAGCTGTGGCTCGTGGGCAACCACAGGCCTGTCGTGCAGGCCGGCGGATTCGGCTTCTGGCGGCGGATGCGCATCATCGAGTTCAACCGCATCGTCCCCAGCGAACTGGTCGTCGACAACCTCGGCCACCGGCTGGTGGAGAGCGAGGGGCCCGGCATCCTGCAGTGGCTGGTCGACGGGGCCAAGCAGTACTTCAACGGCAAGGATCTCCAGCTCAACGGCCCTCAGCGGGTGAGGCTGGCCACGCAGGACTACGAAGAGTCGGAGGACTCCGTCGGCCGGTTCCTCAAGGACTGCTGCGTGATCGGCAGCGAATACCGCGTGCTCCAGCCGCATCTGGGGAAGGCCTACCGGGCGTGGTGCCAGTCGGAGGGCCTGACGCCCGTGTCCCCTCGGGACCTCGGTGGCGCCGTCCGGCAGAAGCTGAACATTCCTTCCGGAGAGCTGCCCAAGACCAACGGGCAGCGCTACTTCCCCGGCCTCGGGCTGCTGGCCCCGGGCGCGGACGAGAGGACTGGAGCATGAGGCAGGGGCTCATCCAGGGGCCGATGCAGGGGCTGTCCGCACACCCCGTCCCGCCCTCAGGAAACCGCAGGTCAGAGCCCTTCCCGACCCTCCCACAGGGGCTGAAAGGGGCCGACTTTGGGGAATCTCCTCCAATCACTAGTCCCACCTTTGCAGCTCAACAATCTAAGAAGTCAGCCCCTTTCAGCCCCTGCGAGCTTTCCAATGACGCCTGAGAACCTCTCTGACCTGCTGTTTTCCTCACAAGAGGGTGGCAGGGGCGCAGGGCGCGAGTCAGCCCCTTTCACGGCCCCTGTGCCGGCCCCCCGCCACGAACTGACGTATCCGGGAGTGACACCGATGTCCGACGCAGGGGCGACGAGCCTCTCCCAGGAGGTGAAGATCGTCTGGGTCGAGGGCTGGGCGACCGTCGACGCCAAGTACGACTACGTCCGCTGGATGTTCGAGAAGACACGGAACCGGACGGGGAAGCCGCGTGGAGCGATGAGGGCAGGCCGCATCGTGGGGTACGCCGAGCTCGAGGAGACCGCGGAGCCCACGGAGCCGTCACGGCGCTACCGCCGGCGCGTCTTCTACGTCAAGGACAACGACCGAAGCGAACCCGGTGGCCAGTATCAGGACGCGACCCCGCACGAGGCCGTGGACCCCCGAACACTGCAGCCCGGGGCCAAGGGCAAACTCACCGACCGCGCCCGGGGCCGTCGCGTGGGCAAGCCCGATTCCAGCAGCGCGGAGTCCGGTCCTTCCGACGGCATGCTGTTCTGACCGCACTTTTGGCGGAACCCGGCCCCTTCAGCCACTGCCCCCGCTGACACCACGACCGGTGAGGATTGCATGCCCTCGGCCCCTTCAGCCCCTTCCCGGAGAGCCGCAACGCTCTGACCAGCACTTACGTGGAGGGGCCGACCGTGGCTGAGGCTCCACCCCACGGGCCTTGTGAGCCCCTCAGCTCGCCTGTGGATGCCCCTGCTCATCGCGGGCGCCTTCAAGGACCTTGCGCCAGGAAGTGACGTCGGGCCTGCGGCGCAGCAGTGCCCGGCGTTCGCGTTCCGTCATACCGCCCCAGATGCCGAACTCGATGCGGTTGTCGAGGGCTTCGGCCAGGCATTCTGTGCGGACCGTGCATCCGGTGCAGACGCTCTTCGCGCGCTTCTGCTGCGTGCTCTCCACGAACATCTCGTCGGTGTTTGTGTTCCGGCAGGCCGCGTCCTCGTCCCAGTGCGCTCCCGTGCTCGGCACCTCTGCCCTCCCCCGTCGAACCATGATCCCCACAGCGAGCCTATGCCGTTCCGGCGCCATCTGTTGATGAGCGAACCAGCGGGGTCGCGCGGGACTGCCCATGGTGGTCCCGCCACGATGTGTGCGCCTGGTCATTTCCGGCGCCGCCGCCTCGGAAGCCACCAGCCCCTGGGCCGGTCCGGTGCTGGGGCGGGGGTGGGGGCGGGGGTGAGCTGCAACGGATAGTCCTCCGTCAGCGGCGTCTGCAGCCGGGCCTGGACTGCGGCCAGCTCCTCTTCACGGAGGCGCTGGTCCTCGCGGGCGCGCAGGTCCGCCTGCCGTATCTCCTCCTCCAGCTCGGCGGCATACTGCGCGGCTCTCTCCCGTCTCCGCTGCTGCTCCTGCTGGCGGCGGCGTTCGGTGTCCTGGCTCTGCCGCTCCTGCAGCGCGTCCAGGCGTTCTTGGGCGGCTTCCTGATCGGCGAGAAGCCGGATGCGCTCCTGGCGGTGCCGTGCGCGTGCCGAGGTGAGGAGCTCGCCGGCAGACAGGTCGATACGGCACTCCTCCAGTGGATCAGCCGCGATGTAGCAGGCGCGGAAGTTGTGTTCCGGGGGCAGGGCGTAGAGGGCAGGGTTGCGGACGAGCCGGCTGGTCCGGCTTCGGGGCGGTGCGGCGGGGGCGAAGAGCGCGGTGGCGGTACCTATGGTGCGGGCCGTGGGGTCGAGCCACAGCGGGACCACCTCGTCCTGGAGCATCGCCTGGTGCAGGCCGCTGAGGCCGACGGCAGCCGTCCAGCCGGGATCGCGGTGGGCGAGCTCCTCCCGGCGGGCTGGGCCGGAGGCTGCCCGGCTGCGCCACTGGGGCCCGTGATGGGCGAAGACCCAGATGTCGACCACACCGGCCCGGGCGTAGAAGCCGTGCCGTGCGCGCCACTCTTCCCCGGTCAGTGTCGAGTACTGGACCTCCAGCGCCACTCGGGCGGAGCCGTCCGGAGAGACCGCCAGCACGTCGGGGCGCCGCCAGCCCTCGGGCATGGAGATAGGGGTGTCGTCGATATGCAGCCGCCAACCGTGCAGGCTCGGCTCTGCGGCGGCCCACCGGGCCAGCAGTTCCTTCGCGCTCAGGTGCCACAGGGTCTCCGGGCCGGTGCCGCTGGCGTGGTCAGCACCAGCCCGGTGGGCGAAGTGGTGCCGCCTCGACGGGCTCGCGACGACGCGGGCGAACGGCCCGCAGCCGGGCATCGGGCACAGCAGCATGCCGCCCCGGATGTAGGCGCGCCAGGTCACTCCCGGGCGGATCTCGCCGTCGGCTTGGCCGTCGGGCAGGTACACCAGCGCCTTGGTATCCCCGTCACGCGCCCACACCTGCCGCTTCTCCTGCTGAAATGCCCGAGGGAAGTCAGCGTGACCGCTCTGCCCCTGCGTACTCATGCGCCCATCCCGCCTGCCGTGCCCACCCGTTCCCCTCCATGGCCAGCCGTCGTTGCCCGCAGTCTCCGCAGAACAAGAGGCTGTGGGGCAGGTCGTGAACTGTCGTCCCGTACGACGGGAGGTCCGGCGGAGCCGACACCTGGGGACGTAGCGCTCCACGGAATCCACGCCGGGCGGCTGCCCGCGGGCACGTCCTGGCACGGTGACGGATGCCAAGCTGCTACCGTGCCGGTTCAGGCCGCTGCTGAGCGGCCCGACCGCTTGCGCCAACGCCCAACCCCGGCTACCTGGCGCTTCTTCGGGCGGCGAACCGTGCCACGGGCTCGGGCCTCACCTCACACCCACAGGACGTCTCCTTGAGCCTGCGGTGCCGGGACGCAGGCTGGCCAGGAGTTCGCCATGTCCACCAACACCAGCCGCCGCGCCCGCCTGCGAAGCGCGTACACCGGCGAGCCGCACCAGACCGCCTTCCACCAGGTGCGCAGCCACCGCGGCCTCGTTCCTCAAGCCGCCAGTGATGCCCAGCGCGCTCTTGAAGCCCGCACGCTGTCCGCCCTCGTCGCAGAGTTCGGCGCCCATCACCCCGGCGCCCTCGGCGGTCCCTTCGCGCTGTCGTGGGTGGGCCCCCGAGAGGACTCACTCCTCCTCTCAATCGCCGAGCCCCACCGCGAGCGAGTACTGCGCCGCCTGCTCAGCCACCTGCCCACCAACCCGGCCGGCGGGCAGTATCCCGAGCCTCAGGGCGGACGAAGCACCGTGCTCGAGCTGACAGTAGGCGGGGGCGCGCTCCTCTTCCCGGCGGACCATCGCGAGGCCCTTGCCGCCGCGAAGGCAGCTGTACCGGCACCGTCAGCGCCGGCGTATCCAGCCTGGATGAACCGGCCTGACGGCCAGGGGGCAGCCAGTACCGTCCTGCGCCGCATCCGCCTGTTCGCCGAATCCGGCCTGCTGGACTTCAGCGAACACCTGCCGGCGCCCGGCATCCTGGACGGGCCGCACCCCGAACAGCTGCACGCTGCCGCCCGCCCGCGGATCATCTCGGTCTGCAACGCCAGTGGCGGCCACGGCTGTACCTCCCTCGCGGCCGGTCTGGCCGAGGCGCTCTCGCAGCAGGGGCACCGTGTCCTCCTCCTACGGACCGCCGTCGCCAGGACGGGGCAACGGTCGTGGGATGGCGATCACCAGAGCCACGGTCCCGATGCCCCGTCCCCACTTGGGGTGATGATCGAGGACCCAGCCGCCCATCTCCACCAGCCCCCTGGTTCTTCCCACACCTTCGCGAGCGTGTCGGTAGACCGAGACGGCGAGGAACAAGCACGCCAGCTCGCGCTCCTGCTGCGCCACCCTGACCTCGACGCCCGGTTCAGCCATGTCGTCATCGACGCCTCCCCCACCGGACTTCCGGCGGCCGCAGCATCCGGCGCGGACCTCGTTCTCGTGCCCTGGCGAAACGCGCCCACGAAGGCGCCCGGCTCCACGGTCACCGAGCGCCAGCTGACCGAACGCGGCGAGATCTGGACGTGGCTGTCAGACACTTACCAGCGCTGGTCACCGGGATCTCTGTCCGGCAAGGACGAGGAGCCCTCCGACCTCGACGAGGACGACAACCCCTTTGGCGCTGGAGACACCTACTCCCCCAGCGACCAGCACCTCGACGATCTCGAAGCCCGGATCCAAAAGCAGTTCCTGGACGAGGTGGAACCGTTCGCCGCCGACCGCTGGGGTGCGAGGTGGGCAGACGCACTAGCCGGATGGGCCGCTCACCTGCAGCGGGTGGAGAGCAGCCCCAGGGGGTGGGACACGGAGGCCGGCGCGGACGTCACCCGCGAACTATCCGCTGAGGAGCAGACCGCCGCTGCCGAAGCGAGGGTCGCGCAATCCGCCGGATGGTGTCTGGACGGCCTTCCCCCACTCCGCGGCCGGCACCGGTATGTGCTGGTGCCCACGACGGACAGGGCCGCGCAGCCCAGCCCGGAAATCCGCGCCGCCTGCGACACCCTGGGCCACGCCGTTGCTTCCACCGCCCTGCCGCTGATGAGCAACTACCCGACCAGCGGATCACAGGAGCGGTACCAGAGGGCGGTCGCGGGGCTCGCCGAGGAAGCCGTGGCACTGCTCCCCCGCTGAGTACCCGCCCACTCCGTCGGCCCGACGCGCGGCAACCCGCTGCGTGTGGTGTGCGCAGTCCCCCGCCGGAAGTACGCGACCGTCGGGGGATTGGGCAGAGGACGGTATGAGTGATACGCCAACCGGCTGTGGCCTGCAACGAGTAGCATCCGGCACCAACGCACATCCCCTTGAGGAGCGAGGACTGCCGTGGCCAGTGAACCGGTCAACACCCCGATCCAGAGCAAGTATGCGGAGCAGCTGGCCGCCGACCTCGCATCGAACCAGGCCGAGCAGGCGACGCTGACCGCCCGCCTGTCCCAGCTCCATGCCGAGGAGAAGTGGCTCACCGCGGCGATGGAGTCCATGCCGCCCGTGGGTGATGCCCCGGCACCCACGGGCGCCGATCTGGTGGCCGCCGCTCCGGTGGCCGTCGGCGTAGCGGAGGCTGCCGTGCCGAAGCCCCGGGCGAACAAGAAAGCCGACGGCGCGGGTCCGGCGAAGAAGACCGCGGCCAAGAAGACCGCCGAGGCCCCGGCCAAGAAGACGGCGGCCGCCAAGAAGGCCCCGGCGAAGAAGACCGCGGCCGCCAAGAATGCCGCGGCCACGGTTCCTGCAGTTGAGGAGGCCGTGAAGCCGTCGGAGCCCACCCTCGGGCAGCTCCTGTCGGACGTGCTCTCCCTGCAGCCTGGCGAGCCGAAGAAGGTGACCGAGATCCGCACCGAGCTGGAGGCCGCGCATCCCGAGCGCGCAAAGTCAGACCCCGTCGTCCGCGCCGCTCTGGAGAAGCTCGCGACGAAGGGCGTGCTCGAGAAGAGCAACCAGCAGGGCACCGTGTTCTACACGTGGCCGAAGGCCTCCGCTCCCGCGGCAGAGGTACCGGCGCAGGAGAACGCCGAGGCGGTCCCGGCCGGCGCCTGAGCGCAGCAGCCGGATCCTGGCGGCCGGGTTTGGTGCTTCAGCGCATTCCAGGGCGCGGAGCGCTCTGCGGGACCTGGCCGTCGTGGATGTGCCCGGACGGCTGGGCCTTGCGTGAGAGGCCTCCGACGGGTTCGGCCTCGGAGGGTGTGTGCTGGGCTCGTTCGCGTGACTGGGCGGTGATCTGCGCGATGCGGGCGGCTCGTCCCTCCGGGCCCGTCGGGGCGAGCCCCTTGATCCGGTCGAGTGCGTTGAGCGCTTCCAGCGTGCGGGGCTGGCTCACCGAGAGGTCGTCGAAGTGCTGCTCGGCGGCGGCATGGCGGGCGGATGCTGCGGCGACCTGCTCAGCGGTGACCGGGGGCTGCCCGAACTCCGCTGTCCCGCTCGCCAGCCGGCTGCTGAGCTCTTCCAGGGCCCGGCCGGTGTCGCCGACGGCCTGGTAGGCCTGCTGGTAGGAGTCGGGACCGAGGCCTGCGCGGTCCATGAGGCGTGTGCGCAGCTCGTACATGGCGGTCTGGGGGAAGTGCCGCTGCAGGGCGTTGCGGGCATGCTGGCGCTGCTCGGCCAGCACCTGGTCGATGCGTTGTTCGGCTGTGGTGACGTGCGCCATGAAGGCGTCGTGGTCGGCTTCGGTCTCGGCGACGGTCGTGCGGGGTGTGAGCGGCAGGGTGGCCTGCGCGGCGTCCACGACGGCCTGGTGCTTGGCCTGCACGGCGGCCGTCTCTGCCTCGGCCAGGACGGAGCCGTGCATGAGCACGCTGTGCCGGGCGTTGAGGTCCTTGAGTCTCTGCTCGAAGTAGTCGCGCGAGTCGACGGCTGCGGCTTCGGCGGGGTCGCGCGGCCGGGCGTTGAGCCATCCCACCCCCTGTGCCGCCGCATCTGCGGAGGCGGTGACCAGGCGGGTGTGCGCGCGGACCAGGTCGTCCATGTACATCTCGGCATCGCGGCGCGCGGCCGGCGAGCGGGCCCGCCAGGCGGCGGCCGCCTCGAGGTCGGTCAGCAGCCTGGGGTGGCCGGGCAGCGCCGTGGGCGGGCCGTCCGGGGCGGTCGGCTCAGTGCGGGCAGCCGATTCGGCGATGGCGGCGGTCAGCGCGTCGTGGGCCTCGCGTACGGAGGGGTTGTCCGGGTGGGGGCCGGGGCCCAGCCGTGCGAGCCGGTGCAGATAGGTCGCCGCGGCCTTGCGCACGGGGTGCTCGGGGTCGGGGTGGGTAGCGCTGACGTCGGCTGTCTCGGGCAGGCGGGTGGCGAGCTGGTTCAGGATGTTGTCCTGCGCGGGGAGCACGAGGGCGTGCAGCTGTCCGGCGGGGAAGGTGAGCAGTTCCAGGCGTTGGTAGGCCTGGAGGAGTTCGGGCACGTCGGTGCCCTGGGGTGACTGGGCGGTGGCGAGGGCGTCGAGGGTCTGGCGGGCTGCGGCGCGTGCCTGGTCGGGGCCTTCGGGCTGCGGGTCGGCGTACTGGGCCGTGAGGCGTTCGAGGACGGGGTCCGGGGGGACGGTGCCCAGGGCCAGGGCCCAGACCTCGCCGCCGCGTTGCCAGCCGAAGAGGGTCGGGGTGTCCGGCCGGTAGGGGGCGGGGTTGTCGGGTTCGACGAAGCGGATGCGGCGGTCGATCCACGCGGTGGCGTCCGCGTCGAGTTGCTCGCGCAGCGCGGCCGCGGCGTGCCGTACGGGTTCCTCCGGGCTCTGGGCGGCGGAATCGAGGTGCTGGAGGGTGTGCGCCCACAGTTCGCGTGGCGGCAGCACCTGCCATGTGGCGCCGTTGTCGGTGCTGATCCGGGCGGCGACGGCGAGGTTCTCCTCCTGCTCGTTGTCGAGGTACCAGCGCGCGGCCATGACGGGGTCGTTGATGAGCAGGGAGGGGCCGGGCTCGGCCGGCCACCAGGGGTTGGTGTAGGTGCTGGTGAGCGCGTACAGGCGGCTGGTCTCGGGCACGGTGCTGTCCTTCGGTCCGGGTGTCCGCTGTGGCCTTTCAGCGGGTGACGGTCGTGGCGGCGCGGCGCCGGGCGGCGGTGAGGACGGTCAGGGCGGTGGCGGCCCCGGCCAGGGGCAGCGTGGCGGCGGCGAGCGGGTGGGCGGCGAGGGCGCCTGCCAGGGCGGTTCCGGAGGCCGTTCCCACGCCGAGGGACAAGATCATCCAGGCGTACGTCTCGGTGATGTTCCCGGCGGGTGCGAGACGGTCCGCAGTCATGAAGGAGCTGGTGATCACGACGGGGAGGAAGAGGCCCGGGAGGAGGGCGAGGGCGATGGCCGGGTGGGGGCCGGGAAGGGTGAGCAGGGGCAGCCAGGCGGCGGCGAAGGCGGCGGTGCCGGCCAGGAGGTGGGAGACGGTGGATCCCGGCCAGGGCCGTCGGCCGTAGAGGAGGCCTCCGATCAGTGAGCCCGCGGCGTAGGCGCCGGGGATGAGGCCGGTGAGCATGTCCATCTGGTGGCGCTCGGCCATTCCCACGGCCCAGACGGTTACCGCGCCGTTGGCGACGCCGACGCCGGCCAGGGCGAACAGAAGCTGGAGCAGCGCGCGGTTGTGCAGGGCGCTGCGGGTGCCGTGGTGCTTGGCGGGGGAACTCCAGGCCCGGGAAGGCGCGGAGGTCAAGACGATGAGGGAGCCGGTGACTCCGGTGGCGGCGGTGGCGGCCAGGGCGGTCCCCGGGCCGTACTGGCTGGCGAGGAAAGCGGCCAGGAGGGGGCCGGTCACGAACAGCAGGCCCTGGCTGCCGGTGTCGGCGGCCAGTGCGGCCCGGCGCTGGCCCGGGTCGGGCAGCACGCTCGACCACAGCGCGCGCAGGCCTGCCTCCAGCGGGGGCGTGCAGGAGCCCGCGAGGGCGACGAGGGCGGTGGCGAGCACCGGCTGGGACTGGGCGCTGACCGTTGCGAGGGTGAGCAGGCTCAGGGCGTTGATGAAGGCGGCCGGGCCCGAGACCCGGGTCTGTCCGTAGCAGTCCAGCAGGCGGCCCTTGACCGGCTGGGAGAGGGCGGAGGCCAGGATGTAGAGGGCGCTGAGGATGCCGCCGAAGGCGACGGAGCCGCCGGAGTGCGTGATGAGGAGGACGAGTGCGGCGGGGGCCATGCTGTTGGGCAGGCGGCCCAGGAGCGTTCCGGCGAGGAGCCGGGCGACGTGCGGGGTGGCCATCACGTCTTTGAGGGCGGTGGGCGGGGCCGGGGCCGGGCGGCGGCCGGTGAGAGTCATCTGGGACAACGGAGTGGCTCCGGTGGAGTGGTGAGCGGGGTCGCTGCGGGTCGGCGCAGTGGCGGGGAGGGGTGGCCTGCCCGTGCCCTGCGGGTGGCTTCGGGCTCCGACCGGGGTGCGGAGCCCGAAGCGCAAGGTCGGCGTCAGCCGCTGTGGGTGCGGGCGAGGCGGCGCCGGTTTCCGGCCCACACGGCCGTGCCTCCGGCCGCGAGGAGCACGCCGCCGGCCGCGATCAGCCAGGTGGTGCTGGAGGCGCCGGTGTGGGCGAGCTGTCCGGAAGGGGCCGGCGGCTGGGCGGCCGGGGGTTTGGCCGCGGGCGGCGGTGTGGTGGGGGGTGGGCTGATCGGGGTGGGGGACTTGGTGTCGGCGAGGGTGACGGTGACCTGGGCGCCGGGCTTGGCGGTGAACTGCTGGGCGGCGGCGTCCGCCTCGTACCCGGCGGGCGGCTTGGCTTCGGTGGCCCAGTAGGTGGTGCCGTTCTTGAGGGTCACGTCGAGCTTGAGCTTGGCCGTGCCGTCCTTGCCGGTGGTGAGCTGCGTGAGCTCCTTGCCCTTGGTGTGCTTGCCGGACGCGTCGACGGTGTCGGCGTTGATGGCGATGACCGCTCCGGCCAGCGGCTTGCCGGTGGCCTTGTCGATCTTCTTGACCAGCAGCTCGCCCTGCTTGAACGGGTCGACGATCGTGATCGGGTTGGCGGCCGCGGTCTTGCCCTCGGTGATGGTGATGTCCTGGTCGGGCACCGTGGCGTGCAGGGGGCTGCCGCTGTCGGTCTCGCGCAGCCGGTAGGTGCCCGGGGCGAGGTTGTCGAAGACCAGCACGCCGTCGGCGCCGGTCTTGCCCTCGGCGACTGTCTTGCCGGTGGCCGGGTCGAGGAGCTGGAAGGAGGTTCCGGCCAGGGCCTCGCCGCCCGGGTCCTTCTTGCGGATGGTGACACCGCCCGGCGCGGCGGTGACCTTGATGGCCGTCTGGTCCTTGGCCGTGGTGGTGTCGCCCGCCAGGAGCATCCGCTGGGCGGTGTCGTCGCGGGGGGCCAGGACCTTGAGCTGGGAGCCGGGCAGCCCGTCGGCCTCGGCGCCCACGGTGGTGGTCCCCTTGGCGTCGGCGGTGAACTCCCAGGTGGCCGTCCCGTCCTGGCCGGTGGTGACCTGCCCCTTCTCGCCGTCCGTGCCGGACTCGGTGAGGCGGACCTTCACCCCGGGCACCTTGGTCCCCGAGAGCGTGGCGGTGACGGTGGCCGTGACCGCGACCTTCTTGCCCGCCGGGGTCTCGGTGACCTTCGGCGTGAGGGTCAGGCGGTAGGGGCCCGCGTACTTCTTGGCTTCTTCCAGGTAGTCGGCGGCCAGGGTCCGGGCCGTGGACGACACGTTCGGGTAGCCGAGGCGCTGCTTGCCGCGGGCGCCGTCGATGCCATAGGCGCCGCCGGCCAGCCACTCGTAGACGACCGCGTCGACTGCGGCCGCCTGGGCGGCGTTCTGGGTCTGGCCGTACTTGCCGACGATGTAGGAGGCGTAGGCGAGGTGGGCGTCGGGGACCTGTTTGCCTGTGACGGAGGAGGTCCAGTGCTCGACGGTGGCCGGGCCGCTGTACCCGCCCGCGGCGTCGGGCCCCTTGCGCTCGGGGTCGGCGCAGTAGGTCTCCCACTGGCCGTAGACCGTCATGCCCGGGGGGCCGTAGGCACCGATGTGGGAAGTGGCGGCGTTGCCGTCGCTGTCGGGGATCGCGTAGCCGGGGCCGTACTTGTCCGACTGGGCGGGGGCGGCCGCCGCCGACCAGGACAGGGTGCCGGCTGCTGCGGCGGCGATGGTGATGGCGGTCAGGCGCGTTGTCGCGCGGGCGAGAGGTGCGTGCATGGGGAGAGGGGGCTCCTTGTGCTGGTGGCGGGATGCGCAGGGTCCGGACGCGAGAGCGCCCGCCCGGACTGGCTGGACGGAGGGCCCGGGCGGGCGCTGAGGGTGGGACGCGCCGTGGTCGCTACGGGCGTCTGCGGCCGGCTAGCAGGGGCGCGCGGAGAGCGTCTCGCCGAGGCCGGCGGTCACGGTCAGACACGGGCGGTACTTGAGCGGGCACTGGTTCATCGTGGGGCTCCTTGAGAAGGGGCGACGTGTGGTCGGACAGCAGTGATCTCAGCAGGGACGCCCCTGCTCCGCCAGGGACATTTAGGGGCATAGTCCGCTTATCCCTAGGGGTGGGAAAGGAGTTGGCCCCGCGGTCTCGGTGGCGGGAGAAACCCGGCGGCCGCCACTGGCGGCGGTCCGTCGTACGGACCGTGCGTGTTGGTCGGCAGATGGACACGAGGCCCGCTCCGGACGGGGAGCGGGCCTCGCGTGCGCGGCTGCCTGCGAACGGTCGGCCGCTGGCGGGAAGTCACAGTCAGCAGGCGGGGTCCTCGGGGATGCACGTGTGGATGTCCTCCTCGGGGTGGTGCATCAGGTCGCTGCGGACCCATCCCGTCACGCCCGTCCGGTCGATGCGGAGCTTGTACCAGGACTGGCCGCCCACGTACGCGGAGTCCCAGGTGGTACAGCCCCAGCCGCGGTAGGCGACGCCGTTGATGCGGGCGCCGGTCGACGGGCTGGAGCGGACGTTGGCGGCGGAGGCGGTGATGTAGCAGCCGCCGGCCGCGCTCGCGGAGGTCGCGGTGACCAGGCCGCCGGCGGTCAGCGCGAGGGCGACGGAGGCGGTCGCGGCCATGCGGGTGCGCATCTTCATGGTGATGGTCTCCTGGGTGAGAGGGGTGTTGGGAGGCTGTTCATGGGGAGCCTGTGGGCCCGGAGTGCGGGCGAACGGCGCGAGGGCGGTGCGGTGTCAGGGCCCGGCACGGTCATCTGAGGGGTGGTCCCGGCGTGCGGGACCGGGCCGCGTCGGGGCCACTCAGGCCGTGGCCGCGGCCGCCGAGGGGCGCAGGGACATGCGGGTGCTGAGCAGCAGCGTGCACAGGGCGGCGGCGAGCAGGGGTACGGCGAAGTGGCCGCCGAGGGGCCCTGCGAGGGCGGTGCCGGCTGCCAGGCCCAGGCGCATGGCGCTGGAGAGCCAGCCGACGGCCTCGGTGGAGGTGCCGGGAGGGGCCAGGGAGGTCAGGGTGAGGCTGGCCACCGTGAGCAGCGGCACGAACAGGGCGCCCGGGAGCATGGCCGCGGCCAGGAGCAGCGGGGCGGGCAGCGGGGCGAGCAGCGGGAGCCAGCAGGCCGCGTACAGGGCGGCGATGAGGGCCAGGTGGCGGGGGCGGGGGGCGGTTGAGGGCTGGAAGCGGGCGAAGAGGATGCCGCCGAGGATTCCGGCGGCGGAGAACGTCGCGGGCAGGGCGCCGGCCAGCCAGGCCGCGTTCTGCTGCTCGGCGGAGGCGATCCCGGCGACGTCGAGGGCGCCCACGGTGGCTCCGAGGAAGACCAGGGCGGCCAGCAGCGGGCGCATGGCGGGCGGGCGTAGCGCGCCGAGCCGGTCGGGGTTGCGGGATTCGGCGCGCCAGGTGCGGGCGGGGTGGGCGGTGGCGAAGGCGAGGGATCCGGCGAGGGTCGCGGCGGCGGCCAGGGCGAGGGCGGCGGCCGGGGAGACCGCGCCGGCCAGGGCGATGGCGAGGGCGGGGCCGGTGACGTAGACGATTTCCTGGGTGGAGGAGTCCAGGGTGTAGGCAGTGCGTACGTGGGCGTCGTCGGGGAGCACGGTGGGCCACAGGGAGCGCAGTCCACCCTCCAGGGGCGGGCATCCGGCGCCCGCCAGCAGGACGCACACGGCGGTCAGCGGGAGGTTGGCGGTGCCCGCGAGGGCGAGCACGCTCAGTGCCGCGGCGACCAGGCCCGCGCCGAGGTAGATGGGAAAGGGCAGGCCGCGGTGGTCGGCGATGCGGCCCAGCAGCGGCAGTCCCAGTGCGGGGGCAATGCCGTACAGCGCGGCCAGGACGCTCGCGGTGGCCAGGGAGTGGCCGTCGGCCTGCGCCGCGAGGATCAGTGCGACGGGTGCCATGCCCAGCGAGAGGCGGCCGGTGACGGAGGCGATGAGCAGGCGGCTGCAATATCGGTGGCGCAGTACGGCCCGGAAGGACGGCGGAGTGCCGGCTGGCGCAGGCGCGGGCGCGCGGGCAGGGGCAGGGGCAGGTGCGGGCGTGGGCGCGGGGTGGGTGAGGCGGCGGAAGTCGGACGCCTTCGGGAAGGGCCCCCGGGCCGGAGTCGTGTGCGCAACGGCGCGGGCCGGAGCGGGCATCGGGTGGGCCGGGCGGCGGAAGTCCGTCGCCTTCGGAAAGGGCCCGCGCGCCGAGGCGGTGCGGGGGACGTCGCGGACCTGCGCGTGGGCCATCAGCTGCCTGCCTCGGTGCGGGGGTGGGCCTGTCGGTTGAGGCCGCCCGCACGCCGAGGCGCTCATGGCTGGCGCGCGGCGTGCGGGCGGCGGCAGCGGGGTCGGGGGGCTCATCCGCTGTGTCGGCAAGCCCAACAGGGCCGTGGCCGGGCTTCAACGCCGCTTCCCCGCCTGCGGGCGGCCGTGGTGGCTGCGTCCCAGCTTCTGGTGCTGCCACCGGCGCCGTCGGTCCGCCACGTGACACCGGGCCCGGGCCCGGCCGCCCCGGGGGCGGTTCGCTTCCCAGGGCCCGCAGAAGGCGTCGCGGCTGAGGGGGCCGGGGTGCGGGCGGCTATCGGATGTGGCGGTGGCCAGGCTGCTGGCTGCCGAGGGACTCGGACTGGGCGTGTGGCAGCTGTGCGGTGGTGTCCGGGGTGTGGGAGGCGCGCCGCTGTGACTCTGCCGCGATCTGCCGGGCCCGGTCCATGAAGTGGCTGAAGGCGGCTACCGGTGGCGAGAGCGGCGTCTGTGCAGTTGCCGGGCTGGCGGTGGCCGGGGGTTGGTGGAGTAGTGCGCTGAGGGTCTCGCCGCTGACTCTGCCGTTCCTCTCCAGGAGCGCGCCGGCGGCGAGGATGGCCGCCCAGTGGCGGTCACGCAGCGCCAGGGCGGTGGTCTGCGCCTGCCGGAGCTGTTCTGGAGCTGCCCCTGTTGCCGCGGCCGCCGCGTAGTCGTGGCTCGCCAGGGCCTCCACCGCGGAGTCTCTCAACGGACTCCACAGCTGCTGCTCGTGGAGCCACCGCTGCTGGGCGGCGGCCCCTCCGTACAGCAGGGTGAGGTGGGCATCGAGCGAGTCCCACCTGAGCTCCGTGTACGCGGAGGCCTCGTCCCCGGATGTGGTCTTGGTCGGGGCGATCACGCACTCGGAGACGGAGGCCTTGCCCGTGGCCAGGGCGACGATGGCGTGCCCGGCTTCGTGGAGAGCGGTGAAGCGGCGCCAGAGGGAATCGTCGAACTGCAGGGCCTGCTCTACCGTCATGCGCCCCCGTGCTTGGGGGGCCGCTTGGGCCGGATCCTTGTCCGCTGCCATCGTCGGGTAGGGGCGGCGGCGGGTGGCTCAGCCGGCCAGGTTGACCAGTCCGTCGTTGCGGACCCATCCCTTGGTCCCCTTGGGGATCCCGGACGTGGAGCGCTGCGAGAGCTGGCTGTAGTTCCAGTCGCCCCGGCTGCACAGGACGGTGAGCTTGTCTCCTCGGTAGAGGTAGCCCTTGCTGGCGTAGCCGGTGCCCGGGCCGCTGCGGTAGTTCCAGGCGTTCTTGCTCACCGAGGCGCCGAAGTTGGGCCAGTTGACGGTGCACTGGCTGTTCTCTCCGACGGCGTGGGCGGCCGGGGCGGTGGTCACGGTCAGGGTGGCGGCCGCGGCCATGGCCAGGGCGGCGGGGACAACGGAGCGGATCGCGGTACGGCGGAGCATCGGCGGGGCCTTTCAACGGGGACGTCGCGGACGGGCGGGGCGCAGCCGATGCTGGGCGCGGTGCCCGGCCCGATCGCGGGTGTCCAGTGGCTTGTCCCGTCTGCCGGGTCGGCGACTTCGCCGGGTGTCCCGTCGTGCGGGCTCGGGCGGATGCCGGGGCCTGTGGCCGCCGCCGGACGCGGCCCGGCGCCCTCGGGACGGAGGTCCGCGGGGCGGGAGCCGGAAGGGGTTGGCGCACCGTGTTCTCCCGCCCTGCGGTGCCCACGGCCGCCATCACGCCCACGACGGCGCGGGCCGGGCGTAGATGGGATGCCCCCTTGCCGTCGACCTGCGTGGAGCCGCTGACGTGAGCGCACACCCTGCCCCGATCCCGCTGGATGCGGGTCTGGCCATCGAGGATCTGCCGTCGGACACAGCCGCGGACGTCGGCCGGCTCCACGCTCTGGCCTCTGTCATGCGCGACGAGCGAGAACAGGTGCTCGGCTTTCCCGGGAACCTCGACTTCTCGCTGGAGGAGCTCGCGCCGCTGCTCGGCATGCTGTTCAACAACGTCGGAGACCCGGACTGCCGCGATGCCTCCGACATCGGCGCCAAGCTGTACGAGCTCGCCGTGCTGGAGTACGTCACCCGTCTCGCGGGCGCGCTGCCGTCCGACGTCTACGGGTACGTCGCGTCCTCCTCCAGCGAGGCTCTCCTGCACGGGCTCGCCGCAGCCCGCCGCCGCATGCCCGACGCCCCGGTGTACGCCTCCGACCAGGCGCACTACAGCATCGGCCGTGCGTGCGAGCTGCTGCGCATGGAGCTGGTGACCGTGGCGTCGCTGCCCGACGGATCGATGGACGCCGCCGATCTGCGCCTGCAGGTCCTGCTGCGGCGCGGCACGGCCGGCGGCGCGATCGTGGCGGCGACCTGCGGGACGACGATGCGCGGCGCGGTCGACGACATCGCCGCGCTGCGTGGTGCGGCCGCCGCGGCCGGCCCGGTCCATGTGCATGTCGACGCGGCCGCAGGCGGGTTGGTCGCCGCGCACACCAGCCCGCAGCCCAGCTGGTCATTCGCGCACGGCGCCGACAGCCTGAACATCTCCGGCCACAAGATCCTCGGCCTGCCGGTGCCCGCCGGGATCTCCCTGACCCGGCGCGAGCTGATGCCGCAGGTCATGGGCGGCGAGTACGTCGGGACGGCCGACCGCACCCTGGCCTGCTCGCGCTCAGGCCTGGCGTCGCTGCTGATGTGGGCACGGCTGCGATCGCTGGGGCGCAGCGGCATGGCCGCGCTGGTGATGCGCTGTCAGGACGTCGCCGCCTACGCGGTGGACCGGCTGGAGGAGGCCGGGGTCCGTCCGGAGCGGGTGCACGGTTCGCTGACGGTCACCTTCGACCGGCCGCCCGCGTGGGTCGTTCAGAAGTGGCATCTGGCGTGTGCCGGGCCGATCGCGCACCTCGTCGCGGTCGGTCACGTCACCCGCGCGGCCGTCGATGAGCTCGCCGCCGATCTGGCCGGGGCCCGCTGGGAGGCCGCCGCGTGACGCCTGCCGTGCCGCTTCCCGCTTCCTTGCTCGCCCTGTCGGTCAAGGTCGGGGACATGATGGACCACACCCCGGAGTCCGCCTACGCGCACCTGCGCGACACCCGGCCGAGCTGGTTCCTCACCCCGCCCGGCGAGGGAGGCATCAGCATCGTGCACTGGCCGATGACCGAGGGGCAGGTCGTCTACCGCGACCAGTGGTGGATCCTGCTGCAGGACCCGGTCGTCTTCCCCGACGGAACGCCGGGCCGCTACCTGCGCATGCTTGCGCCCCATACCGACCCCGCAGTGGCCGTGCTGCCGGTGCTGGACGAGGGGAAGGTGGTGCTCATCGAGCACTTCCGGCATGCCACCCGGTCCTGGCACTGGGAGATCCCCCGCGGCGGCGGCAGTCCCGGCCTCGACGGCGAGGAGAACGCCGCCAAGGAGCTCCAGGAAGAAGTCGGCGCCTCGCCACGTGAGCTGATCAGCCTGGGAACCCTCCATCCCGACACCGGGATTCTCGCCAGCGAGGTCGAGCTGTACGCCGCGCGGATCGACGCGGTCGGCGACCTGGAGAGCGGTGAAGGGGTCCGTCGCGCGCGGACCGTCTCCTTCGCGGAGGCCGAACAGATGGCAGAAAGCGGCCGGATCACGGACGCCTTCACCATCGCCGCGCTTTTCAGGGCCCGCCGCGCGGGACTTGCCGCTTGACCGGCTGAGCAGGTACCAGGCGGCGGGGCCCGGTCCGGTGCCGGGCCGCGAGATCGAAGCAGGCGGCGCACGGGGTGAGCACGGCGAACACGGCCAGTCCCGCCTTCCCTGCCATGGCCAGCAGCGCGGCCGCCACGGTGGCCACGGTCAGCAGCCCGAGAAGAACGGCCGCCGTACCGCCGTTGCCTGTGTCGGGCCGTACGGCCACCAGGCCCCGGCCTGCCGCCACCACGGCTGCCGAGGCCGACAGCGCGGCCGCGGACCCCGCCAGTGCCATGACGGCCAGGGCAAGGCGGGGCAGACCGCGCCGGACCAACGGCGCCACCAGCAGGGTGAGGACGCGGGTCACGGCTGCATACCGAGCGGGCCGGACTGCTGCAGATTCAGGCCGTGGTCGTGGAGGACAGACGGCAGCAGCACCTGCCCTGTGGCCGGTGCCGCAGTGGCGGCCATGATCTGCTCCACCCGCCGCCGGATCGCGTCCTCGTCCAGCCCGGCCTTGAGACTCTCCCCCACGGGCAGATGAGGGACGACGGTGTCCCGCACTGCTGTCAGGAGGGCAAGCTCGCCGGGGGTCGCCTTCCGCCGGTGCGCCGGGATGGGCTCCTGCTGCAGATAGCTGATCTGCCCGTCCAGAGCCGTCAGCGCCCGCTCGTGGGTTCCGAAAGCATCGGCCAGACGCCGCGCGGGCACCTGGAGCGCGATCTCACGCAGGTCTCCTGGCACCTCGTGGGGAACGGATAGGGGGGCGGCCAGGCGGCCCAATGCATCGTGGACCATGTCGATCCGGCCCTGCCACGCGGTCAGGTAGACGGACTCGGCATGCAGCCGCTCCGGGTCGGCGAAGTACGCCGTGTCGTCCTCGGCCGTCGCCGCGGCGCGGCGCGTCGAGACCGCTTCCAGGGCGTGACGGGCGGTGAGCGAGACCTGCCGCCATGCCTGTGCCGGTGCGCTGGCCTCCAGCGAACGGGCGGGCGCGGGAAACACGTTGCGCAGCAGATCCGCTTCCTCGGTGCGTCCGGAGTAGAAGGCGGCGGTGTAGGAGCGGACGGTCTGACGGGCCTGCGCCAGCTGGGCGGTGCGGGCCGCGTCGAGAGCCGGGCCGGGAGCGTGGAGGGGGCCGCCGGCTATCCGGAGGTCGCGAAGGTGATCGCTGATGTCGGGCTCGAGGACGGCGCGCAGCTGCTGCGCGGGGGCGTCGCGCAGCGCGATCTGGTCGAGCAGCCAGTCCGCTCCCGCCCTCAAAGCGGGGACGGCCGCAGCCAGGGGCTGGATGGTCCTCCAGTCCGCGACCAGGTCGGCGCGGGTGCGGTGCGGTGCGTGCATCCGGTCGATCAGGTCCGCGAGCTTCAGGCTGGTGCGCACGATGAGCTCGTCCGTGGCCGGGCCGTCGTCGCCCGCGAGCTCGCGGGCGGCGGAGAGCACAGCGGTCAGGGGGACATCGGCCAGCGCGCGCATGTGGCAGGTCCAGGCGGCGGCCGCGGCCGCCCATCCCGCCTCCATGCTCTGCGGCCCCGGGGCGAAGCGGCGCGAGAACCAGCGGCTGATCGCCTGAAGGAGCTCGGCGTCGCCGGACGCGGAATCCCGCAGCAGGCGGGCCGCCAACTCGCCGGGCGTGTGCTCGGCCGGGGCCTGCCCGGTGGTGACCAGGGCCAGTTGCCCCTCTCCGTCGTCCAGCTCCAGCCACCTCAGCAGAGCCTCGCGCCGCCCCTGGCAGACCTGCAGAACGGATACGCCCTCCCCCGTCGACCGCGTACGGAGCAGGCCGGTCTCCCCCACCACGGGTGCCGGTGCTTCCTCCCAGGTGACCAGGTCGAGACCGGTGTCGGTCTCGACCAGAGCGACGGCATCGGGTCCGGCGGCGGCCAGGAGAGAGGACAGGTCCTCGGGCAGGGGGGAGGTGGGCTCGCTCATCGAGGGACTTTCTGCTCGGCGGTGGGGGCGCCGCGCGGGTCCGGGAACGGGCGGCTGGCCGCAGCATGCCCGCGATCATCAACGCCCTGCGCACTCCAGCCGGGTTCTCCCGTCCGGCGGGAGCACCCGACGCGGTATTGGCGGATCCGTCCCGCCGGGCGGGACGCACCCGCCGTGGCCCCACACTGACGAAGGCCTGCTCGCCCAGCCGGTTGCCCGGTAACCGCGAGGGCGCCGCCCCGGTGAACATGGGCAGAACTGCGACAGGCAGGGGCCGTACCCGCGATAGTGCTGAGGTGACTGCACCCCACCCGCTCGAGACACCCGCGCGCCGCCGACGGCACGCGCGACTGATCGCCACCCTCGCCGAACTGATCGGCGACTGCGCCAACGCCGCCGGCACGGTGTACAGGCCCATCGCCAACGCCGCACCGGAGCAGGGCGACGTGCCTTTCAACCTGCTGCCGATCGTCGTGCTCGGCGCGGCCGCCGGCCCCCGGCTGGATGCCGCCAGGCAGGAAGATGCCGCGCGCTGGCCGGACGCCGTGGCCCGGGAGGAGACGGAGGGGCAGCGCACCTTCGAGGCCCGGTGCGCGGCCGCCGAAGCCGATCAGGTCCTCGTCGATGCGGTACTCGGCCCGGTCGAAGACGACCTTCCCGGACCGGGCGCGATCGCGCTTCCGACCGCCTCGCAGTCAGCCGCCATGGCGCTCCCCGCGATCAGCGCGGACTTCCTCGCCTCGTTCTTGGACGATCCCGAAGCCGCGATCGGTCTGGTGAAGGCAGCGACTTCCACGGGTGAGTTCACGGTGGGGCAGATCCTCGACGATGCGGTCGATACCGCTGTCCTGGCCGGGCTGATGATCCTGCGCGGGCTGCAGAATCCGACCGATCCGAGCGCGGCGGCGGAAACCTGCTTGATGGCCACCCGGCAGTTCACCCAGGCGGTCATCGTGGCGTCCGCCGACCTGGCCGACGTCGCCGTCTGACACCTGCCCGCGTTCAGCGGCCCTGGCGGGGACTGCGGCGGGGACTACCCGCGCCGCTTCGGGACGGCCGCACTGCATCGCGGCCGGAGTCGGCGACGGCACCGGCAGAGGAGAACAGGCCCATCACGTCCGGCCGGCCCGCAGCGGGGACCTGCGCGGCGGGCTTGACCGTTGCGGGCCGGGCGGGAGCGGTGGCGCGGGCAAGGATGCGGGCGTGCGGGATCAGCGGTGCGCAGCTCTCGCAGACTTCCTCGACGATCCAGACCTGCCCGACACTGGGGTCGTGGCGCAGGACCATCACGACGGAGCCGGCGCAGTGCACCTTGTGTGCGGCGTGCGCGTCGCAGCGCTGGGAGCGGCAGTGACAGGAGGCGTTCGGACGGACAGTGGCCGCCTTGGCGTGAGCGGCCGCGTGCTGGGCGGCGAAGCGGCGCAGGGTCGCCAGGTCGCGAGAGCGGGCCGGCATCCGGCAGGTCGCGGTGCAGGTCACGGTTGCCGAGCGGTCGGTATGGCCGGTGAGCCGGACCGTCCATCCCCGCCCGGGGATGCGCACGGTGGTGGAGGATTCGCTGTTGGCGGTCGTCACGCGGCTGTCCGTTCTCGCTGCTCGATGGTGAGTTCGAGGACCACTATGTGCCACCTGCATGCCGTTGAGGCCACAGGTTTTCTCCCCGTGGGGGTGTGTTCCCAAGCGGTGAGTCAGCTCTTTCAGGGTGCGTCCCACCAGGCGGCAAGGACCCGGTGCACGACGGGCAAGAGGACGCACCGCTCGCACAAACAGCACGTGCCGCACGGGCTGACCGCGAGGCCGTCGGCTCCGGGCGGGGCAGGCGAACGGCCCTCGGCCGAGGAGCGCCGGGGGCCTTCGCCTGTGCCTGGGCGCAGTTCACGCACACGCCGGGCAGACGCTGTTCATGAAGGACCGGGCCAGGTTCTTCTGTACGGTCCGCGCGGGTCTGCTGCTCGCGCGGGGATTACGGCTGGTTCTCCACGACCGGAAGGCTGACGTGGGGGTGCTCGACTTCCACGCAGATGTCGTCCTCGGCACGCAGGTATTCGGCAACCTGTTCGGCGATCGCCACGGAGCGGTGCCTGCCACCCCTGCAGGCGACCGTCACTTTCACCAGACGGCGGCGTGGCTCGGCGTAGCCGTATAAGACGGCCCTGGTGGTGTCCATGATCTCGTTGATCACCCGGTTCGCGCCGGGCGTCGTCAGGACGTGACTGCGGACTTCGGGCTCCAGGCCGGTCCGGTAGCGCATCGCCGGGTCGTGGTGCGGGTTGCGCAGGCGGCCGCCGATGTCGAAGAAGAGGCCGTCGCCGATGAGTTCGACTGTGCCGGGGTGGAGCGTGCCCGCGGACTGCAGGACGACCTGGACAAGGCCGTTGTTCTCGGTGTGGTTTCGGGTCATGCCTCCATCGTTGGCCCGGGCCGGACCGGGCGGAAGGAGTTGCCTGTTGCCTCTTCCTCATGTGCGCGGCAAGTCCAGCTCGTGAGCCGCCCGTGGGGGCGCCGTGAGTACGATTGGTGCTGCGGTGCTCGACGCACCGCGTCCCCCGCGCGGTAGGCGGGGTGGCACGCCCACGGCTTCGGTGGGCCCAGGGCCCGGCACGGCTGCCGGGGTGAGGATCGCAGCCCAGCAGGGCCCTCTGCCGCGAGCAGAGGGCCGGATCGCTGACATCGTCACCCACCCTGCGCGGAGACCCCCATGGACACCACGTTCAGCAAGCCGCTCGACGCCGGCCGTACCGCATACGTCACTCCCCTAATCACCGTCTTCGGGGCGGTCAGCTACGAGGCCGTCGACGGTGACGGCCAGCGGATCGCCAGTGGCTGGCTGGAGGACGCCGCTCAGCGCGGCGTTGCGGAAGAAGACATGCCCGCCGGGTGCACACATCTCATTCCCGCGTTCCCGAAGCCGCTGTGGTTCACGCCCGAGGAGGCCGCGCGGCTGACCGCCCTGGGAGAGACGGCCAAGGCCGCCTTCGACGCCTCGGCCGAAGGGCAACAGCTCGACGAATGGCGTCGGGACCAAGCGGAGCGGACAAGGGAGCACGCCGCCCGCACGGCCGTCCTGCACTCCCCGCAGGGCAAGACCCTGATGGCGCGGCGCGCCCGGCTCGTGAGCGCGGCGGCCGCCGCGCTCGACACTGACTCGGAGCAGCGGGCTCGCGCCCACGACGACGAGGGCGGCGACCCGGGGGCCTACTACCGCGAGCAGCAGCCCGGGAACGAGGCGGCCTACGAACAGGCTTGTGACGCGCTCGCTGCGTTCGACGCCGATCACCCGCAGATCATCGCGGCCCTGAAAGAGCAGGAGGCCGCCGACGTACGCCGCCGTCTGGAGTTCGACTGACCTCGTGCGTCCCCCCGCCAGCGGTAGGGATTCACATCGAGATTGGTCGCCTCCTTCTCCAGGTCAGGAACGGTGGCGGAGGCGGTCCAGATCGGCGTCGAGAACGGCGAGGTCGGGGTGATCCCGTAGCTGCTGCTCGCGCGCCCAGTGGCCGAGGTCGGCCTTGTGAGCACTGCCCACGTCGTCGATGGTGGTACCGGTAAGCATCGCGAGGGTGTCCAGGTCGGCGCTGTCGAGCCCGATGTAGCGGTTGGCAGGGGCGTAGCTGGCTGCGATGTCCGCCGCGCACGCGGTGCCGGCCGCGGTGAGGTGCTCGCGGAGCCACCTCCGAAACGGGGTTTCCTGGTGCCGCCAGTCGGGGTCGTAGTTGTCGTACTCGGGGTCGTTGTAGCCGGGGCCGATGGCGGGCATGGCCAGTCCTCTCCAGGGGTCAGTGGTACAGGGGCTTCGTGGTGGCGCCGGTCCGGGCAGACCGGCATCCCGGACAAGCGGGCGGGATGCCGGTGTGCGCAACTCCACCTCTTGTTGCGTGTAGTTGGCCTCCTTCCCGTTCTCCTACGCCTGGCCTTCTGCTCGCCTACACTCGCTACCCGGTCCGTCGTGAAAGGGAGTGCCGTGCATCAGTACGACCCGGCGCGCTGGGCATCCGGCGACACTCCGATCTACGCGTCCCTCATCCGGGAGCGAGGGGACGTGCCCGCGGAGGCCAAGCGGGTCGCGGCGCAGCTGCTCGCCGAGACCGGCCGGGCCATTGACTTCCGGTCGGTGCGCACCCTCTGAGCAGAAGGGACCGGCCGCCCGGAGCGGCCGGTCCGGACGGCGTCAGGCGGTGCGGTGGCGCATCGCGATCACGGTGCAGTCGTCTCGGTAGCCGTCGGCGTCCTGTGCGGCGGCCGCGACCAGGGCGCTGGCCAGGGCCTGCGGATCGGCGGCGTGCGTACGGCACAGCTCCGTCATCTCCGCCGCGTCCACGTGGTCGGGGATGCCGTCCGAGACGAGCAGGACCAGGTGGTCTTCCGGGATCTCCGCGACGCTGCAGGTTCCCCAGCCGGCCTGTGCGAGGCCCAGCCGGGAGCAGTCGTCGTAGACCGCGGTGAGGTCGGGGGCGAAGCCGCGCCGGGTCCTCAGGTAGTTGGCCATGGTCATGTCGGTGGTCACCAGGGTGACCGTGCCGTCGTTGACGGAGTAGACGCGCGCGTCGCCGATCCAGTACACGGCGGTGGTCCGGTCCGGCTCCATGCTCACGTACACGGCGCTGGTGTGCGGCACCGTGTCGTGGGCCTGCGCCATCATCCCAGCGGTGGTCAGCCCGGCCAGGCCGCCTTGGACCATGCCCATCTGCGTGATGACCGCGGGCACGGTCGCGGCGTAGCGCACGGCCTCCTTGCCGTGGCCTGCGCTGTCGACGACGGCGGCCGTCACACGATCGCCTCGCCGCTGGTAGTCCGCACCGTCCGCATACGGCGGCTCGGTGCCCGGCCGCCGCGCCACTCCCACAAGCACGGCCCCGGTGGGCGCCGTCGGGTTGGTCGTCTTCGTCACCGCTGTGTCTCCTTCGCCTCCACGGGGCCCGGAGTGGCCCCGCTGTGAGTACGGGTGGGAGCACTGGAGAGGCAAAGAACGTGCTACTTCACGAAACTGGGGCTGGTGGGACGTGTGAGGCGGCGCTACTCACCCTCTTCCTCCCGGTGGATGAAGACGTAGCGGCCCGTGGGCCGGTCAAGGACCAGGACGAGCGGTTCGGAGGCCGACGGCGCCTCTTCCAGATCCGTGACGACCCAGTCGGAGTCTTCGGCTCCCGCCGGGTCGTTGGGGCGCGGTCCCAGGCTGTGCGGAATCGACGCGGCCACGAGCGTGTCATCCGGGAGGCCGGCCAACGCCGCCCGCAGCTGCCCGACCGTCCATGCCGCGACCCTGTGGTGGTAGCCCTCCGAGTCGATGCGACGCGTGCTCATCTGCCCCTCTTCCTCTTCCCCATCGCGCCGAAGCGCCTGTGCCACTGACCCCAACGAACCGCTCCTGAAATGGACGCCGCAAGCAGGAACCGGTCAGCTCGCCGCGCCAGGACGGGCCGTCGGGTGCGGGGGCCGGATGAGGACACGCGGGTTGAGAGGCCCGGGGGTGAAGCCTCGGCGGAGGTAGGCGCGGTGGGTGGCCGGGCTGCTGGCCACGACGACCAGCCCTGCCTGGTGGGCGTCGGCCAGGTGCAGCGCCTGGTGGACGAGGCGGCCGGCTGAGACGGGGTCGTTGTCGTGGCCGGCGAGGTTCCCGGCTTCCCACCAGGTGCCTTCGGTGTGTGCTCGCAGGTGCCGGCGGGTGGCGGTGAGGGAGGTGAGCGCGCGGGTGTGCTGGAGCAGGTTGCCGGTCTCCACGAGCAGGGAGAGCGTGATGCCGAAGCCGAGCACGGCGATGGTGAGCGGCCAGGTGTGGCTCTTCAGGGCCCAGGCGGCGGCCTCCAGGGGAAGCCAGATCCACGCGAGGTGGGCCGCGAGGCCTGCGGTGAGGACGGCCGTGCAGGCGGCCCGGCGGGTCCAGGGGACGCGGGGGCCGGTAACCGAGACGGTGGCGGTGCCGTGGGCGAGGAGGCGTCCGGCGGCGTGCTGGGTGGCGAGGGTGAGTAGCCACAGCCAGCAGGCGGCGGGCCGGGTCAGCGGGTGCAGGGGCGGGGGTCCGAGGCGGCGCTGGAGGAGGGCGGCGAGGCGGGGCAGGTCGCGCCAGCGTGGCCTCAGATGGCCGGGCAGGTGCAGCTGGAGGGTCATCGGTGGTCCGTTTCAGCGGGTCGGGCGCTGCGGGCCCGGGCGGTTGTTGTCCGGCCGGGGATGTTCGTGGAGCGGGGAGGTCGGGGGCAGGAGCTGGGCCCGGGCCGCGGCGGTGCGCTCTCGCATCTGCTCCAGGCGGCGTGCGACGCGGGCGTGGGTGTAGAGGTCGATGGCGTCGGTGAGGTGGTCCCATTCCTCGCCCGCGAGGCCTTCGGGGCGGGGGCCGAGGATGTCGGGTCCGGCGCGGTGGTGGCGGCGCCGGTAGTCGGACAGGGCGCTGATCAGCCTGGTGAAGGTGCGCTGCTCGTCCTCGTCGTCCTCGCCGGGCGGGGTGATCTCCTCCATCCACCCCTCGGGGGCGCTTTCGCCGGCGAGGGCTGCGGCCAGTGCGGTGCGGGCGAGCTTGGCGTCGAGGGCTCCGTAGCTCAGGGGCGCGACGCCGAAGGGATCGCGCAGCGCCGGGTGTGCGGGCAGGGGTCCGGCCGGGGGCGGGGTGTCGAGGTGGTCGAGGGCGGCCGCGAGGACCTGGTGGGCGGGCGCGCCGGGGGGCGGGAGGTGCCCGGAGGGGCGGCGCCGTCCGGTGAGGGCGCGGATGCGTGCGTCGAGGTCGTCCCAGTCGGCTTGCTGGTCGGGGTCGGCCGGGCGCGGGCCCAGGCCGGGGACGCCGGTGATGGCGTGGCGGGTGCGCCACAGCTCCACCAGGGCGGCGGTGGTGGCCCAGGCGTGGCGGCGGCGCGGTGAGCGGGTGGAGGGCGGCGGGCCCAGTGGCCGTGCCCAGGCGGGCGGGTCGGCGGCGAGGGTGTGGCCGCGGTCGGCGAGCGAGCGGGCCAGGATGCGGTGACGTTCAGCGAGATGGGTGCGCCAGTGGGCAGGGGTGTCGGGGTGGGTCAGGGCGTGGGAGTCGGCGACCCAGTCGGGGATCTCACGGTGGACGCGGGCGGGCGGGGCGTGGTCGGGCAGGCGTTCACGCAGGCGCAGTTCGGCGTCGATGCGGGCGCCGGCGGCGTGGGCGCGCGTGAGGGCGGCCCGGGCCCAGGCCTGGCGCTGGTCGGTGGCGGCACGCTGCTTGGCGGCCTGGAGGCGGGCGGCGGTCAGTGACTGGCCGCTGCTGTGGGGGCGGTTGGGGGAGCGCTCGCGCTGGTAGTCCTCGCGGGCGCGGTCTCGCCAGGTCATCGCGCGGCGCAGCTGGGTCTCGGCGGTCAGGGCGGTGATGGTGGCCCGGGCCGCGTCCGAGAGGGGGCGGCCGGTGGCGGCCGCGCTGCGTACCTGGGTGCGGACGGCGGCCATCTGGGAGGCGAGCTCGGTGCGGGTGAGGGGGCCGAGCGGCCGCTCGGTCCAGGCGGGGTGGGTGGTCGCGCGGCGGGTGGTGACGGCGGTGGGCAGGTGGGTGAAGGCGGCATCGGCGGCGCGCAGGGCTTCGTTGGCGGCGGCGCGGTGGCTGGCAGCGAGCTGCTTGAGATGGTCGAGCTGGGCTGTGGTGAGAGCGGCGAGGGCGCTGTCGCGGGCGGTGTTGCGGGCTTCTTCGGCGTCGGTCAGGGCTTCGCGCAGCCACCATGTCAGGAGGGCGGCGACGTCGTCGGCTTCGGTGAAGGAGAGCCTGCGGGTGGCGCGGGTGAGGAGGCGGGGCAGGGCGAACCCGGCGCGTTCGGCGTCGTGGAGGGCGCGGATGAGGGCGGGGTAGGCGTCGGCGGCCAGGAACATCGCGGCCCGGTCGGTGCCCAGGATCTGCTCGAGGACGCCGGTGAGGCGGGCGGCGGTGGCGCGTTCGGTGACGTCGGCATACTCGGCGGACAGCTGCCCGGGGCTTGCGATGTCGCGCTGCAGGGCGGCGATGTGCTCGGTCGCGGTCAGCTGGGCACTGCGGCGGGCGGCGACGGCGGCGAGGACGTCGTCGAGGTGGTCGCCGTCGTCGATGGCCATGTAGAGGCGGTTGGTGCGCCGTCCGCGGGTCAGCTGTACGTAGACACCCTCGCGGTTGGAGCGGGCGGAGGCCAGTGCGTGGGAGGTGTCCACGGTCATGCCCTGGGCGCGGTGGATGGTGGAGGCGTAGCCGAGCTCGGTCTGGGTGGTGAGGTAGTCCGCGGGCAGGGTGATGCGGCCGCGGTGCTGGGTGTGGCGGACGACCGCGGCGCCGTCGGCCAGGAGTTCCTCGATGACCCAGGTGTCGCCGTTCTTCACGAAGTCCTTGCCGCCGCGCACCGTCATGCGGCGCCGGTTGAGGCGGGTGACGATGATGTCGCCGACGTGGGCGCGGGATCCGGTGCGCAGCAAGGCCCACCGGCTGGTGTCGAGGTCCTGTCGGTCGATGTGCCAGGCCTGGGCGCGGTGGTTGAGGTCGGTGACGGTGAGGTTGTCGGCGGCGGTCATCAGCGAGGCCAGGCCCCGGCTGATGTCGTGGGCCCACGCGGTGAACACCGCGTCGCACATCGCCTCGTGCCGGCCGGCGACGATGCGGCCCTTGCTGCGGTACCAGTCGAACACGGTGCGGGCCTGCTCGCCGTCGCGCAGGATGAGGGAGGCATCGCCTTCGCCGGGGGTGGTGAAGCGGTGCAGCCGGTCCAGTTCGACGGTGGCGCCCGCCTGCGAGATCAGGCGCAGCGCTCCGCCGGCTTCGACGGCGGCGAGCTGGTGCGGGTCGCCCAGGAGGCGGACGACGGCTCCGGCGGCGGCCGCGTCGGCGAGGATCCGGTCCAGGAGAAGGGTGCCGGCCATGCCCGCTTCGTCGACGAGGACGACGTCGCCCGGGCGCAGCGCGAAGTCGGCGCCGACGCCGTGGCCGTCGGCGGCCTGGCCGCGCTGGTGGAGCCAGGAGTGCAGGGTGTGGGCGCGCCGCCCGAGGTCAGTGGCGAGGACCTGGGCGGCGCGGGAGGACGGCGCGAGGGGGATCAGGCGGCCGCCGGCGGCGTCCACGGCGGCTGCGGCCAGGCGCATGGCGGTGGTCTTGCCCGCTCCGGCGGGGCCGAGTCCTGCCAGCAGCAGCCGGTCGGACAGGACGAAGGAGGAAGCCAGGGCCTGCTGTCCGGCGTCCAGGGGGCCTTGGTGGAGGGTGGCTGTGCGGGCGAACGTGCCGTGCGCGACGGGCGGGATGACCCGCGTACGAGCCCCGGCCAGCAGGCGGTGCTCGGCGGCCAGGAGCGAGTGGGTGGTGTAGGTGGCCGAGCCGATGGGCCGGTAGATGCTGGAGCCGTCCGGGCGCAGCAGGTCGGGGTGGGAGGGGTTGATCTCGGGCGGAGTGATGTCCAGGCAGTCGCCGTGTGCCAGGACCCGGTCGGTGATCTCCTCGGCGAGGTGGGGTGCGGCGGCTGCCCCGCACAGGGTCCGCATCAGGTAGCGGCGCGCCTCGGCCAGGACATGGCGGCGCCGGAAGGTGGTGCGTCGCTCGGTCACGGCCGCCAGCACTTCGCCGGCGGCGGCGGTGACATCGAGGACCGCCTCAGCAGGCAGTCGGGCGCCGGGGGCCAGGGCCGCGGCCTGGGCGGCGGTGAGCAACTCCTCGACGGTGGTGCGGTCGGTTGCGGCGATGGCCCGGCGCCGCCAGCGGGCCAGCAGGTCGTCCAGGGAGCGGGCTTTGCCCTTGGGCGGGCGGGTCATCAGCGTGGCCCGCTGCTGCAGGCGGATCCGGGCGGTGGTGTCGGGCTGGCGGCCGTAACGGCGCCGGTAGTCGTCGAACAGGGACTCGGCCATGGTCCGCACGGCCCCCGACCTCTGCGCGAACTCGGCCCGGATCCGCGGGTCGATGCCGACGATCCGCATGACCGGCCGCCTGCCGGGCGTGACCACCACCTCCTCGGCGGCCAGCCCCAGACGGTCGCAGATCAGCTCCAGTGAGCGCTGGTTGAACAGCTCGCTGGCGGCGACGATCTCGCGCAGCAGCAGCCGCGAATCCAGGTTCCGCCACCGGCCGTCCGGGCCCTTCACACGCGGACTGATCACCACGTGTTCGTGGAGCATCGGATCCCCGGCACGCGATTCGTAGTGGAGGTAGACCGTCGCCATCAGCGCCGGCTCGGCCCGCTGCTGGGCGATCCCGCCCGGGCCGGTGCGCACCGCCAGCGCCTGCTCCTCCAGCGATGCCAGGGACTCCGACCGCGCCTGGGCCAGCACCTCGAGGACGATGCGCCGTACCTCGGGACTGCCGAGCGCGAACAGCAGCGAGAGCTCTTCCGAGGCGAAAGCCAGGTCCCAGCCGGTCACCGCACGGCGCCGGCTCCCGGTCCGCGCGGCCAGGTACCGGCCGAGCTCCTCCCCGTCGGCCGGTTTCCGGTGGTACTCGGTTTCGAAGGCGAGCGCCGCGGTGCGGTGGGTCAGCTCGCGGCGCTCTGACTTCGTCAGCGGCCGGCACAGCCGCTCGGCCGCGAGGTCGAGGACCTCCTCGATCTGCTTGTCCAGCGGGGACTGATCGGACAGCCGGGGCACGGCCGGCCCCAGCTTGGCCGCCTTGAGTGCCTGGCGGGGCGAGGCTCCCCTGGCCAGTTCGGCCGCGATCAGCTCCTCGGCGTCCGGGTGCATGCCCAGGCCGAACAGCGCCCGCATCTGCGGCTCGGTGACCTGACCGGCCAGCCCCAGCGCGGCCGCGGCCCGCCCCGTCCACACACCGGCCGGGACGCCCGGCTGGCTCGAGGACACGGCCGGCCCACCACCGTGGACCCCGTCGCCAGCGGCGACGTTGCTCCGGTAGTAGCGGTAGTTCTCGGCCGTCACGGCCGCCCCGGTCATCCCCACCCCGGCAGTCGACCAGCCCGGCAGGACTCCGGAAGGCACCAGGCGGGTTCCTCCCAAGGGCTTGGAAGGCAATCGCCCCAGCCGTTCCGTCCGGCGGGAAATCCAGCCCCGCGAGGGGTGGACGGGCCAAAAGTGCCAGAGGTGTGCTGCGCACCAACGGCCATCAACCGGAGACCGGCCTCACCCCCACCACCACCGACCGGACACACCGCTGCCACGCCCGGGCCAGCACTACGTACGACAGGACGGGGAGCACCGAAGTCGTGACCCTGGCTGTGCTGTGCCCGTCTCCGGCTCCGTGCTGGCTGGAGGGGCTTGTCCCGTGAGCGGGACCGGGCGGGGCGACAGGAGTGCTACGGGGTGGGACGCGGGCGGCCGGGGCCGGGCCGGGGCGTGGCGGCGTATCCAGACTGGCGGCAGGTGGGTCCGCGCCCGGCGGGCCCCTCTTGGCCAGGAGGTGGCGTGTGGCAGCGAGTAAGAGCAAGGCGCGGGGCGGCAAGGAGCTTATGGCGCGGCGTAGCGCGGCGTTGGAGCGGGCTGCTGTGCGGGTGGCGGCGGAGCGGGAGGCCGCGGCGCGGGCGGAGGAGGAGCGGCTGGCGCGGGAGGCGGAGTTCGACGAGCTGGCGGCGGACTTCGAGTTGGCGCGGGAGGACGAGGACCAGGTCGCGGCCGAGGTGGAGGCGGAGCTGCGGCTGGTGCGCGAGCGCGGGCAGGCGCGGATCCAGGAAGTGCGGCTGGTGGCGGCGCGGGTGGTTGTCGCGATGGGTGACAAGGGCGAGACGGTGGCCGGGTGCGCGCGCCGGTTGGGGGTGGGGGCGGAGCGGGTCAAGGAGCTGCGCCGGTTGGGCCGGGAGGAGGGGGGTGGCGGTGAGGACGGGGACTCGGACGCCGTGGACACGGCGGGTGGGGTGGTCACCGGCCAGGAGGCGGGCGGGAGGCGGAAGGCGGACGGGGCCTCGACACGGGAGCGGGAACCGGGCCCGGGGCCGGGGACGGGGGTGACGGGCGCGGCGGGGGTGTCTGGGGAGCGGGGGGTGCCGGTGGCTGCTGCTCCCCCGCTGCCGGCCGGGCCGTCGGCGGCTGGTGCGCCGGTGTTGCCGGGTGGTGAGCGGGTGTTGTAGCGGGGCGCCGGTGACTGAGCGGGGTGTGGGAACGGCAGCGGCCCCGGCTGCCGCGGGAGGGGTGCGGCGGCCGGGGCCGAGTCGTCGGGGCGGGGGGTGGGTTACTGCCAGGGGGCGGCGGGACGGCGCGGGGCCGGGGCCGGCTGCTGGGCCTGGGGCTGGGCCTGGGGTGCGGTGGGCTGGGGCCAGGGCGCGGAGTGCTGGGGCGGTGCAGCCTGGTGGGGGGCGGCCGCGGCCGGTGCGGAGTGCTGGCCGGACGCGGGGGCGGGGGCGGGGGCGGGGGTTCGGTAGTAGACGGTGACGGGCGCGCCGTCGGCGACGTGGATGCGCTCGTGGATGCCGGGCGGGGTGAGGACGAAGACGACGGTGTCGTCGCGCAGGGTCCGGGTGCGGATGAGCGGCGGGGGGAGGGTGACTTCCTCGGTGATGCCGGTGCTGGGGTCGGTCTCGGGGACGGTGATGCGGTCGACGAGGGTGAACAGGCCGTCCAGGGCGGCGAGGTCGTTGATCGTGGTCTGGTGCTGCACAGGGGCTCCCCTTTCTACGTGGCGGGTACGGGTGCGGGCGGTGGCGGCGGTCTGGTCGCGACGGTAGACGCGGCGGCGGGGGTGTGCGGGGGTGGTGGGCGGCCGGGTGTCGGGGGGTGGGACGCGGGCTGGGGTGGCGGGTGCTGGAGGCGGGAAACGCGCGTCGGCCCCGCGCCTGCCGGTGGTGTCCGGGAGGCGCGGGGCCGGGCTGAGGGTGGGGTGGTGACGGCTACGGGGTGGTGGCGGCGCGGAAGGTGTGCAGGTCGAGCGTGTCGTCGGTCAGGGTGAGGGTCAGGGTGTTGTGGCCGTCGTGCTTGGCGTTGATCAGGTCGGAGTGCAGGCACTCCCTGGTGGCCGGGTCATGCAGAGGAAGGGCGTGGATGATCCCGTCGTCGGCGCCGAGGACGCCGGAGGCGTCGTTGCCGTCACCGGGGCCATACCCGCGGGCGTAGGCGTCGTCGGGGGCGCCGGTGTGAGTGGAGTTGCCGGTCAGGTAGGTGCCGGTGCGGTCACGCAGCCACCACAGGGCGGCGTGGACGCTCTCCTCGTTCAGGCACTGCTCGTAGGTGGGGCGCAGCGTGTGGCTGGGGGCGAGCATCGAGTGGGTGGCGACGGCGACGACCTCGTCGAGGGCGAACGTGAACTTGGACATGGGCGGGGCTGCCTTCCGGTCGGGGGTCCGGGTGTCCCGGACGGGTGCGGTGGGCAGCACGGTGCGCGGGCGGGGTGCAAGCGCGGCAAGAAGACGGAGGCGCGGCCGGCCGGGGGCGCTGGTGGGCCCACGGCCGGGCGGGGCGTGGCGCGTTGGCGAGCCCTGGGGGCCGGGCGTGCGGCGGCCCCGGCGCCGCCAGGAGCGGGGGCCGGGGCCGAGGCGGGTAGTGCCAAGCGGTCCGGGATGAGGCGCCCCGGGTGGGGTGGCAGGCGCCGGTGTTGGTGTGGCGGGCGGGGAGGGTCAGGGACGCGGTGTGGCGGCCGGGGGCGTGGTGGGCTGCGGAGCGCGGTCCAGTTTGAAGGCGAAGCAGCGGGGGACCTCGTGCCGGTGGTAGTGGCGGGGCGGGTACCCGTTGTGGAAGTCGACGAGGACGCCTGAGTTCTCCACGGCGGTGACCGTGCCGGTGGGCCAGTGGCCGGAGGCGAGCCCGTCATAGGTCAGCCGGTCGCCCACCCCTACGGGGGCCTGGAGCTCTCCGCCGGTGTACCGCACGTAGCGGACCAGCACCTTGGGGGTGTTGGCGGGTACCTGCAGGGCCCGCTCGGTGAGCGTGTCGGTCAGGTGCTCCTGGATCAGGGCGTACAGCGGCTGGGTGCGGTACGAGTTCTGCGGGTCGTAGACGCCCCGGGCCAGGCGCTCGAAGAGGGGGCGCAGGTGTCCGGCGTCCGGGGCGAGGCGGGCGAACGCGAGCCGGAGGCCCTCGTCGTCCAGGGTGGGCGGGTAGCCCCGGTTGTCGGCGTCGGCGAGCAGGGTGTTGGCGCACTCGCGGGCGGTGTCGGCCGGGTGGAGGGGCGCGCCGGGGGCGGCGTCGAGGATCGTGCGGCAGTCGGTGCAGGTTGCCGGGGCGTCGGTGAGCTGGGCGGGGTCGAACAGCGTGTACGGCTTCACGACCGTGTAGCGGGTGGCGTCGCAGGCGACGTCGATCAGGGCGTCGGTGTGGGAGTTGAACAGGGCTTCGTGGATGCGGCCGTTGAGGCCGGTGACGTTGCGACGGTCCATGTGGTGCTCCCCTTGAGGTACGGGTCTGGTGGCGTGGTCCGAGCCGGGGCGGTGCGGCTGCTTGGTGTCCGTACGGTGGCCCGGGAGCCGGCAAGCCTCACAAGCGGAGCCGTCACCGATGGGGGTGTCCCGGGCGGGCTTCCGCACGGTGCACGGCGCGGGCCCGGGACGCTCGGGGGGCGGGCCCGGCCGCCGTGCGGGGCTGGGGGCGTGGACATGGAAAGCCCCGGGCCGCTGGACGCGGGCCCGGGGTCGCGGGGGCGGTGCGGCTGCTCAGTCGGACAGGTGGAGGTTCTCCCAGGGTCCGCCGTCGGTGCGCCGGACCAGGTAGACGCCGGGCCACACGGTGCATGCCGTACGGCCTGGCGGCGGCGCCGACTCGGCGCTGAAGCCGGTCGGGCGTGGGTCGGGGGACGTTCCCGACGGGGGGCGGGGTGGGGGCGCAGCGCGGTATGGGATGGGGCGGCAGGCGGGTCGCGGCCGGCCGGGTTACAGGACGTTGCCGTCGCAGTCAGCGTGGCCGTCGGCAGTGACGTGGGCGCCGAAGCAGTCCTCGTGCCCGTCCCCGGACTGCGCGTCGGCGGTGTTGCTGGCCTCGACCAGGGCGGTGAGCTGTTCCTCGGTGGGGTAGTCGTCGAAGCTCTCGGTCTCGGTGAGAAGGTCGCCGGTCTCGGCGTCGATCACCTCGAAGCTCAAGCCGGGGTGGTCCTTCCACGTCAGGCGGTGCACTTCCACGCGGCGGCCGTGGATGGTGTGCTCGCCGACGGTGTGTTCCGATGCGATGTTGTCGCTCATGCTGGGCCTCTCTCAGCGGGTGGTGGGCACGCGGGTGCGGTGCGGCTGATGGACGGTGCCCGGTGGCACGGCAAGGCCGGCAAATCAGCCGGGGCGGTGGTGCCACAGGGTGGCCCGCCCAGTCGGTGTGATCGGGCGGGCCGGTCCAGCCGAGCAGGCGTCAGTGGACCTCGAAGCCTTCTCGTTCCTTGGAGCGTTCGAGGTAGGCGATCCACTGCATCCAGCGGTCGATGTCGATGGAGCCGCCTTCGGCGGAACTCAGGATGGCCTTGACCTCCTCGCCGGTGTGGGTGCGGTAGGCGGTCAGGGCGGTCTCGATCTCCTTGGGGGTGACGTGCCATCCGTCGTTGGAGGTGAACTTGTGCGCCGCGATCCCGGTGAGGTGCTCCGGGTGCCAGGACAAGTGCGCGTCAAGCGCGTGGAGGTAGTCGAGGGCGGCGGCCTTCACGGGGAGGGTGTCGTCCGGCGTGTCCGGGGCTTCTCCGGCGGCGTCGATGTCCTCCCATGTGAGGCTGGCCGGGAGTTCGGGCCAGGAGGTCGGCTCGTAGTCGGTGGTGAGCATGCCGAGCCTGTCCATGACGTCCAGGTACCTGCCCATGCCGTAGTTGCTCAGGCCGAAGTGGGAGGTGTGCGTCTTCTGCATCCTGTCGTAGGCGGCATCGACCTTCCGCTGTGCCTCCTGCTGCTGCGGGTCCCCGGGCAGTCCGTTGCGCTCGGCTACCGCGGCGTCGAAGGCCGTGCAGGCGGCCTGGTGGAGGGCCTCTTCCTGCTTCGGTGTGGCGCCCTTGGTGTACATGTCGAAGGTCACGGGGACTCCCTTGTGCCGTGGGTGGCATCGCTGGTGCGGGCCGGTGGGAGGACCGTGGCGGGGCAAGGGGTTAGCGCTGCAAGCATCAGGGGGGCGGACACGGCGCGGCCGGGCGCGGGTGCGGGTTGCGCGGCCGCTGCTGGGCTGCTGGCAGGGGGGAGCCGGGTGAGCCCCGCAGCCGGGCGGGGGGCGTCCGGGGCGCGGGGCCGGGCTGGAGCGGCAGGAGTGGTCCCGGGGGCAGGGGGGCGCGGGGGCGGGTGTTTAGCGTGCCTGCCAGGGAGAGCGTTCCAGGCCGCCCTTGGGCGACAGCTTCCACAGCTCGTCCGGGGTGTCGGTGAGGTCCGGGACCGGTTCGGCGCTGCGGCGGCGCCACACGTGCAGGAGGGCGGTGCGGTCTGCCTGGGGGAAGTCCTCGGTCGGCTGCGGGGTCCGGCGGACGACGCCGTCGTAGTAGACCCTGCTGGTCTGGTGCTGGGCGCGGTGCTGGAGGGCGCGTTCGGGGACGAACAGGTTCGGTGCGTGCTCCATACGCGCCTCGGGGCTGGGATGTTGGGGGGTCTGCGGGAAGAACACCCAGTACACGGTCATGCCGATGCTCCTGACAGGTTGCGGCTCTGGGCGGCCGGGGGGTGGGGGTGGTCACCACTCCCCCGGCCGGTGACCCGACGCTGCCGGGCAGGCGGGTAAGCCCCGCAACACCCGCCCCGCCGGGCAGCCCGGGGCCGCCAGCAGCGAGCGGGGGCGAGCGGGGTGTCGCCTCTGGTGGGTTGGCGGGCAGGGCGGGCCACCGTGCTCGTGGGGTGGGGGCGGGCGTTCAGGTGAGGTCGGACCGGGTGCGGCGGAGCTTGCCGATGGCGTGGCGGGCGTCGGGGCCGGGGTTGAGGATCTCGCGGATGCCGTGAGCGGCGGCTTCGGCACCGGAGGCGAACAGCGGGACTGGGGAGACGTAGTCGAGGATGGTCTGCGCGGTCTCCAGGCTGATCTCACCGAACGCGTGCGCCAGGCGGAGGCTGAGGGACTCCGCCATGTCGTGGCATCCGGCCCAGCCGCCGCAGACGCGGGCGCTGTCGTCGTCGCGGTCGTGGACGTGGCATTGGAACAGCCCGGGGGGCTGAGTCCAGGTGGGGCCGTCGTAGAGGGGGAGTTTGGCGTAGTCCTCTTCCGACCAGACACCGGAGGGGACTTCGGTCTTGTAGGGGCAGAAGGTGCAGGGGCGTGGTGCGGGCGGGAGGGTCGTCACGGGGGTGGCTTCCTGGTGGTGAAAGGGGGCCGCCTGCTGCGCCTGCTGGCCGGGGGTGGGCATCGCGTGGCCGGAGACGGGGTGGCGGCGGGGTGGCGGTGAAGTTGCCGCAGCGTGCTCGAGGTGGGGGCAAGCACCGCAACCACCTCGGTCGTGCCGGCCACGGGACGGTCCGGCCCGCGCGCGACGTTGGCGGGAAGGGGGCGGGGCGCGGTGGGGCGGGGCGTGGTGAGGCGGCGGCCGGGCGGCCCATGACGGCCACGGCCCGGGGCCCGGGGGTGGCGGGCCCGCAGGCATGGAACGGCCCCCGGCCCCGGCACCGCGGGTGCGGTACCAGGGCCGGGTGGTGGGTGGTCGGGGCTTCAGGGGCGGGGAGTGGGAGGAACGGCCTGCGCCCGGTCCGTGGCGCTCGGGTAGAGGCCCGGCGTCGTGTCCTGCTGGGGCGCGGCCGTCCCTGCGGGCGGGAATGCCTCGTGGAGGCCGTCGTAGTCGGACGGGTTGACCGTCCATCCGGCTTCCTGCAGCACTTCGACGGCCCGCCCGTGCTCGGCCAGCGCGATGCCGCGCCCGCACAGGGACACCCACAGGGGCGGGGATATGTGCCGGGCCTGCGGGGCGCTGTTCACCTGGAATCCCTCCTGCTCGACCATGAAGGCGCCGTCGCCGACTGGCTCGCCGAAGACCGCCGGGGTCAGGCCCGCGTCGACCAGGAGCTGAATCGCCGCGTCCATGAGCGGGGTGCGCCGGTCCTCGGGGTTCCGCCCGGGAAAGTAGCCGACGGCCGGGGTGCTGCTCTTGGGGCACCACGCCACGTCGCACTCCTGCGACTCGTACGCCACCCGGCGCCCGGTCCGCTCGAACGTGGCGCTGCGCAGTACCGCGTTGGCGATGTCGACCAGGGCGTCGACGCGCTCGTGCACGGTCGGCGGCCGGTGGTCGGTGTCGCTGTGCTCCTCGGTGCGCAGGAACCAGAAGCCCTCGCCGAGGATTTCGTCCGCCCGCGTGAGGTACTTGGCCATGTTGGGGGTGGAGTTCGCCACGGCGTCGGCCAGCGCCTGCTCCCGCTCCAGCTCCGTGCACCGCTCGCGCGCCTTCTCCTCCGTCGGGAAGGCCGCCATGTTGACGTTGGTCCAGGTGTCCATCACCACGTGGGGGCCGCCGAGCAGGCCGCCGAGTACGGAGTCCTCGGTCACGACCGAGTACCGGGGCCCGGCGTCGTCGTGGGGCCGGTCGGCGAAGAACACCATGTAGAAGCCGGACGGCATGCTGACGGCGTAGCCGCCCGCCGCGAGGGCCTTGGCCAGCTCCAGCCGCTTCGCCGCCTGCTCCGGCGTCTCGCCGCCCTCACGGTCGGCCAGGTCCCACACGACGGCCCACCGGCCGTTGCGGGAGATGAGGTGCCACCCGTCGTTCTGGCCGGGGCTGTACGGGGTGAAGCGGGGGCACAGGAAGGCCGCGGCCCGGTCGGGCAGGGGAAGGGGCGGGTTCACAGGGGTGCGGGACATGACGGGTCTCCGGATCGGTTGGGGAAGGGGTGCGAGCGGTGCTGACACTGCCCCGGCCGGCGCCTAGTTGGGCAAGGCCCGGAAGCCGGGCGGGCCCGCGCCCAGGTGCGGGTGCGGGTGCGGGCCCGCGAACGCGAGCGGCCTCGCGGCCGGGCGGAGCGGTCGGGGCTTCAGGGACGGGGAGTGAGGCGGTGGAGGAGCTGGGCGGCCTGCTCGTGCTGGTCGCCGGGGAGCGTGCGCTTGTCGATCGCGGTCTGGAGGAGCCGGACGAGCAGGGCGGCGTCCTGGGGGTCGATGAGCGGCACCGGAGCGGGCTGGAGGGTGCTCGGGCCGTACGCGCTCGGGACGCCGGTGGTGTCGAGTACCTCCACCCAGTCCTCGCCGCTGGGCCAGTGGCCGACCGTCACGGTTCCGTCCGGGTGCACGTCGAGTCCGGCGAGGAGCAGCGCGGGCTGGTCGGCGCGTTCGACGACGATGGATCGGATGTCGTCGTCGGGGACGTCGACCGCGAGCAGGGGGCGGCTGGAGTCGGTGATCAGGTACTGCACGGGTGCTCCCTGGTGGGGTGTGGGCGGACGGGTGACGGGCTGGTGAGGCCGGGGCCCGGGCCGGGGCTGGACGGCCCCGGCCCGGCGTGTGCGTGGCGGTCGTTCAGGTACGGGGATCGTGTGAGGGCGGGGGGTTAGGAAGGCCAGCCCCGGGGTCAGCGAGGCCAGCGCCGGTAGCGCTTGGGGGTGCGGGTCAGGTAGCGGGGGAAGGGGCTGGTGGGGGTGCGGTCGACGTCGAGGCGGCGGCGGGTCAGGTAGGGAGCGTGCGGGGAGGTCAGGGGGAACGGCAGGGGCGCGGAGCCGCGGCCATAGGCGCCGGTGAGCTTGGTGGGGGTGGGGTAGATGGTGGCCTTCATCCACTGGTCGCGGCGGCGCAGTCGCCGCAGTCGGCGGCGGGTGATACGGGCGCGGGCGGCAGGAACGGTAGGCACGGTGGGCACGGGGCGGGCTCCTCGCTGGAGTGATGAACCGGGGCGGGGTGCACCGTGCGGGGGCCGGGGGTTAGGACGGCAACACCGCCGGCACCAGGACAGACCAGAGCGCGGGCCGGGGAGCGGCCGGGGGCCGGGGCGCGACACGGGGCGCGGCCGGGGGCGGGGGCGGGCGGGCGCGGGCGGGGACGGCCGGGGCCGGGGCGCCAGGGCGCGAACGCCGGTGCCCCGGACCGCGGGGAGCGGCCAGGGGCACCGGTGTACGGGAGGGGCGCGGCCGTGGGCGGGGCGAGGGCGGCGCACGGGACGGTGGGCATTACGCAGCCCCGACCCTGCGGGTCCGGGCTGCGCGGAGCAGAGCCTCAGGCGCTTGTGGGCTGCCGTGCGGGCGTGCACGCGACCGGGACGCCGACCGGTTCGGCAGGGTCCGCCTGCCAACCGGGCATGAGCTTCTGCCCACGCGTGATCAGCTCCTGCGGGACAGGCGAGTACGGGCCGTCGTAGGACGGTTTGACCTCGGGCTTCCCGCAGCCGACGCCGAGGCAGGCCCGGCAGTGACCCGTACGGACGCGGGCCTTGACCCGGACCAGCCAGCCGTTTTCGTAGACGTTGACCGGGGCGTACGAGCGGTCGGGCCACAGGGTGGTCATGGTCCTGCCGCTGTGGGTGCTGACACACCATCGGATCACGCTCATGGGGGCCTCCTGCTCATTGACGGGCGTCGGACGGTGCACGGAACGTCGTGCATGCACACCGTGGAGCGGCAGGCGGCAAGCCCCACAACCCGCAGTGAGCGGCCGTGGCCAGGGCGTCGCGTCGCTTTCCGCTTTCACCCGGCCGTGTTCGCGGCGGCCAGGTACTCGGCCAGCGCGAGGACCTGGACGAGTTGTTCGCGCGTGAGGTGATATCGGCTGGCCGTTCGGCCTGGCTGGGGTGCGGCGGCGGCCGCCGTGCCGTGCGGCGGGGTGCTGCGGGTTCTCAGGGGCCGGACGGGCAGCGGGCAGGCGGGCCACGCTGCGGGGTGGGTTCAGGCGCGGGCCGGGGGGCTACTTGGTGGTGTAGGTCAGGGGTCTGGTAGTCGCCGTCGTCGGGGATGGTCAGGTTGAAGTGGGTGGCGCCTTCGGCGGCGGCGGTGCGAAGGTCGTCGAGGAGGGTGCGGCCGTCCCCGGGGAGGGGGGTGGTCAGTTCGATGGACTCGCAGCTGCCGTCGCCGCCGAGGGCGGTCGTGGCGTCAGCGCCCGGTCAGCCGTCGGCGAGACGACGGGGAACAGGCGGCCGTCCTCGTCGCGGGTCTGGACGGGGTAGCGGCCGTTGCTGCGGAGGTAGGTGCCGTCGTCCTTGCACCACCACAGGCGCGGCGCGGTGTCGGTCTCGCCGGGGCCCAGATGGTGGGCGGGGGCGGCCCCCGGGGAGGGCATGCGGCTGGCCCCCGGCTGAGGGGTGCCGGGGGCCGCTTGGTGGTGTTCGGTCAGGAGTCGGTGTCCTCGCCTCGCACGGGGAGGTCGGGCCGTTCGGCACGGAGGTGGTCCGGGGTCACCCGCCAGGAGTTGCTGGCGGTGCTCACGAAACGGGCTCCGCATCCGGGCTCCGGCTTCACTCCCGGGATCTTGGAGTGGCGGTGTACTCCGCGGATGAGGGTGGGCATGTGGCAGTTACCGCACTCGGATTCGAAGTCCCCGATGAGCAGAGTCGCAGTCAACTCCACAGCCACCGACACGACCGCTGCCCCAGGAGGACTCAGTTGGTAAGTCGTTGGCGGGCCCACATGACTGCGACGGTCGCGGTGGCCGTCAGCGTGAGGGCGCTCAGCGCCACCATGCGGCGACGGGCCCGAGGATTGGACAGGCTGCGGAGGTTGAGCGGGATCTGGCGCGCTGTACCTCCGGGGTCAGTCATGCCGTACGGGTCGTGGGGGGCGGCGCCAGCCGAGGCGTGGTAGAAGGCAATGACCTCGATCTTGGTGTCCGCGAACACACCCGTGCGTGTTTCGGTGAAGAAGCCTCCGCCAAGTCCGTCCTTGGGGTAGCTGCCACTACTGCGCGCACAGTTCCCCAAGACCATCGCCCACTGGGCGAGGTGCTCGAGCGAGTGCCTGCCGTGAAGGTGGACGGAGATGGATGTGGAGTGCAGGGATACCGAGTTCGTGGCGACGGGCAGGTTCGGGTGCAGGGCGGCAAGCTCGACGAAGACAGCGCCGGAGCGCTGCACACCTTCGACGGTGCGAACAGGGCGAAGATCAGACATCGCAACTCCTTGGCAGCAAATGGTTGACCACATTCCCGGGTCAGGTGGTGCACCTACCGTGCCGGAGAGGAGGGCTAGTGGGGCAAGGCGCCGAGTGGTTGGCGGCACCGCGTCCCAACACCTGACAGCCTCAGCTGGGTGTGACTCCCACCCAGCGGGACGGCCTGTAGGTCGGCCCGACAAAGGCCCGGCTGCCGCTCGTCGGCGGGATGGGGGCTGGGGGCTGGGGGCCTCCCGGCCGGGGCGGGGGCGCTGTCGACGCGGGCGGCGTCACAGCGGGTACTCCCACCAAGGGGCGGGGCGGCTGACGGGCATGACCATGGAGCGGGGGCTGGCAAGCCGAGCAACACCCGATACGAGCGGCACGCGGCCGGACGGGCGGGCGGGCGGGCGGGTGCGGGAACGAGGGAAACGTCGGGTGCCCCGGACCGACGGTCAGCGGTCCGGGGCACCCGGGGAGAGGCGTGGGAGGTTCAGACGGAGCGGGGGCGTGGCGCCCGGGGAGCTGGCGGGTCAGTGCACGGACAGGTGTCGCATGTCCCAACTGTGGCGGTTGCCCGCGATGTCGCGCACCCACACGGTGTGGGGTGCGTTCGGGAAGCCCACGCGCTCTACCGTGCCCCGGCAGCCCTCGCTGTACGGCTCGCCGAGTCGCTCCCAGCGCGCGGTGAAGGTCCGCTCTTCGCCCGAGGTGTGCAGCGCCTCCAGCTCGCTTCGGTTCATGTTCCTGTTCCCTTCTCATGGAGATGCCGGCACGGCGGGTACCGGATCGTGGTGTGCTGATGACGGGGCGCCCGAACCGATGGGCCGGGCTGAACTCCCCCGTGACGGCGAGGTGGCGGCCGCGCCTTCCGGGGGCTGCACCGTGCTGGAGGAACTGGTAAGCACGGCAACCCGGATGGGCCGCGCCGGCCGCGCCCGGGGGCGGATCGCGGTGTACCCCCGGGCCGACGAGGGGGCAGCGACAGACGACCATTCCCCCGGTCGACAGGCGGGGCTGATCACAGAGACTTGGACTTCCGCTTCGGCTCGCAGCGGTGGTCCTTCACCGCTGCGAGAAGCGGGGCGATGCGGTCCGGGTGGTTGGTGATCCAGGCGCGGAGGCCGCACTGGTCGCACTGGTAGAACTCGGTCCGCAGCGGGGCAGCCACCAGTCGGGCACTGAGGCTGCGGAGCAGGGCGGTGAGCATCGGGGTGGTGTCCTTAGGTCGGAGGCTGGCTGAGGCCGGTGTCGTGCCGCCGGGCCGCCGTGCCTGCTGCGGGGAGCAGGGCGGCCGGGGGTGGGAGCCAGTCCCCGGCCTGGTGTCCGCAGAGACAGACACCAGGGCAGGGCGGCTGTGGGGTGGGGCTACTGCTGGGACGCTCCGTGCGTGTCGGCGAGGTCGGTGATCCAGGCGAGGAGCGCGGCCACGTCCCGGTCGAAGTCACCCGAGTCGAAGAGCTGGGGCTCGTCCCCGTAGTCAGTGATGAAGAAGGCGCTCAGGGCTCGGTGGGCGCTGACGGGGTGGGTCGCGGAGTTCTCCGCGCCGGTGTCACTGATCGCACCCCACGTGAGGTGTGAGGTGTCGGCGAAGTGGTAGGCGGCCCAGGACTCGTCCGTCGTCTTCCCGTCGGACTCGACGGTGCAGCGGAAACCCGCGGCGGCCAGACGGGCCAGGGCGGTGTGGAACGCAGTGATCTGGCTGGACTTCATGGACTACTCCTTGCGATGCGGTGAACGGCCCGGCAGTCGGGCGTGCGCCCAGCGGGCGGGGTTGGCTTGTGCCTGCGTGCCGCGGCTGGTTTGGGAGGCCGGGGGAGCGGGTTGGATCGGCACCGCCCCCGGCCGGTGAGCAGACAGTGCCGCCGAGGCAGGCAAGCCGCGCAACCCTCGCCGGAGGGAGCCGGGGAACGCGGACGCCCCGGGCCGCTGAATTGAATGCGGACCGGGGCGCCGGGAGGGTTGCCGGACCACTACGGCACGCCCCGGCGGCAGGTCGCGGGCGACCCAAATCGGCAAACGGCGGCCCCGTCTGACGGCGGACCTGGGGCGCGCAGGCGGCGAGTGGAGGCGCGGGCCCGGCTCCTCCGACGGGGTAGCAGGGCAGGCAGCCAGCGAGGGCGCGGTGGCAGAGCGGGAACGCAGTCAGCCCCCGGGTCGGGACAGGGTGTCCCGACCCGGGGGCCGTTAGGGCCGGCTGGAGTGGTCAGCGGCGGCTGGTGGTGGTGCGAGTGCTGAGGATGTCAATCTCTGTGGGGCAGTTCGGCGCTGTGCACCGGTCGTTGAGAAGGTAGCCGTCGCAGTCGCTGTCGGGGCAGAGGCCTGCGGCGTCCTCGTCGTCCCACGCCGCGATCTGCTGTCCGAGTCGCGCGTGGATGTGGCGCACCTGCACCTCGGACAGGGACAGCATGCCACCATTGGGACGGCCGGTCTCGTCTGGGGCGATCGGGGCGTAGTACTCGAAGCCTGAGCGGAAGCGGCCGATGTCTCCTATCACCACTTGGCGGTCGGCAATCAACTCTTCTTCCAGACAGGGCAGGTAGGTCCTGTCGATTTCGGAGACGTGCGGCAGCTCGGTCAGGTCAATGGTGTTGCGGGTCATGGTGGTGTCCTCCAGACGGATGGTGGGTCAGCTGGTCGTGAGGGGCCGCGAGGTGCGGTGAGGGCCCTGGGCGGCGACCTGATGGGCATGGGCGTGCAACTCTGTTCCGGGCCGGGAGTGGGTCCGGGCCTGCGGCTGGGCTACGGCCGGGGGTGACTTGGCCGGCCGAGGGGGGTGACCGCTCTTCGGCCGGTGTGCCGACGGTGCCTGACAAGAGGGCAAGCCCCGCAACACCCGCTAGGGGTAGATCCAGGAAAGGCGGACGCCCCGGTCCGCTGGCTGCGGGTCGGGGCGTCGGGGAGAAGGCCGGTGCCTAGGGCCCCGCGCATTGCGTGGCCCGGTGCCGGGGAATCGCGCTTATCCAGCCTCTTGCTCGTCCTCGTCGGGGCCGTCCTGGGCTGCGAGTTCGGCTGTCGCCTCGATGTCGATCTCGCCGGTGCCGTGGTAGACGATCGTCGCGCCGTTCTCGTCGGTCTCGGTAAACGGCGGAAGGTCTTCGTCGTCGTCCGGGTCGCCGGTGCCGTAGGTGCGTCGCGTGCAGTCGGGCCCGGTGCAGCGCCAGACCCGCTCGTCCCCAACGTCGATCGGCTCCGTGCTGGCCATGCATTCCGGGCAGGAGGGCGCGGACCATGCCTCCCATCGCCACAGGCCACCAATCGGGTAACGGCCTTCGGCGTCCAGCCGGATGAGGTGGCCCGGGCGACCCGGTTCGGTGCGCATGTGGGGGTCGGAGGCGATGAGCAACGAGTCGTGCAGCCATTGGCATGTGAGGTGGCGGCCCGCGCTACTGGTGGGCAGGTCACGGGCGATCTGCTCGGCGGTGGACCGGGTGACGCTGAGGGTGTCCCACGGGCCCCAGGCGCGGGTGACGGGGAGCGCCTCGTAGGGGCCGTAGTCGCTGTCGTGGAAGGTGAACAGGTCCGGGAGCAGCGGTGCGGTGTCCAGAGGCGGGAAGCAGGTGGCGACGTCGGCGCGGACGATCGCGACCGGGGCGTTCCGGAAGCGGATGACGCAGTCTGCTCGGTCGTTGGCGGGGTTCAGGCACACGTACCGGTCCGCGGTGAGGCCTGCGGCGGCTGTGTCCTCGCATGCCCGGCACTCGGCCGGGCAGGGGGTGCCGTAGGTGCGGGGGTGCGCCGTGAACGCCTCGGGAGCGTGCCGGGCGGTGCGGATGCCGGGTCCGTCGGTGAAGAACGCGGTGACGATGTCACCGTCGCGTACCTGGTGGGCGGGGACGATCGTGTGGTGGGTGGTGTTGAGGCCCTCGGGCAGTGGCCGGTAGCGGTGGGAGAGGGAGGGTACAGGGCGGTCGGTGAGCGTGAACTGGTCGGTGCTGCCGGGCGTGGTCATGATCCGGTCGGACACGAATGAGACCCTTCCAGGTTGTGTGGGTGGTGTGCGGCACGCTCCGGCGGGCAACCGTCAGGGCGCGGCTACAGGCCGGGGCCGGGATTGCCTGGCCGCCCCGACTGGGTGGGGCGGTCGGAGGGCTTCACCACACTTGGGAGGGTGGTGCGCGAACTCGTCCGGCACCGTCAACGTTGCCCTCCGCAGTGCCAACCCCCGCAACCCGCCTACTACGAGCTACAGCCTCGGAACGGTTCGCCCGGGTGTTGGGCGGCGGGCTGTGCCGGTGCGGGGCACAGACACGGAAGCCCCGGCCCTCTCTCAGCGGGCCGGGGCGGCTTCGCCCGTTGGGGCGGGGCAGGCCATTTTGGGGCTTGTGATCAGATCTCGTGATCGGGGTCGGTCCAGAACACCCCGTGGGGGGTGTGGTGCCACCAGGCTCCCGCGGCCGTCAGGGCGTCGATCTCGTTGTGGAGGGAGCCGGTGGTCCGGCGCTGGTAGCCAGCCATCGTGATGGCTCCTTGCACGGCGTCAGCCTGGTCGATGCCGACGGCCCGGCAGCCACTGTGGATGAGGTCGTGCACGACGCCGCGCCACGAGGTCCATGCGGGGATCAGTCCGGGGTGGACAGGTGCGGCTCCGACTGCCGTGTCGACAGCGTGCTTCACAGCTTCCTCGGCATCGAGCCTTCTTACGGCGGCCGGTTCGACAGCGGGCGTCATCGGAATGGGAGCGGATCCGGAATGAGGGTGAGACGACACAAGGGCTTCCTTCTGTAGCTGGGCCCGTCAGGTGCGGGCGCGTGGACGAACGGTGGCCAATGCCGGGGCTAGGCGGGCAACGCGGTGGTGCTGGCCCGCGAGTGGGCTTGTCGCACGGGCCGGATGAGCTCAGGGGTGCTCGGCCGGCGGCGGGGCTGGGCGTTGGCCGAGGGGCCGGGCCGCCCACGTGGGCGGCCCGGCGGCAGGGCGCGCCCGCACTTCTGAGGATGGTGCGGCGCGGGAGCGTTCTCCCCTGCAGTAGGGACACTGCCCCGGGAGGGACCAAGCCCCGCTAGCCCTGTCCTGTGCCTGTCTCACCGGAGCGCAACACGGGCCCCGGCACCTTGGGGCTGGCCTGGTGTGCCGAGGACCCGGGGGACGATCAGCCGATCGTGAGGTGAGCACGGAGCCTGTCCATGCCGGTGGCCTTTCGGATACGGCGTGCGCGCCGTGCCTGGATGCTCTGAGCGCGGCGGTGGGCGGTGTAGGGGCGCTGGAAGTCGCGGGCCAGGATGCTGTTTTGCTCGCGAACACGGTCTGCTGTCTGGGTCGTGATGTACGCCTCAGAGACCTCGTCGAAGATCAGCTGGGCGATTCGCAGAGGGCAGCCGTTCAGAAGTGGTTCGGCGTCGGGTCCCTCTTGCTCGAACGCCGCAATCGCGGTGTTCACGAAGGTACGGTGGGCGGGGTTCCGGCACTGGGCAGCGGCGTCGCGCAGTCCCTCCAGGATGTGCGGGAATTCGAGGACGTAGCCGCTGGGTGTCGCCTTCATAGAGTCCTCCAGGAGTCAGGGCTGCGGTGTGGCTTGGCGTGGCGCCGAGATGGGCGCCCCCGGGAGGAGCGGGGAGTGGTCACCGAACTCCCGGGGCAGCTGACTTGAACATGCCAGCCGGTCAAGCAAGGTCGGCAACCCAACCGCTGGATGATGGGACTGAGCGCGAACACCCCCGGCATGGCTTGATGGCGGGATGGGGCCGGTCGTTCGCCGAAGCCGACGGCCGGTCCTGCTGCTGGGGCCAGGAGGCGGGCAGCTGGACCGGGCGAGTGGTAATGAGACCAGGAAAGCCCCCGGCACCGCGTTGCGCGGGCCGGGGGCGGGTGCATCAGGAACAGGCCCCGAGGGCCAAACGGGGCGGAGGCTCAGGCTGCATGTGCGCTGGGGAGGGCAGCCAGTTCAGGAGCCAGGGCCTGCCGGATGACCGCGTCTGCCAGCCTGTACGGCATCGCGTTGCCGATCTGTTCGTACTGCTTGGTCCGCGGCCCCTGGAGGGGGTGGTCTGGCGGGAATGTCTGGAGAGCGGCTGCGTCGGCGACGGACACTCGAATCATGTCCTTACGGCCGCCGCGGTAGGCGGGAAGCGAGTCAGCGGGCGCCAGTCGGGTGTCTGCGATCCATCGGCCTGCATCGCGCTCTCCGTACAGGGTGGCCCGGCTGCCGGAGCCGCCGACGCAGGAGGGGTCGGGGCCGCCCGCCGCGGTGCCTACCGCGACAGTGAGCGCCGGGCGGTGCGTCATCCCCCAGCCGAGTGCCTGCGCCATTGACACCCAGGGCAGGAGGGCGGGGTGACCGTCTTCCTGTGCGGTGTTGCGGCTGTAGCGGCGGTGGGTGGGTTCAGGCAGTGCTACTGAGTCCTGCCAGCGGGCCACCAGGATGGCACGTGTACGCGTCTGGGGGACTCCGTACGCCTCCGCGTGCAGACGGCCGGTCTCCACCGTGTAGCCCTCGCGTCGCAGGATCTGCGCCATTGCCTCCCAGACAGGTAGCACGGTGGGGACCTGCTCCAGCATCACGGTTCGGAACGGACGTCCGCTGTCCAGCGCCTCAAGAACCCAGCGCAGCGGCTCGAGGACCAACCCGGTGCGCTCGTCGTCCAAGGTGGCAAGGCCGGAGCGTATCTCCTGCCTCGCAGCGAGCAGTGAGGCGAAGTGCAGCACGGTGTCCAGGGCTCGGCGCCCGGCACCCTTGCCGCCGATTGCGTACGGCTGGCATGGAGGAGAGCCAATCAGATCTGTGGCGTCCGGGAAGTCTGCGGGACCGTAGGCGCGCACGTCGCCCTCCACGGTTCCCAGGCCAGCGGCTCTGCGAGTCTCACAAGCGGAATGGTCATTCTCGATGCCTGTGACGGCTAGACCGAGCCGCTGCGCGGGAAGATCCCACCCGCCAGGGCCACCGAACAGGTCAACTATGTGGACTGGGGACTTGCCGTTCATGGCCGCTTCCTCGATTCGCGATCCTCCATCGCCGGAAGCGGAACCTCCGGGGTGGGCTGACCGAGCCAGGAAGCCATGCGTGGGCATTAGCGGCGCAACCAACAAATGCGGTACGTAAATGGGTAGTTGGTGTCAGAGCTCACAACGCGGACTGGCACCGCGCAGCGCGTGACTTGGGACGTGAGACTCAAGCAGCGGACCGCGCGCCTGGTCCGGACTTCGAGACCCGAGTCGGAGCAGCACGGCCCGGGGCGGACTCGGCGACTGACGGAGGGATCGCGCGCCGGGTAGATCGTGGCCATTCAGCACTGCCGCGTGCGAGAGCCGCCCCGGTACTGCCACGTGGTACCGGGGCCGTGACGTTGATCTTGTACCTGCTACTTGGCTGGCGCGGTGGTCATCGAGATCTGGAGTTCCCCAGAGTGTCGACGGTGGTGTCGCCCATCCACACTCGGCAGCCCAGTTCGTTGAGCTGCTGGACTTCCTGTTGTGCGCCGATCCGGCCACGCTCGAAGGCACGCCAGAACTTGGGACCGTGCGTCGAGATTCCCATGGCGTGGATGAACTCGTGGATAAGGACATGTCGGACGAGTTGGGTAGGGAGCTGGAAGGTCTGCCACGCCAGCCGGATCCTGTCTGTGGCGCCGTCGTGTACTCCCCACCGCCTGCGGCCGATATCCGTCACGACGACAGCCGGCATGGGGCGATCGGCCCCCATCATCCGCCACCAGTACGGGGCCTCGTCGGGCTGGTTGATCCAAGCGCCTCCCTCGTGGATGTACCAGTCGATCAGGGGCTTGCCGCCGAGGGGGACGGCGTCCCGGGAGAGGAGCATCCAGAGGTGAGCCTGGCGAGAGACAGGGACCTCGGCATTGTCGACGATGCGCAGGCGTGCGGAGCGGCCGAGCCACAGGAACCCCTCGCCTCCGACCAGCTCCTTGACGGGGTGGTCCGGCACGTACCGGCGGGCCTTCAGCAGCATCGCTCCTATCCGTTCACGATTCTTGGTCAGCGCGGCTATGACCAGATCCGCCGGAGTGTCGGCGGGCACATGCACCGTGATTCCCGGGTCGCCGGGCGTGATGGTCATGCCGAGGGTCTTCCTGCGTCCGCTGACCTTCACCTCATGGATGTGCCGGGCGAGGGTGGCATCGTTGGCCAAGGCTGCGAGAACAAGGGTCCTGGTGTCGTGCACGGCCTTCCAATCTCTTCTGGGGAGGCGGGCTATCGGATGCCGCCGTCCGCATTGGTCTCCAGGCGGTAGCGCCTGGTCGTGGGAACCATGCGATGAGCGGGGGTTAGTGCCACAACCCTGGCTGCCCAGGTCACGGCCGGCGGCGCGCGGTGTGAGGCCTGGTGCCTGATCCGAGGCGACAGTCGTCGAGTCGGGAGACGCTGAAGGGGCCTGCCCGCGCGCGGCGGTGGGCAGGCCCCTTCAGTCAGTTGTCGTGCGCTAGCGGGCGAGCGCTACACGGATGTGGTGGCCGGTGTTGTTGAACGGGCGCATGGTCTCGGCAACGAACTGGGCCTCCTGCGCGGTGTCGCAGGAGACCTCCTCTCCCCCGCGGCCGGAGCCGTTGTAGAGGAAGACGACGTAGCGGGCGCTGGCCGGGACGCCGTCAGGTACGGGCCGGATAGTGGGGGCGAACCCACGGGCTACTCGGTCGGCGTTCTCAACAGGTATGCAGCTCAGGCACAGGAAGACGTGAGCGCCGGTGCTGTCCTCGGCCCATACGGCACCGTACTCAAGGCATGCGTTCCGGGTGCAGCGGATTCCTGCGGTGCAGCGCGCTCGGATCTCCGCCCGGCGGGCGACCTCGTGGGCGACGTAGTGGGGCACCGCAGGCTCACCGCTGATGGCTCGGTTGGAAGCTCCCGGGCCGCCGTGGTGGAGGCCCCACTGGGCTGCCAGGGCGAGCACCGAATCGCTGGCTTCGCGATCGGCTCTGTCCCGGCGGTCCCGGGGGCGTGCCACCAGGTTGCGGCAGCGCTGCTCGATGTCAGTGAACAGGACCGAGCGCAGGTCGTCCCTCTCGTGTGCAGCCTGGGCGGCCGCCGCTCGCGCCCCGTTGGCGGTGATCAGTAGACGTGTGCTGGTTCCCTTGAGGGTTCGCTCGGCTGCGTTGATGAAGCTGCGCGCGTACGGGGTCTCCGCGTGGTCGGCGACGCCGGGAAGGGCCAGGATCCGTGCTGCGGCCGATACTGCGCGGGGGATCCGGGCGGTGGCGTAAGCGACATCGTTGGTGGTCGCGTCGGGGGAAGCCAGGAGGTGACCGATGGGGGCGACCCGGTAGGCGATGTTGTACAGGCGGCGGACCTGCCGCCCGGTCTCTTCGGCGGCGCGGGCGTTGGCACGCCACTGGTCGAGGCTGCTGGTCATGGGAGTGTCCTCTTCACGCGATGGTGGTGGGCCTGGCGCTGCACTGCGCGTTGCTGGCGCGGGGCCTGGGACGGCATAGTCCGCGCGTCCACGCGGCCCCGCTGGTGGTCTACCGGCCGCGTCGCCCAGGACCTCGTGACTGCTGGCCAGCTGGAGCACATCGTGCGAGGCGACGGGGTTAGCCCGGCAACCCCGGACTGTCCGGCCCGGACCGACCACGGGGACGGCGAACCGGAAGGTGGGCCCCAAGAACAGGGGTTGGCGACGGCTGTAGGAAGGGCCGCGAGGACGCCCCTTCTGCCTCGCCATGTCGACGGGAGCCCGCAGTTCGTTGTGACCTGTGGCGTGGTTGCACACGGAGTGGCTCGGTTCGGGAGCCATTGCGTCCATAGGCCTGAAAGGTCACGGACGCAGTGCGGCCCGGCCCCGCACGAGCGGGGCCGGGCCGTGGAACGAGCTTGGTCAGCGGGCGGGCGGAGCGGCAGGCATCTGGGACCAGATCCGGTCGGGCAGGGGGTGGTGCAGCTGCCAGGTGATCGCCATGGGCTTGCTTCCGGTGTGGCTCTTGTAGGTTCCGGGGCCAAGCAGCACCCACGGCATCGCCTTGCCGGTGGCCGTGTCCTTGCTCTCCCGCATGAAGAGCAGAACGTGGCTCCGCCGCTCAGCGTGCTTCTGGTACCGCTGACCGGTCTGGGAGTCCGGCGCCGTTGCATTCTGCGACTCCCAGTGGAAGTCGGTCCGGCTGATCGCGTAGTCCCTGTAGCGGACGGTCGGGGAGAAGTCCCGCTCGCTCTTGTTCAGGGTGATCAGCAGGGCGTCCGTCATGTTCGCCGCGTCCCAGAGCACTCCCTGGGCGAAGTAGCCCGGCATCTGGCCGCCGAGGCGGGCCACGCCCAGTGCGGCCAGGATTTCCGACCGGTTGTAGGCGTGGTGGACGCTCAGGGGGATGTGCACATGGGCTCCCCCGAGCGGCTGACCGTCGTGCATGCGATCACTGCTGAGCAGGTACGCGAGGATCTGGCTCAGCTCGCCGCGCACCGCGTGCTGGGCTCGCAACGAGTTGAGCCCAGCCGCGTAGGACGCGAAGCCGCCCTTGTCCCACAGGTTGAAGAAGAGCATCCGCGCCAGGGTCTGGTCCCATTCGTCCAGGGAGCCGTACACGGGAGCGTCGTCGGCGGTGAACAGCTGGTAGGCAGCCACACGCTCAGCATCGTCGACGTGCAGGAAGCTGTGCATTCGCTTGAGGAGAGCCGCTTCGCCGGGAAGAGCGGTGGCGGGGGTGGGCACGAGCTCGGCGCGGCGCAGGATGGTCGTCCATGTAGTTGCGCCCCGGTACACGTCGGTGATCTCGCGGCCGGTGCCGTTCAGGAAGTCGGCGAGCTGAAGGCTGCCGATCTTCTTGGCCTCCTTGACCAGCGTGTTGATCGTCGCCCGCTGCTGTATCGCGGGGGTGCTCTCGCTCGTGGAGGAGGTGTCGTCGGTCATCGGGTTCTTCCCTTTCAGCAGGTGGAGAGCGCGCCAAGTGGAGTGCGCAGCGACCGGCTGGCGCGATGCGTGGTCGGTGCTGAGTGGACTCTGACCGGCTCACTGCCAAGCCCCGCAACCCCTGCGTTGGGCCCGGAGGCCGGCGGCTGCCCTGGGCTCGTCTCAATGCATGTGGGCCGCTAGCTGTTGCTGGCCCCTGCTGGATCCGCTGCCCCCGCCTGGCTGCGGACGGCTGCCCCCCGCGTTCGAGGTATGCGGGGGGCAGTCGTATGGCCTGACATGTGGAAGAAGTGATCCGGCACGCCGCTGCTGGGCTGCGTCCCGCGAGGTATCTATCTCACGGCTGTGACGTGGTGGTCGTCGGCTGCAAGGCGCGGCCGCTCCTGCGGCTGCGGCTCAGGCGGTCCTCGTTGCGCACTCGGCGGTAGTCGGCGCGGTAACGGCGCTGCTTGGCAGCTGGGTCGGCAGGCGATGTCCGGCGGTAGATGGCCTGGATGTCGTTGGAGAGCGCGGCCCCGATCCGGAGGCTCACGCCCATGAGGTCCTCGTGGTCAGGCTCATCGGCCAGGGTGCCGCCGGGTTCGTAGTGCGAGATCAGGCGGGCGGCGTAGCGGACGTGATCCGGCTCGTCGGCAGCGGCGGTCTTGAGGTCGGCGATGTGAGTGGTCCGCTCGGCCTCGGTGTAGGCGAACATCAGCAAGCCGGAGGCCGTGGGAGTCCCGCCGGGTGCGGCGCTCTTGGATCGGTTCGGCCTGGTGGAGGAGGTGGTGGTGCGGACTGGGTTGCGCTGCAGCCACAGGGCCACCGTGTGACGGCTTCGGTGGTTGAGCCGCAGGATCCTTCCTGTCGGCATGAGGGCGGCGTAGAGACCGTGCCTGCTCTGCGCGGTGTAGCCGATGAGTTCGCCGTCCTCGTGGACGGGACGGACGTCTTGCATGCCTGCGGCGTGGGCCGCGGCTTCGATGCGGGCTTCGCTGAGCCTCTGTGGGGGCCGGAGCGTCGTGGTCTGGTCTTGAGGCTGTGCGGTGTCCTCCTCCGGGGCTTCGGTCACGGGCCCTTCGGGAGTGGTGTCTTGCTGAGGCGCGGGCCGGTCGTAGTCCACCGATCCGTAGTAGTTGACGTGGAAGTAGTCGACCTGCGAGTCACTGCCGTCGTAGTTGTAGGCCTGGTGGATGACTTTGAGATCGGTGAGCACTGCTTCGAAGGCGTCTGACGGGACCCATCGCATGTCTCCCCACGGGTCTCGCTTCCGGACGAATCCCCATTCGCGGGGGACGTTCTTGACGCGCATGCGGATCGCGCCGCCGCCGGAGAAGTATTCGCTGGTCACAGAGACTTTGATCTCCTTCGGCATATCGCCGAGAGGGTCAACGGTTGCGAGTGCGCCGGGTGCAGAACTCTTCGCTCCGACCTTGCGGGCCATCTTGATGTCGGCACGCATGAGTTTGGCGATGTCCTGCAGCCGCATGCCCTTGACCTGCTCGTACTTGTCTCCGTAGACGACCTCGGGAAGGCGGTAGCCCCCTGGCTTCCTCGCTGTGTGGGTGTCGGTGACCTCCTCACCGTTGTCCCGTGCCTTCTCGATGACCCGCTTGAGCATTCGCTGTGCTGCCTCGCGCTCTTCGGCTTCGGTGCGAGGGTGGTTGATCAGGTTCTGGAGGAGTTCGATCTTCTGGGCTGTGCGCGACTTGGTGGGGGTGGTCCGCTTACGGGGCATGACAGGTCCTCGGGGATGGGAGCCGCCCGGGTCAGCGGCTGCTGAGGACCGTCGCTGACCCGTGGCCTAGGCCCGCAACGTGCGGCCGTCCACCAGTGCTGGCTGGCACCATGCCGGCCCGCAGCTGGCCCGTGCAGGCTGCTCGACGTCGACGGCACCTGGGGGTCCTGGGCCTGGGACACCGTCCCCGGACGCCTCACCTGGTAGCGGCCCGATGCGGGATGGAGTAGCCCGGTACCTCGCTGGGCTGTAGCCCCGAGGACGCAATGGCTGAAGGGCCGCCCTGCTACAACGGGCTGGTCCCCCTCCGGCTTCGTGCAGAAGGGGGACCAGCAGCGTCGATGCCAGGTTCAGCTCCATGGCACCAGCCCCGCGTCGCGGTGATCAGCCTGGCGGTCTGATGCCGCATGCTCAGATACGCGACGCGGGTCGGATTCACCCCGGGAGGTGCCTGTCAGGGCGGGAGCACCGGGCCTGAACTACCAGTAGCGATCGCGGTTGCGCTGGCGGCGGTCCCGCAGACGCTTGACGGTGGCTGGGTCTGCGGCCCATGCCGCGGGCACGTCGAGTAGGGCGTTGAGGAGCTGCGAGTACCGCGTGGGCGCCATACGAAGGATCTCTCGGATGTAGCGGTCTCGGGGGCCCTGCGCCATCGAGGATGTCAGCTTGGCGGCTTGCAGAATCTGCAGCTCCTGATCAGTCAGTGATCGTGCGGTCCCCGCGGTCCCGGACAACGGGCTGTCCGGTTCCCCTGGTTCTGGGGCACTGGCCTCTTCGGACATCTCGCTCCCATGCTCTGTTTGAACGGTCTGTGTGGACCGGTGAACAGTCGCTGGCTGATGGCCAAGGCCCGCAAGGCTCCCATCCGTACCCCGCACGGCTTGAAGTTCCAGCGCGCGCAGGTCTGTGTGGCTGGAGGCCGCCCTCCCCACCCTCCCCACCTCCCTTCTGGGAGAGGTGGGGTCCATCGGGATGCAGGGGTCCGACGCATGCAGAGCAAGCCGGAGGGCCCGACTGCGCGCGTGCCGGGTGTGGATGCACTCCGCCGGCCAGCTCGGGTTGCTAGGCGGGCAAGCTCTGCTCTCAGCCAGGCATCGGCCCCGCGGGGCGGGACGCCGGGCGAGGTCGCTCGCGCACTCGGTGGGATGCGGGAGCTGTACGTCCCGGTGCGAGGGCGGCCGCGTTGAAGGCTGGGGGCGGGCGCGGAAGTGTGGAGGCGGGTGGCGCCCGTGAAGAGGTGTGGGTGCCTCGCGTCCTCACCTTCCCTTCCTCTGAGGAGAGCCTCTTGAAGCGCTCGGCAACTGCACTTGCGGTCATGTCGTTTGCCCTGGTCTTGGCGGCGCCGGCTGCTGCGCATGCCGCGCCCGCGCGGGCGTCGACGGCAGCAGCCAGCAGCTGTTCGACCTGGTACGTCAATTCGAACGGTGTCAATTTCCGAACGGGTCCCGGTACGGGGTACCGGTCTGTGGGCCTGCTCTACTACCCCGACAGCGGGACGCGAGTCAGTGAGACTGACGGATGGGTCAAGCTGCGGCTGCGCTACAAGTCGCGGACTGGCCTTCCCGCCGGCACGACGGCGTGGGTGTCGAAGTCCTACTCGAATCCATGCCTGCCGATCGACCTGACGTAGATGCCAGGCCGCCGTCCCGTGGGACGGCGGCCTGGCATTTCCGCGAGAAGGAGCGCGTAGGCGGGCGCGGTCGGGGTCCCGGTGTGCGGGTGCGCAACAGGTGTTCAGCCTGTGAGCCTTTCAAGGTGCGCAAGGCGCTTCGCGACGGCATCCGGTCCCGTGTTGAGCGTTCCGGAAATGACCGGGAGGACGTTGCGGTCCGTGACCTGCCAGTCGTATCCGTAGTCGTCCCCGAGCGGATTGGTCAGGCTGATCAGGTAGCCGCCCGGGAGGGGAACGTGGACGAACTCGCCGGCGCTGTCGCCCGAGGTTCTGTGCGAGACCCCGCGCGTGGTCAGCGCCGCCGTGAGCGCGTCGTGAGTGGCGTTCGCGGTGCGCGCGCCTTCCTCGGTGGGGGCCGGTGCGATGGCTTCCAGGAAGCCGACGAGCGCATCTGTCGACGAGACACTCATGATCTTGTGTTCCTCTCACTCTGCGGGACCTCTGGTCCCGTGGGGTGAGTCGACGGTGCGTGGCGCGGCACCTAGCGACACAAGTGGCAGGCGAGCCGCCCATCGGCTTCAGGTGCGCCCCGGTTTTCAGCAATGGGGTACGTAGAGGACGGTCCGTGGGCGGATCTTGACGGCATCAGGCAGCGAAGCCGAGAGACCTCGTGTACTCGTAGGCACCCCAGTCGGAACCGATGGCGTCGCGCAGCTCGTCGATCCATGCGTCGTCCAGGAGCCGTTCGCTTCCCTTCTCCCAGCCGCCGTCCGACCATCCGGCCACGATCGCGTCCCAGCTTCTGATCTTGACCTTCCGCACGCTCTTGTCCCGGCGACGGTGCTCCTGGGCGACGTTGCCGTCCTCGGCGGGGTGGATCTCGATGAGGGTCCCGCCGTTGGCGTTGAGGCGCTGCAGGAGGTAGCGGGCGACGTTGTGCCGTCGCATCCGGCGGTAGGTCTCCTCGATCAGGGTCAGGTTGTCCTCGCGTGGTGTCTGGCTGCCGTCGAGCCACTTCCTGAGCGTGGCCGGTGCTGGGTTGAGCCCCTCGTTGGCCATGGTCCGCTGAGCGTGCTTTGAGCGCGTCATGTAGCGGAGCCGTGCTGCGAGGCCGCGGTGCGTCGTTACCGGAGAGGTGATGCCGCCGGCCAGGCCGTCGAGTACCTCGGCGGCTGCGAGGCTGCTGCGCTGGCCGGTTGCTCCGTAGTGGCCGAAGTCGATGTGATGTCCGGGCACGGTCAGGCCTCCGGGGAGATGGTGATCTCGCTGGTCTTCTTGAGCTTTACTTCCGTCACTCCGCGCCCTTCGTCGAAGACCGACCGCCAGGCACCGATGACATGGAGCTCATCGGTTCCGCTGAGCCTGACGACGTGCAGTCCGGCCGCGTGCGCCTTGAGGGCCTTGCCGTACAGGTTAGAGAAAGCTTGGCTGCGGATGGTGTGTGCCCAGTCGGGGCGGACAAGGCTGTGGTTCGCGCTCGAGGTGCCAGCGGTGGAAACGAACTTGGAGTAGATGGCTTTGACGTAGAGCTCGCTGAGCTCGTCGCCCTCTGCGATGGCCTGGGCGCGGACCTCGGTGAGGGCGGTGCGGAAGTACTCCAGGAGGTGCTCGGTGCTGCCGCTCGTCCAGGACTCGTGGATCTCTGGCGGGGCGCAGAGGTTGCCGTTCTTGGGAGAAGCCAGTCGGTTGAGCAGCCTGAGGGTGGGCTCCATGATCCACAGGGGTCCGGGTTCGTCCCGGGCCCCGATGGGGTTGGGGAGATGGTCATGGTGCCACTCGCCCGGGGTTACGAGGTGTACACCGGAGCGCTTGAGGGCGAGCGTGTTGATGGCGCCCGTGGTGTGTTCCGGCTCGCCCAGTGGCAGGTGGGTCTTGAGGGCGCTGAGGTAGGCGCCGTTCATGTCGAGTTCGTCGACGGTGTGGGTACCGGGCGCGAGCGGGAGGGTGTCCCAGCGTCGGCGCCAGTGCGGGCGGGCTTCCCAGACCTGGTTGGGCTTGGACTTGCTGGGCTTCTTGTAGATGGCGTCCGGCAGCGGCGGGTAGGCGATGACGTCGTATCGTCCTTGCGCGCGGCTGATGTCGAGGAGCTCCATGGCGTGGGGGATCGCCTTCTTCTCCAGGTAGGTCGCCGCTGCCTCCATGTCGCCGCCGGCGTCCTTGAGTGCGGCCTGGACGTTGCGGCGGAGGAAGGCCACGCAGTTGGCGTGGGTCTCCGCTCGTTCCTGACGTGGCCGCGGTTCCTTTCGCTCCCGTCGGGGCCGGTCTGGTTCAGCGCTGGCGGGCGCGGTGGTGGCGGGCTCCGGCGCTGGTGCCGCTGCGAGGGCTGCTGTTTCTCCCGCCTCCGCGCAGGCCTCGGCGGACACGTGCTGGGGGAACCCTTCCAGGGTGGTGGTGGTGGGGAGGTTGCAGAGTACGCAGCGGGCGGGAGTCGCCAGCGTGGTGACCTCGGCCTCCAGGTCGCTGTCGTGGGGCGCAGCGGTCTGCTTGGCGGGTTCAGTATCGGCTGCGGCTTCGTCGGTGGAGGTGGTGACGAACTCTGCGAGGTGGGAAAGGCCGTGGCGGCGGGCGTAGGCGGAGCACGCCTTTTCCGGGCCTGCGAACAGGTCCAGAGGGTCGATTCCGAAATGAGCGGCGACTCGGTCGGCTTCATCGAGTCCCCACGGAGTCGCCCCCTGGCGTCGGCTCACTGCGTAGTCGGGCAAGGCGATGCCTCGGGCCAGGTCGATCTGCTGCTGCTGAGAGAGTGCGAGGAGCGCAGTGATCGCGGCACGGGTCTTGGTGAGTGTGCTTGGGCTCTGCGACATGGGGGAAGCATACTCGCAGACTTGCACTCAGTGCAATTCTCTTGCATTGAGTGCAAGTCGGCCGTGTCTTTGGCTGTACTTCCCTTAACGAGCCGACGTCCCCTTGGACTTCGCGCAGACCTCATGGACCCAGTCGCGGTGTGCTCCCGCCCGGTCCCCCGTGGTGGGGTAGCTGCGGGTGCCTGCTCGGCTGAGGCCGCGTGCTGGCGGGCGCCTGTGGTGTCCGACGATCGCGTGCCGAAGCCTGCCCGATGAGTTGGACGATCTCGGCCAGACGGTGCGGGTCGACGTCTCGCCGACTGGCGGGATCGGCCTGCTCAAGGACCCTGTTGAGCGCGAGAAGTGTTCGAGTCCCGGGAGCGGCGGCCTCGACCATGCGTGTGCGCTTCAGCTGTGGCTCGGACTCCGCCCGCGCCCAGTCATGGATAGCACGGGCGCGTGCTGCGGCGGTGGAGGCCGCACTGAGCACTCCCTGCCCTTCCAGGGCGAGGAGACGCTCCTGGGCGGCGGCAGCGTCGGGGTGGCCGCGGGAGGGGATCAGCGGTCCCAGCTCTTTGAGAAGCGGCTGCACTCTGGTCACGCTGTCGTACAGCTGCGCGGCCTCCTGGGCCGCGGTGTTCATCCAGGCGTGGTCGTCACTGGAGATGCGTGCCGTGATCAGGTCGAGGACGTCGGTGGCGCGCTCCGCGGCCCCGGGGAGCTCTGGTCCGCAGGCGGCGAGGCGGTTCCAGTCCTCCACCAGTTGCGCGTCGGGGGCGTCGTCGTAGGGGATGAGGAGGTCCGCGCGGTTGAAGGCGGCGCTGGTCTTCAGAGACTCGTTGGCGATCTCAGCGGCTGCTCGCGGTGAGATCCGGGTCTGTCGTGCTACCTCGCTGACCACTTGCACAGAGGGGTGGACGTCGGTTGCGGCGGCGAGGAGGATGCCCCAGGCTCGGCCGGCCTGAAGCGCGCTGTCGAGGGCTGGGGGTTCGTGGTCACTGGGCATGTGGCGGATGAGCCAGGCGGCCTGGGCGCGTACAAGCTCCTGTTTCCGGCTGGCTGAAGGCGCGAGGAGATCATCAAAGGCTGACTGTCGGAGCGCCTCCGTCAGCAGGTGACCGGGGGCGGCAGGTCCGTCAGGCCGCGAGACGGCTTGTGGCGTGTCGGTGGTGTCTTGGGAAAACCAGTCGATGGCCTGCTGTACAGAGTCCCCGGGAGCTTGGGAGGCTCGCGCATCGGGTGCTGACTCATCCGCTGCCATGGCTGGCTCCCGGGCCGGGGTGACTTGAAGCCATCAGATGGTCGCCTGGTTCCCGGCGTAGCGGGACAGGTTCGGGACGGACTGCTCGTGGTGGCGCAGGGCCTCATACGTGGCCTGTTTGAGTTGAGCCTGCGTCTGGTCGATGAGCTGGCGGGGGCGGGTGGCGGGGTTCTGGGCTGCGGCTTCCATGGCGGTGCTCGCATCGCGGGCCGTGCGGCGCACGGTCATGGTGACCAGATGGCCGGCAGTCTGTTCGGCGGGCGGGACTCGAAGCGTGCGTGCCGCATAGCCGATGTTCTGGATTTCGGAATGGCTGAGCTCGGTTCCCGCCTGGCGGGCCAGGCGTTGCGCTTGGTTGGCCAGTACCCAGGGGTCCACGGCCGCACCGGGGTGGAGGGTTTGAAGAGCCTCGAACAAGTAGGCGTGCTCGGGCTGGGTGAAGTCCTGCGGTGCCAGGGCTGATGTGGGGCCGCCGGAGCGTAGTTGGTTCGGGTCTTGCATCAGGGAGATCAGCACGCGGCGTTCGGAGTCGCGGGAGGTGTAGCTGGCGTCCTGGGCGGGTTCGGCGGAGACCGGTTCGGGGGTGGGGGCGTCGTTGGCTGCTACGGGGTCCGGTGCGGCGTCGAGTCTCTCCTTGAGCTGATCCAGGGAGTACTGGCGGGTGGACAGCTCCATCGCGATCTGTCCGAGGGGTGCGTCGGACAGGCCGGTGCGACGGACCTCCCCCGCGAGTTCCTGGACAGTGGCGGGGATGCTGGGCTCGAGGATGAAGCGCAGCGCGTACTGGTCGGCGTGATCCTGGTTGGGGCAGAAGTCGGCCTGGGTCGCTCTGGCGAGATACTGAGCTATCGCCCGGTTGGTGTCGGTTCGGAGTCGTTCCTGAGCCTGAGGGTCTGCGGTCGAGCGGTGGTAGTCGTTGTAGGACAGCCGCTGGTAGATGTGCTCGATCATCGCCTGGGCCCGCTGCTCGGGGGTCAGGCTGGGGTCGGTGGCTGCGGGGAGCGCGATGGCGGGGTCGGGTCCGGTGACAAGCGCATCCCAGATCTCGGCGGTGGCAGGGTCGCCGAAGTCCTGCGGCTGGAGCCAGTAGGGGGAAGCATCCGGGGAGGATGGCTGGTAGCGGAACTTCGCGGCCCGGGCTGGATCGTTGAGTATCGCGCCGATGACGGCGACTTCCTTCTCCCGGGCAGACGCGTCGTCGGTGCGGCCTCGGGCGAGGGAGAACGGTACGCCTTCGGTGGTGCTGGGGTGCTGGGCTGCCCGGACTGTCACGTAGGCGTCGTGCCGGGCGCTGTCTGTGTTCGCTTGCCAGGTGGTGCTGGCCAGGTCGCGGAGTGCGCTGTGCATGCTGGCCCAGTATTCGGAGCTGGCGAGGGTCTCGCGGGCGTGCGGCATGCCGGCCGCCGCCATCTGCTGGTACTTCGCGTAGAGCTGCCCGGCGACCGCGTCCGCGGTCACGTGCGCCGGGTCGGCGTTGGGGAAGGCCTGCAGTCGCTGGTCGATGGCGTCAAGACCACCGTTGAGGAGGATCTCGTAGATCTCCCCCGCCCATGGGGTTCGGAAGTGCTGTGGCAGGAGCCAGTACTGCGGAGGTGAGCTGGTCCAGTTGACCAGCTGGCGTGCGGCCACGGCCCGATCCCGCAGCATGCTGCTGATCACGTTGAGCTCATGCTGGGGCTCGCCGTAGCGTTCGTTGATCATCGCGAGTTGGCCCCCGCGCTGGGGGTGTTCACGTCGGGTGTGCCCTGCCCGCGGGGCAGGGTGGCGATGGCCGCCTGGTAGCGCTCGGCCTGCTGGTCGAGCTGGGAGGTTGCGGTCTCGTCGAGGGCAACCCACCACTGCTCGGTCTGCCTCCACCAGCGGTTCATGTAGCGGATGGGACTTCCCTCGAAGGGCCCCATCGCTTCGGCCTTGCCGTCGGCCAGGAGCTGGTCCATGGCAGGGATGGGCATGGGTGCGGTCAGCACTCGCTGCTGGGCCGAGTCCCGCAAGGACTGCATGCGGGATGCCCAGGCTGAGGGCTCAGTGCTGGGCTCGGCCATGTCGGCTCCGTTCTCCTGCGGGTGGGACTTGTTGAGCGTGCAGAATGACGAGGCGGTGCTTCAAGCGAAGGGCGGCGTCCGGACCAAGGGGTGAGCGGAAGATGCTCCGAAATCTCTTGGTGCGTCCCGGCTGGCGGGATCACGGCCTGGTCTGCCGGGGGCGGGGTGCTGAGCTGAGTGCTGTGCCGGGCCGGCGCGAAGCTAGGGGTTGACCGCCGGTCTGATCGGTGTGCTTAACTGTTGGAGAGACCAGTCATCTCCCAGGCCCAGCCGACGAGCTGGGCATTGAAATCCTGTGCCCTCGGGCGCGGGTATGGCTGGTCTTTTTTCATGTGCAGGCGCTGGAGCCGGCGGCGCTCTGCAGGCGGGCTGAGCTGAGCGTGACGCACGGGTGGGATTCGCGATCAACCACGACAGGCGGCTGGCTTCCTGCGGCGGTCGCCGTAGGAAGCCAGCCGGGCTGCAGTGCGGCTTGGGGGATCAGCGGCGGGACCAGCGCGTCCAGCGGCCCGTCGTCAGGCGTTCGGTGACGAGAAGGAGCGCCAGGCACGACAGGAGCAGGCCTAGCGCCTGGGCGAGCTCGGTGGACATCCCGCGGTGCTTGTAGGCCAGGAGGCCGCTCACCAGGGCGAGCACAACGAACGCGAGGACGAGGACGAACTGCAGGAATGCCGCGAGGGATCGGAGACCGTGCTGCTTCTGCATCGGGAGGAGCCTCCTGTCGGCATCGATCCGCGCGGAGTCGGTGTGCTGTCGCGCCGTTGGCGACTGTAGCACCGGGTGATCGCGCTCTATTCGGGCGACGGCTCCGCCCTTCCCGCCGCTGGGCTTAGGCCCCCAAGCGGGGAGCTAGTTGGTGGCCTGCAGGAGCCGCTCTTCGATCTGAGCGCGGATCGTCTGTGTGCGGTCGGGCGTGGTCACCTCGTTGAGCATGCTGAGGAGGTCGGGGGCGGATATAACCGCCTCGTCCGGCTCGAGCTGCATCCACGTCCAGGCCGCGTTGCCGGCAGCCACCTGGGTGAGACGCATGCCGGGGCCGAGTCCGTCGTACCAGGTGAGCGCGAGCCAGGTCCAGGAAGCCGTCGCGTAGGCGTAGTCGCCTTCCAGGACCGCGAGGTCGGCGCGGAACTGCGCGGCCTTCAGCGTCCGTGGCGCCGTCTCGCCGAACTCTGCTGCGAGGTCTTGGATGAGGGCGTCTGCAGCGGGGATGGCGGTCTCGAAGTCGTGTGCTCGTCCGGCCTCGTGTGCTGTGGCGAGGCGCCGGGCCAGGTCGTTCGAGGTGGGCGAGGTCGGTGCTTCGTCGGCTGCGGTCGTGGCTTGCGTGCCGGGGGGCCGGGTGGTTCCGTCGGGCAGGACCTCGATGTCGAAGCCGGAGCCGGTTCGGTCATCACTGACGTGCACCTGGACGGGTGTCCCGCTCCCTGCTGCTTGGATGTGGAGGATCTGCAGGAGGACCTGGGACGGGTCGATTCCATCGGGTACTACCTGGGGCTCGGCGTCGAGGCTGAGCTGGGCGTCGTGGGAGATGTGTGCCTGGTACGGGGTGATGGTGTTCATTGGTGGTTGCCACCATGCAGGTGGCGTCCTCCTTCCGTGGTCAGAGCGAGAGTCCGTGGCCGCGCAGGTAGTCGACCGGGCTGATGTCGGATCCGTAGGCGGGTCCGGTGCGCGCTTCGAAGTGCAGGTGGGGACCGGTCACGTTGCCGGTCGCGCCGGATACGCCTATCTGCTGGCGGGCGGTGACGGCCTGCCCTTGGCTCACGGCGATGGAGGACAGGTGGCCGTACTGGGTGTACTTGCCGTCCGACATCTTGATGACGACTTCGTTGCCGTAGGCGCCACCCCAGCCAGCCTTCACGACGGTGCCAGTGCCTACCGCCTGGACGCGTGTGCCGGTTCCTACGGCGAAGTCGACTCCGGTGTGGCTTCCGGATGACCACATGCCGCCTCCTGCCTTGTAGGGCGTGGTGATCCGGGAGTCTTCGACGGGTAGCGCCCAGGCGCCGGTGCCCTTGCTGCCCGCGTTCTGGGCCGGGTCGCATCCCGAGGTGGTGGTGAGTACAGCGTTGCCCCAGCTCTTGACGACCAGCTCGCCGGCGGACTGCTCCCACTTGGCGTAGGCGTCGGGGAACCCGGAGCGCTGAACGGCTTGCGCGACCTTGGTCAGAGGCTTCGTCTGCCAGTCCTCGATCTTCTCAAGTCCCGCGTAGAACTTGTTTGACGCGTACACCGCATCGGTCACTTGAGCCGGCGTTCCCCATCCCTGTGAGGGCCGCTGTTGGAACAGTCCGAGGGAGTCGAGGTCGCCGTGATTGATGTTCTCGAGGGTTGACTCCTGCATCGCGGTGGCGACGCCGATGACCGCGGCGCGAGGCGGCAGTCCGCGGCTACGGGCCACGTTGGTGATGATGCTTGCCCACTTCTGCTGGGAGGCGTTCCAGCTGGGCATGTTCTGCTTCCCCTGAGGGTTCAGCGGAACGGTTACCGGTGCCCCCGGTGTAGCGGGGGGAATCGTCTGTTTGTCCTCGTTGACCTGAATCGCCGTGCTGCCAGTCGAGCAGGCGTCGTCCCAGCCGCCTCCGTTGGGCTTTCCGGCGCCCAGCAGGAGCGGAATGCAAAGCGCTCCGGCGAGTAGCGCAGCGAGGCCTCCCGCGCCGGCGCGCATGCCTGTGCTCATCTTCGGTCCCCAGTCGTCGATGCGTATCCCGCCACGAGGGACAGGAACCGCGTTTCCCGTGCCATGGGGTGGACCCGATACGCCGGGCGTCCCAGGGCTGCGAATGCGCCACTGCGTCAGCCGGTGAAGCGCGGCTAGCGTCTGCGCCGAGTGAAAGCAGCAGGGAATCGACAACTCGCGCTGAATTGTATGTCACTGACAGGCGGACACGTCAACGCATTCGACGGGGAGGGGGGCTGACAGCTTCTCAATTCATCGGAGCGCTATCAATTCGGCTTGCGATTCCTGGCTGTCGACGACCGGATGTCCAGGTCCTCACAGCGGACTCGGGCAGGCGCCTGGGAGGGTTCGTGCAGGTTACACAGCAGATATTGGCCGCAGACATCGGAAGCCTGGTTGGCGGCATCAACCCCGACTGGGGTGTTTTCGGGGCTCTCGGCACCAAGGCCAAGATCATCATCGGCGCAATCATGGCGGGCGCGATTCTCTTCCTGCTTGGAAGCGCAATCGTGGGTGCCGTTCATATCCGCGTCGGAAATCAGCAGCACAACTCGATGGAGACCAAGAAGGGGCAGACCATGGTGGCCAGCTCCCTCCTCGGACTCTTCACCGTCGCTTCCATGGCGACGATCTTCACCATCGTCTACGGATTTGGAATCTGATGAACGGGAATCCGAGGAAGGCCGGTACGCGCAGCCTGACCCCGCGGACCGCAGAGGCTGCGGGGGCGGACGGCCCCTCGCCGTGGCGCAGGGCCAAGATCGGCGCGATCGGCTTCGCGATCGTGCTCGTGGTCGGCATCCTGCTCATGCTGACGGGCGGCAAGAAGGACAAGCAGTCCGCGGACGAACCGGCCCCTAAGGCGACGGGGACGAGTCAGGCCGGCGGCACGGGGCCGGGAGTCAAGGCCCGGTCGGTCCAGGACGGGGTCCCTGTCGGGTACCCGCAGACCAAGGACGGGGCAGCTGCTGCTGCGGTCAACTTCCAGACCGCTCGGTCGAGCCCGACCTACTTCACCGACGAGAGCCTGCGCCACCAGGTGCTCAAGACGGTGATGACCCCGGCCGCCCTCCCGGTCCAGCAGCAGACGGACGATCAGACGGCCAAGGGCCTGATGGCTGCGCTCGGAGTGACGGCGCAGACGGCTCCGGACATGGTCCTGCGCGCTGCTCCGCTGGGCACGAGTGTGAGCGCCTTCTCGTCCGAGACCGCGACCGTCAAGGTCTGGATGACCGAGGTGGTCGGCGTTCCGACCGACAAGTCGGCCATGCCCGTGGCCGCGACCTGGTCCACCTACACCCTGATCCTCCAGTGGCAGAGCGGGGACTGGAAGGTCGCCACGATCAGCCAGGCCAACGGCCCCACTCCCCTGGTGACCGGCGACTCGGCGCCGTCGGCGACGGCCGACATGCGCCTGGCCAACAAGGAGTTCGATGCTCCGCGCTACGCAGGCTGACACGTTCCGCCGCCGGGCCGCACAGGCGCTCGTCACCGCTGTGCTGGCCGCCTCCGTCCTGGTCGCTGGCCCGGCAGCTCCGCAGGCCCGTGCAGACGTGAAGGTCCCTGACTGGGCGAACCCGTGCAACGCACCGGGTGGCAAATACCTCTGCGACAAGGCCAGGAAGGGTGGCGAATGGCTCTACGAAAATTCCGGAGCGAAGGGCGTGGTCGACGGGGTCGCATCCGTAGCCGACTTTGCGAGTGACCCTTTCGGATACATCGAGGGCAAACTCCGCGGCGGCACAAAGGGAATGTTCGAGGCATTCGGTGAAGAGCTCACCGGGAAGAAGCCTTCCGCTCCCGCTGGCGGCGACAAGAAACCGAAGAAGGACGAGAAGGCCAAGGGGGACTAGTTCATGATGGAAATCGACTGGGGAAACCCAGGCTTCCTGCGCCTCTACGGCCTGGTCTTCGCGCTCTCTGCCGTTCTCACCGCGGTGATGTGGCTGATATCCGTGGTGAAGCGGGCCGTGCGGGGCATCCCGATCGGCCAGGCCATCATGGAGAACATCGGCTACCTGCTGATGTCTGTGGTGGTGGCTGGGTTCTCACCCTTGGCGGTGGCGCTCACGGTCGATTTCGTCGACAGTGCGGCCGAGGAGATTCTCGGCGATTACATCGCCGAGGTGTTCGTCGGTGGACTGGTCATCTTCACGGCGCTTGCGGCGATCTCCATGCTCATGCCGGGCGTGGGTGTCGTCATCGCAATTCCCATCGCGCTGGCCATCCTCCTTGCCGTGTTCGGCCTGTGGGTCATGCTCGTCGTGCGAAATGCCCTGATCCTCATGGGGCTCATCTTCGGTCCGATCGTCTTTTCCGGACTCGTCGACAAGGATCTCTGGGGTCACACGAAGAAGTACGTCGGCATCCTGGGCGGAATCATCGCCAGCAAGCTGGGCATCTACCTCGCCCTTGCTCTGGCCGGAGCTCTGCTCGACGGCATGGCCGACAGCGTCGACAGGATCACGCTCCCGCAGGCGATCGGCACGTCCATCACCTTCCTCGCGCTGCTGTTCATCGCTCTCTTCATGCCCTTCCAGATCGCCAAGTGGATCCCCTTCGTGGGCGATGAGCTGCAGTCGATGCACCAGGTCAAGGAGGAGGCCGGGCAACGCGCGAAGGCCGCGAAGGCCAAGCAGAACGACATGAAGGCCCAGGCCGCGAACAAGCAGACCGGAGGTGGTGGCGCGCAGGCCGGCGCTGCGAAGGCTGCAGGACCTGCGGGAGCCGCACTGGCAGTCAAGGAAGCCGCGGACCAGCTGCGCGACCAGACCGTACAGGCCGCCAAGGACGGCGCCAACAACGCTGCAGGCGGAGGCGGTCAGTCCAGCGGCGGCGGTCAGTCGGGCAGCGGCGCTCCGTCCTCCGGCGGGCAGGGCCAGGGGCAGAACGGTGCTGGCCATCGTGGCGGCGGCCGCGGAGGCCAAGGAGGAGGCGTCGGCAGGCGCCCCGGCCGTGGAGGTGGGGCGCCCGGAGGAGGCACTCGTCCCCCGGCTCCCCCGCCGCGGTCCGGCGGAGGGCGTCCCATGCCGCCCCCTCCGCCACCGCCCTCGCCGTCTGGAGGCGGACACACACCGCCCCCGCCGCCAGCTCCTGCACCGCCCCCGCCGTCGGCGTAGCCGGCACCCCAACGCCCACCACGTTTCATGAAAGGAGTCGCGATGGACCGCCTCTTCACGTTCCCCCGCCCGCGTCCGCGCGGTCTGCTGGGGCGTCGCTTCGAGATGGACGAACAGCTCGTCCTGCTTGGGGGGATCGCGCTGGCGGTCGGGCTTCTGGCAGCTCTGCCCGGGATCCCGCTGAAGATCATCGGGGCCCTCGGCGCGGCCGGTGGCTGCGTGTGGGTCACGATGATCCCTCACAAGGGACGTACGTTCCTGCGCTGGTTCGAGATCCGGCGTTCGTACCGGCGGCTGCTGCGTGACGGCAAGCTCCTGTACCGCTCCACCGCGCCCCTGGCGGGCCGACGCCGGGACGGAACGCCCGAACCCATCACTCAGCCGGTGGGCGTCCCGGACGCCTTGGAGTGGATCACGGCGAGGACGTCCTACGGGGACATCGCCGTGCTGCTGCAGCCCACGGAGTCCATGTTCGTGGCATGCATCGAGGTCGAGGCCGCCAAGAACTTCGGCGGATTGGACGGCGCTGACAAGGAAGCGCTGATCGGGGCGTACGAGTACCTCTTGAAGGAGACGGCTGAGTCGGGCGGCCGCATCCAGTACGTCCAGTGGCTGGCGCGGCTGCTGCCCACCGATCCGAACGCCCACGCTCACGACGCGGCGGCGCGCAGGGATCCCTCCGCCCCGTCCTGGCTGGACGACTCCTACAACCAGCTCCTGGACGCGGTAGCGGTTTACGCAGAAGACCGTCGCCTGTTCCTCGTGGTGGGCATCCCCTACACGCAGGAACTGGCCGCCGAGGCCCTGCAGTACCGCACCCTGCACGACGGGTACGGCGAGGTCCTCGGCAAGGAGGTCGACAACTTCATCCGCGGCCTGTCGGGCGCGCAGTTGCGATGGGTGCGCAACCTCGACGAGCCGGGGCTCGCCTCCCTCATCCATCACAGCTACGCACCCGACCACTGGATCAACGACACCCGCGGCATGGACCGCTCCAGCTGCTGGCCGGCTGAGATGGATGCTCGGGACCCGTCCCGCATGGCAGCCCGCAGCTGGGAGGGCGCCGACCCGTGGCACACCTCCACCGCTTGGATCAAGCAGTTCCCGGTGCTGCCGGTCGGTGTCAACTTCCTCGCACCCCTGCTGCTCTACGTCTCGGACGTGATCCTCACCGTGGGAATCACCATGCGGCTGGTGCCGGCCGACAAGGCCCTCGAGGACGCGATGGCGGACGTCACGAACGAGGCCGGCCAGGCGGACAACACCCCGGGGAAGATCACCGACCCCCGTGAGGAGCGTGAGCTGGGCGCCTCCTCGGCCACCATGCATGACCTCGCCAACGGCGCGGCCGGCATCCGCCTCACGGGGTGGGTGACCGTCACGGCCCCGGATCCTGAGCTGCTGGTCCAGCACCGCAATACGGTGCGCGCCGCAGCAGTGAAGTCCCAGCTGGCACTGGAGTGGTGCGACTCGGAGCAGCACCGGGCCTTCGCGAACACTCTGCCGCTGGTCACCGGACTGCTGAAGGACTGACGCCCATGCTCGAGCTCATCCGACCGCAGGCCCAGACTCGGCGCCGGGCCCTGCGCACCACTACGGCCACCGCGTCCGGCCTGTACCCGGCCGTAGGCGCGCCCTCCTCGGACCCGCGCGGCGTGATCATCGGAAGGGAGATCTACTCCGGCAAGGCCTACATCTACGACCCGTTCGTCCTCTACGACCCCAGCGCGCGCGAGCGCCTCCCCAGTGGTCACGCGCTGGTGCTCGGCAAGTCGGGCTTCGGCAAGTCCAGCCTCGAGAAGTGCTACGTGCTGCGGCAACTGCGCTTCCGAGACCGGTCCTTCTGCATCCTCGATGCCCAGGGCGAGGACGGCGTCGGCGAGTGGGACTCCATCGCGCGCGCCCTGGGGGTCTCGCCCATCCGCCTGGTCTACGGAGGTGAAGACGGAGAAGGCGTCCGCCTCAACCCCCTCGACCCGCGGATCCCGGCCCAGTACCAGTTCAAGATCCTCTGCTCGATGGTGGAGATCATCGGTGGCACCCTCAACTCGGAGAGCGAGTTCGCTCTCTCCGTGGCCCACACAGCAGCCCAGATCCGTGCGGCAGCTGAGAACCGCGTCGCTGTGCTGTCGGACATCCACGACGCCCTGACCAACCCGGCGCCGGCGATGCTCGGGAAGCGCCAGATCGGCTCGGAGGACATGGTCACCTGGGGCCAGCCCGCGAGCCTGGCCATGGACCAGCTGTGCAGTGAGACCCGCGACTTGGCCGGCCTGTTCAACGGCCCCACTACGCCCGGGATCGACCTGGACGCACGCCTGATCGTCTTCGATCTCACCCGCCTCCCCCGCGAAGGCGAGGCCATGCCGCTGCTGATGAGCGTCATCGGGCCCTGGCTGCGCTACGCGTGGATCAAGACCGGCGACAGCATCAAGCGCACGTTGATCGTCGAAGAGGCCTGGCACATCCTCAGCCACCGACCAGTGGCCCGGCTCTTCGAAGAGTTCGTGCGGTACGGACGCCGGCTGGGGCTCTCCTTCTGGGCCATCCTCCACCACCTCGGTGACCTCCAAGTCGAGGAAGCCCCGGAAGCCGCAGCCATCTTGAAACTCACCGCGACCCGCGTGCTCTACCACATGGACAAGGCCGAGGCGGATCTGACGGCCGACTACCTCCAGCTGCCCGACTGGGCCCGCGAAGCACTCGTCGACGGCGCCAGCCGCTGCTCGCCAGGGCGCGCCGTGTGGCAGGTCGGCAACCGCCTGCACCTCGTCGAGCACATCCGCAGCGCCACAGAAGCCGCGCTGACCAACACCAACCGAAAGATGACCGAGGCCGCCACGAGCACCCGGGCGCCTGAGGCACCACTCATGACGATGCGAAAGGGTGCCGCCTGATGTCCGACGCACACGCTACGACCCGGGCAGCACTCCCGCGGTGCCAGCAGCAACGACAAGGAATGGGAACGCCCGTCCGACGTGACGTCCGCAGAGGTGATCGGTAATGGCCAAGGTCGTCACCCCACACTCGGGCAACCGGCTCCACGTCTACAAGGACGCCTGGTGGATCGGGCTGTGCATAGCCGCCGTCGCACTCACCCTGTGGACGTGGATCGCCGCGCTCCTCTCCGGGATCCTCGCTCACTTCTCCCCGGCTCTGGTCTCCTGGAACGAAACGGCCGCCGCGATCCCGCACCTGCTCACGGCACCACACCGGCCGCAGGACGCGTTTCCTCCGGAAGCCGGAGTCGGTGGGCCGTTCACCTTCTATCCGATGTTCCTCGGCGCGGCCTTCGTGACCTGCTGGGGCACACGGGCCGGCTGGCGCCGCTGGCGCAGCATGCGTGACGAGGGAACGGACGGCCTGGCCACCGGCGCACAGCTTGAAGAGGCGATGGGGGAGGCGAAGGCCCTCTCACGGCTCGGCGCGCTCCGCCCCAGCCTCAGCACGCCCCGCCCATCGCTGCAGAAAGGTTCCTCCACGCGCAGCCTGAAGCCCTGGCGGGGCAGCAGCAAGCCTCAGGTCACCGACGTGCCGGTGAGCGAGGTCGCCGTGTTCTGCGGGACCGCGATCCCGACAGGCGTGAAGCTCTACATCCCCTTCGAGGAGACCGTCCTGATCGTGGCCCCTCCCCGCGAGGGCAAGACCTCCCAGCTGATCATGCCGTGGATCCTCGACTTCCCGGGATCAGTTCTGGCGACATCGTCCAAGACGGACGTCCTCTACGCGACGGCAAAGTCCCGGGAGGCGTACGGACCGGTGATGGTCCTGGACCCCACGGGCCTGTCGAACTGGCCACTTCAGCTGCAATGGAGTCTCCTCGACGGCTGCGAGGACTTCAGCGTGGCGCGCAAGCGCGCCGAGACCCTTACCGGCACCGCGAAGTCCGACGAGGGGACGAAGAACGGCGGCTACTTCGTGATGAACGCGCAGATGCTGATGACCTGTTGGCTGCACGCGGCCGCCCTCGAAGGCCTCAGCGGCATGGACATCCTCCGGTGGGCCACCGCCCCCACCGAGCGGCAGCCGGTCGACATCCTGGCCGCCCACGGCCAGGAGAACCTCGCCCGCGCCCTGGCGGCGCAGCACGCGGCCGCACCGGAGGAACGCTCGGCCAGCTGGCGGACCGCGGAGCAGAGCATCCTGGCTCTGTACGACGCCAAGGTCGCCGCCATCTTCGGCAAGTCGGCCCGCGACGAGCAGAATTTCTCCATCACGAAGTGGCTCACCGAGGGCGGCACCGTCTTCCTCATCGGCGAAGAGGAGGAAGGCAGCTCCCTGGCACCGGTCCTGGCAGCGTTCTCCAGGGCCATCCTTGACACCGCCAAGGTGATCGCCGCGCGGATGCCGAACGGCCGGCTCGATCCCCCTCTCGGCGTACTGGGCGACGAGCTCGCCAACGTGGCACCCCTCCCGCAGATCCCGTCCCTGATGTCCGTCTCGGGGTCACAGAACATCTTCATGGTCGCCGTGCTCCAGAACCTCGCCCAGGCACACGAGCGCTGGGGCGAACTGGGCGTCCGGAAGATGTTCGCCGCAGCCACCATCAAGGTGATCTTGGGTGGCGTCTCTGACGAGCAGGAACTCAAGACCTACAGCGCCCTGGCCGGAGAGTTCGAGGAAGACACCGAGTCGGTATCCGACAGCGGCGACAGCAGCTCGGTCAGCATCTCCACGCGGCGCCGGGCCGTCCTGGAGCCGGGCGACATCCGGCAGATCAGGGAACGAGAGGGCCTGGTCGTGCATCGGCGTACGCCGGTGACGCGAGTGCGCTTCGAGCGCATCCACGAGGGCCCCCGGGCCAAGGAGATCGCCGAAGCGACGAAGGATGCGCTGCGAAAGGTGAACGCTCATGCGCGCTGAACCGTCTGGCACGTCACCCGGTCTCCTGATCGGTGACCTAGCGAGGTGCATCACGCGTGAGGACCGACCGTTGCCGGCGGCGACGGGCACCCCCTCCGCGTCTGCTCAATACCAGCGGCTGCGCCCCCCGAGGCCGCACCGTCTTTCTCCCACGCTGCGCGCAGCTCGATCCCGGGCCTCACGAAAGGAGGCGGCTGATGCCTGATCCCCTTGCTCCGCTCTTCGAGGCGCTGGAGTCCATCAACAACGAACTGACCACCTTCGCGGCCCGGCTGGCGCGGCTCGAGGATTCCGGATCCGTCCGCGGCGGCTCCAAGCAGGGCGGCGACAGCAGCGGCGGGGGCGAGAGCGACAGGGTGCCGGGCGCCCCTGTGGTTTGGCACCGGATCGAGGACGAGGAGGTGCGGGCTGCGCTGTGGGCGGAGTTCGTCTCCTGGGTGATTCGGATGGCCGACACCTACGAGCTCACCACGGAGCAGCTGCCGCACGCCTGCTGGTGGGAGCACGGCGCTGTGGTCGCCGAGCTGACCGCACTGTGGACGGGCTGGGAGTCGGCCTACGGCAATCAGGAGGACGCCGCGGCCAGCCCGTACCTGTGGCACGACGCCTGGTCTCGGGCAGTGGAGAGGATCAGCCGGATGTGGCTCGGCGAGTGCACCAATGGCTACCACCAGGTCAAGTCCCGCACGACGTGGGGTACGGATCCTGCGCGCCGCAAGACGATCTTGGAAGCGGGGCCGCCTGGGTGCGGAGGTGGGGCGCCGAAGCCCAAGGACACCTAGGGTGCCGTGGTTCGCACGCGAGCCCTGGGCTGGGTGGCGGAATCCGTCCTAGATGAAGTCGCGCCAGGCGTAGCGCAGTGCGGACCTTCGCCAGTCTCCACAGTCACTGGAGCCGTACATGGTGACGGAGCGGACGGCCGAGGTGAGGATGCCTCGGCGCTGGGTGTCGGTCATCGACCGACTCCACTGGTCAAGAGCGTGCTTTGCCGTGACTGGCACGTTGAGGGTCATGTCGAAGCCATCGGCGGTCAGGGACTCCTGCGCGACGGCCAGCTGGCGGCACTCGTCAGGCCCGAACACGCGGGGAACTACTTCCTGCGCAACTCGGGACTCCAGGGCGTCCGCCGGAAACGCGGGCAGGCATCCAGTCGCGCAGTGGTAGGTCGCGGGGGTGCCACCCCCCGTGAGGAGGAGGCCGCAGACTCCGCAGTTGAGCAGGTCTATGAGCAGAGGCCCGTCCCAGGGCTGGCTGCGCTTGGCGTCCAGCAAGGGGTGGCCTGGCTGCGTACCCCGCGGTATCAGAGTGACCTGCCTGAGGTCCGGTCGCCCGGTGGGCACACTGATGAGGCAGGCCGTGGCCGGAAAGGGCCCGGTGTCAGTGCGCCACGTCAGGAGATGGCCCGCCGAGTCTGCATCGTGCGGGTCAGATCCAGAGTCGGGGCCGGAACAGTAGCGGCTAGCTGCTCGGTCGAGGTCGCGGAGTTCAGGGTTGTCCAGGCCGGCGCCCAGCTCTTCGCGTACAAGGTCTGCGACGCATTGGGCCACCTGCTGCCAGTTGGCAAGGCGCTCGCGGGCTTCGTTGCTGTGCAGGATCCATCGCGGCAGGCTCCAGCCGGGGGTGGCCGAACCAGGAAGCAGGCGCTGCGCGTAGCAGTTGGCCTCGACTGTGCGCCACTCACTGTCCACTATGAGCGCGGGTATGTCGTAGCCGTGCAGGATCTGGCTGAGGTACCGGTCGAGGGATGAGTCGGCCGGCTGGAAGTGCAAACGCCTGGTGTGCGGAATTTTCAGGGCATCGATGACAGCCTGCACAGCGGCGCCGCCCGGCCATGCAGTCCCAAGCTCAAGCGCGCGGTACTGCGCCTCGGTGATGCCTGCCATCTCGGCGACGCGGGCGGGTGCGAGCGCCATGCGTACCCGGTAGTCCGCGACAACCGCGCCGAGCGTAGCGATCACCATGCACGGCTCCTTGACTCCGGTCTCACTTGCCCATTCGACGCCGGACAGTGACCGGCCCACCTCTGCTCCGACGTACGGTGCCAGGGTACGGACGCGTGCGGCTTGAAGCTACACGCGGTTTTGGCTTGCGCCCTACCTGTATTCCGCATGACAGCCCAACAATCAACCGAACAGACACTCGAATTGATCTCCGTGCGGGCCTCCGGGAGCCGTCAAGGAGATTAGCGGGGGCAAGCCAGCGCCGGGCCACCGCGCACCATTCGGGTTGGGGCGTGGGCAGTTCGGCGACTCTGTCCGCCGACACATCTTCTTCACATGCAAACGCCAGGCCGAATTCGCTGCGAGTGACTATGCCGCACGCGCAGTGACTCACAAGGGCGAATGTCTTGAACTAGCCGCCCTGGCGGCCCTCGGTGCGGCGCTGGCGTGCGCCACAGACAGCAGCGCGACGCCAGCCGAGACCGGCGGATGGGCTGCTGGCGCTACGCCGCACGGAAAGTCTGGAGACGCTGATCCTCAGCGGCCGCGCCGTCGCTGGCGTCGGTGAGAACCAGGGTGATCCGCGTAAGGCCCTGGGCCTGAAGGGGCCGCGGCGTCTCCTCCACGAACCGGCAGCCTTTCAGCCCGAGGCCCGGATCGGGGTGGCGCAGCAGTCGGACGGTGCCTCCGTGATGAAGCAGGTCGGCCCCGGGCCCGTAGGTCCACGCCGGCATGTCCTGCAAGTACATCTCGCGGAGGGCAGGGTCCAGGTAGACCTCGCGCCTCATCGCCTGGAGCACGGCGTCGTCGTCGTAGCGCTCGAGACTGGCCGCGAGCTGAGCCAGCATCGACAGCTTCCAGGCGACGTGTCCCTCAAGGATCTGGGACGCGTCCGGGTGGAAGAGCCCGAAGCGCAGGAAGTTGTCCGTGGGCATGGCGGTCGGGTGCGGGTGCACGCCGCGGAAGAGTTCATGGAAAGCTCTGTTCGCCATTCGGATGTTCCACCGGTGGTCGATCAGGAATGCCGGCAGGGCCAGCGCGTTGATCATCACGCTGTAGTCCCCCAGGAACGCGGCGGTCGCGGCGTCCTGCTGCGGCTGGTGGGCCGGGCTGCGCAGCTCCGGCTGCGGTGCGCGGTCCACGGCAAGCCAGAAGAGTCGCTCGGTCTGGAAGGGAGTCATCTCCAGGGCCTCGGCCAGCTGGTACAGCTTCTGATCAGTCCACTCCTTGACGACGGCACGCTCCCAGTTCCCGTACGCCCTCGTGCTCATCTCCAGGCGGGCAGCCACGGTTTCCTGACTCAGTCCCAGGAACTCACGCCGCCCCTGCACCAGCTTTCGCAGCCGGCTCGGGCGACTTGCCGCGGGATCGCCCGCCTCCTCTGGCCGGACCTTGCCGTCTTCCTGCGAGCGGGAGCCATGGAGCTCCCCCCTCTCACGGAGCGTGCGCCTGGCGGCGCCTGCACGCGGCGCCTGCGAAGGGACACGACTGCCCGAACGGACCTCCAAGTTTCCCGTGAAGACCGGCACTGTATTCACTCTTCCCCCTGTGCTGCTGCCCGCCGGCTGCGCGGAGGCGGAGAACGCAAACCCCCCATGCCTCTTTTTGCCGACTTGTTCCCCTATGCCTGCAAAGCGGAGTCCCGCACTTGCATTTAGACCTGGTTGCGGACATGACTTCGCCCGGCGCGGGCACCACGCATTTGCAGGGATGCCCTAATTACGCAACGGCGGGTAGTACACCCGTCCCTTATCGTGATCCTGCCTTGAGCACCCAGAAGTGTCAACTAAAGTGGTCAAGACCAAGATCGTAAGCCGGCGCGAGAGAGACCCAGACGTGGCTGTGAGTAGTCATCGGCAGCAGGGCTCTACAGCCATGCCCGAAAGGGCCGACGGACCATGACCAGCACTCCCCGGTCGCTGGGCGAGAAACTCACAGCCCTGATGGCCCGTGCTCGGGCCGGCACCAGCCGGCGGCACACGACGCGCTCACTCTCTGCAGACGTCGAAGCCCTCCCCGACAGTTCCGTTTCGCTGTCCCGTACTGCCATCGGCAATCTCGCCAACGGCAGTCAGCTCAACCCGACCACCGACACGGTCATCGCCCTGTGCAAGGCTTTGGGCGACGTTCCGCCTGCTCACCTGCTGCCGCACTCGAGCTACGACGACCTAGAAGCCCTCCAGGCCTTCGAGAACCCGGCAGCCCGTCAGGCGCTGGTGCTCCTCGACCGCCTCGGCGACGAGTTGCCCGGTGCCTTGCGGTTGCTGACCCTCCTGGAGGGTCTTCCGGAGGCTGAGCTGCGAAATGTCATTGCAGACCTGAAGCGACGGCGGGACGATCTCGGCCTGAAACCGATTCCGCGCAACGATCCCGTCGAGAGGCAGCCCAAGGGTCGGCGACGACGAACGGCGGATGAGGCCGCGGCTTACGCGGCCAAGGCACTGGAAGGGCTGTAGTAGTGGTTGACGGCATAGTCTTCGGGACTTGCACCCTGGCGGGACTCCTCGTCACGGTTCTCTGCACCAGGAGAGCACGCGGCAATCCCCGCGTCGCCACCTGGTCCATCGCCGTCGCCTTCGGCGTCTGCACGCTGGGGGTGATGTTCGCTGTACCCGTGGTCGCGCGAGCCGCGGAGGACCTGACCGGCGTCGCCAACGTGGGCAAGTTGATCGCCCATATCTGCGCGATCCTGTGGTGCGTGGCGCTCCAGGTCACCATGGTGGATCTCGCCTACCGGCCAGAGTATCTGCGGGCAGCGATGTTCCAACGCGGGTTCGCCGCGATGGTCGAACTCGCCATCATGGTCCCGCTCTTCCTCGCCACGAACCGCCCGGGCGTCGAGTTCACGACGGCTTACGTCTCGGACCCCAGGGTGGCCACCTACCTGCTCATCTACCTCTCGTACGTACTCCTCACATGCGGCGAGCTGGCGTTCATGTGCGGCCGGACCGCTCAGCGCGTGTGGGGCCCCAATCCTTGGAGCGGGGCCGGCTTCGCGCTCTCCTCCATGGCGGCCACGCTGGGTGTCGCATACACGGTGTCCAAAGGCTCGTACATCGTCTTCCACACACTGGGCCGGCCCTGGTCCCTTGAGGTGGAGGAAGTCGTGAGCCCCGCCCTGAGCGGCATGGCCGTGCTCTTCCTCTTCGCAGGCCTGACGCTTCCGATGCTGGGAGCCCTGATCGACCGAGTCCGTGCCAAACGAGAGCCGGTGGAGAGCTGAACGCACTGCACAGAACGGCTGTGGGCCGCATGCGACACAACGCATGCGGCCCACAGCCGTATCGGGGCCGGAGTACATGAGACCTCGACACGCCCGTCACGCCGCGCTCACGCTGGCGGCGTCGCCTTGTACTCCACCGGGAGGCCGAGAAGGCCACGGGCCCGCTGGGACGGCCGCCACCGGGGGTCGGGCTCGGCCAGAGTCAGGGTGGCGAACCGCTCAAGGAGTGCGGCCAGCGCGATCTCGGTCTCGACGCGAGCCAGGGGCGCGCCGAGGCAGTAGTGGATGCCATGGCCCAGGGCCAGGTGGCCGGAGGCGTCGCGGTCGAAGTCGAGCTGCTCGGGGTGGGAGAAGCGCTGGGGATCGCGGTTGGCTGCGGCCAGCGACAGCAGGACGGTTTCTCCTGCGGGGATGGTGACGTCTGCGATGGTCACGTCCTGGGTGGGGAAGCGACGGATCGCGAGAAGCGCTGGTCCCTCGTAGCGTGCCAGTTCCTCGACTGCCGCGGGGAGCTTCGACGGGTCCGCACGGAGGCTTGCCAGATGCTCGGGATGGCTCAGGAGGGCGTGCACCGCATTGCCGATGAGCTGGACGGTGTTCTCGTAGCCTGCGCCGAGGATGAGGAAGGCGAGCGACGTCAGTTCGTCCTCGCTGAGCCGGTCGCCGTCGGTGTCGCGGACCGCGATCAGGTCGGAGAGCAGGTCGTCGCCAGGGTGCTGCCGCTTGTGGGCGATGAGCTCGGCGAAGAACGCGATCATGGCGCCGATCGCTTGCTTGGCGGCCTGGGGGCGGCTGGGGTCCGGTGCGATCAGCTCGTTCGTCCAGGCACGGAAATCCCTGCGGTGCTCCTCTGGGATTCCGAGGAGGTCGCAGATGACGGTGATCGGCAGCGGGGCTGCGTACGCCGCGATGAGGTCGGCCCGGCCGTCCGTTCCGAGGGCGTCCAGCAGCGTGTCAGCGGTCCGGCGGATCGGGCCGCGGAGCGCTTCGACACGGCGGGGGGTGAAGGCGCGGCTGACGAGCTTGCGGATGCGGGTGTGGTCGGGTGGGTCCATGTTCAGGAGGTTGGCGTCGAGGGCCGGCGGCAGGGACAGGCCGCGGTATGAGCCTTCGGCGGCGTTGGTCTTGTCGAGGGAGAGCCGTGGATCCGCGAGGGCTGCGCGGACGTCGTCGTACCGGGTGACAAGCCATGCCGGCTCTCCGGTGGGTCCAGCGATTCGCTGTGCGGGCGCAGTGTCGCGCAGCTGCTGGTACGCGGCGTGTGGGTTCTTTATGAGGTCGCCCTGAAGATCCATGGAGTCACCCTAGCCAGGCCGTGGGGGCACTGCGAAGGCGACGGGGGCTCCGACTGGCAGTCCCCTGGCGGGGGAGAGTAGTGCACGGTTCGCGAGGGTGGCGATCGAGCGGGAATGCATCCGGACATGACGCTGCCCTTTGCCCTGCCGGTGCCGCTTGCGGCCTGTCGGCCTGTCGATCGCGTGCCCACCTCCGGGGAAATGGCCGCAGAGCCGAAGCTCGATGGATGGCGGTGTCAGGTCCTGGCGGGGTCCGGCCGGATCTGGAGTCGGCACGCCACGGAGCTCACGTCCAGGTTCGACGATGTCGCGCAGGCCTCCCGGTCTCTGCCGCCCTGCGTTCTCGATGGTGAGCTGGTCGCCGTTCTCGACGACGGCACGATCTCGTTCGGTTCTCTGCAGTCGCGCTCGCCCCGGGGGCGCCGCCGCGGGGAAGACTTCAGCGTCCACCTCGCGGTGTTCGACGTCCTGGCGGTTGACGAGGCGGATCTGCGGCGCCTGCGCTACTCAGAGCGGCGGCGCCACCTCCTGGAGCTGCTCGACACTGCTCCGGCGTCCATCCGGCCGGTTCCGGTGTCCCACGATGTGAGTGTGGCGCAGGGCTGGGTGGGGGCGCTCGGTGGGGTGGAGGGAATCGTCATGAAACCGGACCGGCCCTACGCCGCCGGTCTCGCGTCAGGGTGGCTGAAGTGGCGTCAGACCCATTCAACGGAGGCTGTCGTACTGGGTGTGAGCGGACGAAGCGCCGGCACCCAGTGCTTGGTGCTGGGACGGCCGGATCGCCGCGGGCAGATGCGGGCGGTAGGTGTCAGTCTTCCTGTCGCTCCTGGTGTCCGGCGCGAGCTTGCTGCTGTCCTGCAAGCTGTCGGGGAGGAGGAGGCCGAGCTGCCTGGTGTGGTGGGTGGTCTGCCCGGGGGGGATCCGGTGCGCTATCGACCCGTGGTGCCTGAGGTCGTGGTGGAGATCGAAACAGACCAGGTTGCGCTGGAGTTCGGCCGATACCGGCATCGTCCTCGCGTTCGTCGTGTGCGGGGGGATCTACGGCCTGAGGACCTCGCCATCCCCCAGTGAACGGGCCCTGAGGACCGGGTCGCTGACTGGCGTGGCGTGCCGATGCAGGAGGGCGGGCCGACCTGCATCCGAGCCGAGCGGTGCAGCGACAACGCAGCGCGTACGCGGTCGAAGCGCCTGGGGTTACTGCGGAGCAATGCTCGCGGCCGGCCCACTGCTCCGTACTCGGCCTCGTGCGTGTAGAACCGCCAGCGGCGTGGATCAGCTCGCTTGGGACAGGCGTAGTGGCTCGAGTCGGTGGGCTCGGATGTTGATGGCGCCGTCTGCGCGTTGGACGGTGCCGTGGATGAGGAGTCCGGCATGGTCGACGGCAACTCTGTGGTAGCGGTCCCAGACGGACGGCGGAACAATGACGTTCGCCATTCCGGTCTCGTCCTCGACGTTGAGGAAGCAGAATCCCTTGGCGGTGGGTGGGCGCTGGCGATGGGTGACGAGCCCGCCGAGGAGAACGGCGGAGTGGTCGGCGAGGTGGCGCACGTCGGCTGCGGTGGTGGCGCCACAGCGGCCGAGGTGGTCGCGAAGATGCTGGACGGGATGGGTGTCGGGTGAGGCTCCCGTGGCCCACAGATCAGCGAAGGTCTGCTCGACGACGGTCATCGTGGGGAGGTGGGGCGGGGTGTGCGCTTCCGCGGCGCCGGGCAGCTGGCTCTCGGTGGCATGGGTGAGGGCTCCGGCGCTCCACAGGGCTTCGCGGCGGTCGATGCCGAATCCGGTGAGAGCGCCTGCGGTTGCGAGGGCTTCGTAGGCCCGGGCCGAGAGTCGGGTACGGCGGCCGAAGTCGTCGAGGCTGGTGAACGGGCGGGTGGTCACGATCTGCTGGGCGGCTTCGGTGGTGAGGTGGCGCAGGGAGGCCAGACCGAGGCGGATGGCGGGCTGTCCGGTTGGCGAGGTGGGGTCGGGTTCGAGGGTGGCGTGGATGCCGGAGGCGTGGATGTCGGCGCCGCGTACGGTGATGCCGCGGCGGCGGGCGTCGCCGATGAGGCTGAGTGGGCTGTAGAAGCCCATCGGCTGGTTGACCAGCAAGGCGGCTGTGTAGGCGGCGGGGTAGTGGCAGCGCAGCCAGGCACTCGTGTAGACCAGGTGGGCCAGGGACTGGCCGTGGGATTCGGGGAATCCGTAGTCGGCGAAGGCCTCGATCATGTGGGTGATCTCGGCTGCGGTGTCCTCGTCAATGTCCCGGGCGCGCATGCCCTCGATCAGCTGATTGCGTAGTGCGGCGACCTTCGCCGCGGAGTGCTTGGCGGCCATGGCTTTGCGGAGCCGGTCGGCGGCTCCCGGACTGAGGCCGGCGCAGTCGATCGCGAGGCGCATCGCCTGCTCCTGGAAGAGGGCGACTCCGAGGGTCTTCTCCAGGGCGCTGCGGGCCAGCGGGTGGGGGTAGGTGACGGGTTCGCGCCCGGAGCGTCGGCGCAGATAGGGGTGGACAGCGCCCCCCTGGATTGGGCCAGGTCTGATGAGGGAGACGGCGATGACGAGGTCTTGGAAGGTCTTCGGCTTCAGGCGGGGCAGCATCGAGATCTGCGCCCTGGACTCGACCTGAAAGACGCCGATGGTGTCCGCTCGGGCGATCATCGCGTACACCTCGGGGTCGTCCGGGGGGATGGTTGCTAGGTCGTATGTGGTCCCGTGGTGCTCGGTGATGAGGTCGCAGGCGGTGTGGATGGCGGCGAGGATGCCGAGCCCGAGGAGGTCAATCTTCAGGAAGCCTGCTGTGGCCGCGTCGTCTTTGTCGCCTTGGAGGACTGAGCGGCCGGGTGCGGTTGCCCATTCCACGGGCATGAACTCGGCGATGGGCCGGCGGGTGAGGACCATGCCGCCGGAGTGGACGCCCAGGTGGCGCGGCAGGGTGTGGAGCTGGGCGGCGAGTGTGCGGACGTCGTCGGGGATGGCGGAGTCGGGGCCGGGTGGCTGGTGGTGGATGTGGCGGGTCATCTCATCGATCCGCGTCGCCGGGTAGCCCAGGACGCGGGCGGAGTCTCGGATGGCCAGACGCGGTTGGTAGGTGATGATGTTGGCGACCTGGGCCGCGTGGTCGCGGCCGTACCGGTCGTAGACGTACTGGATGACCTCTTCGCGACGGCCGTTTTCGAAGTCGACGTCGATGTCGGGGTCGCTCTTCTCCAGGTGGAGGAAGCGCTCGAAGAGGAGGCCGTGGCGGATCGGGTCGACGCCGGTCACGCCGAGGACGTAGCAGACCACCGAGCTCACGGCGGAGCCGCGGCCCTGGCACCAGATGCCGGAGCGCTGGGCGAAGGCGACGATGTCCCAGACGATGAGGAAATAGCCCGCCATGCCGAGGGCACTGATCATGGTGAGCTCGTGGTCGAGCTGGCGCCATGCCGCGCCTGCCGCGGAATCGGTGCGTGGTCCGTACCGGGTGGTGCAGGCGGTCTCGGCGAGGTGGCGGAGCCAGGAGTCTTCGTCGTGCCCGTCGGGGGTGGGGAAGCCGGGTAGCTCGGGCTGGAGTTGGCCGAGGTCTATGGCGGTTTGGCGGCCGAGTTCGACGGTGGCTTCCCACACGCCGGGGTAGCGGGCGAGCGCGCGGGCCATCTCGGTGCCGGAGCGCAGGTGGGCGGTGGGGGCGGGCATGAGGTGGCCGGCGGCGGCGGTGAGGGTTTGCCGTCGGCGCAGTGCGGCGAGGGCCTGGGCGAGGCGGGTTTGGCTGGGGTGGGCGTAGTGGACTGCGCCAGTGGCCACGATCTCGCAGCCGGTGCGGCGGGCGGCGACGTAGGTGAGGTCGTTGCGCAGGGAGGTGATCGGGAGGTGGTGGTCGGTGAGTTCGGCGACCACCGTCCCGGCTCCGAAGATGCTGGTGAGCCGGTCGAGGCGGGAGGCGATGGTGGTGACGTCCGGGATCGTGTTGTGCTCGTCGGGGGTGAGGCAGCCGGGAAGGACGGTCCAGTGTCCGCTGGCCGCGGCGGCCGTGAGTGCGCCGAGGTCGTAGCGGGGTGCGCCCTTGGTGCCGGCCAGCTGGGCTTCGCTGATCGCGGTCGAGAGCCGGGAGAAGCCTTCCAGGTCGCGGGCGATGACTACTGGCGTCCCGAGTTCGGGGTCGCCGAGGGTGAGCTCGGCGCCGAACACGGTGGCGATGCCGGCCTCGCGGGCAGCCTGGGTGAGGCGACGGGCGCCGTAGAGCCCGTCGCGGTCGGTGAGCGCCAGTGTGGTGATGCCCAAGCGGGCCGCCTCGTCGGTGAGCGCGCGCGGATCGGCCGCGCCTTGCAGGAAGGAGAAGTTGGAGTGGACGTGGAGTTCAGCCCACGGCAGCGCTCCCCCGTCGCTGGTATCAGCGGCGTGGTGGGGCAGGGTGTGGACGGTAGCGATCCGGTCAGCCATAGAGCCCCTCCGCAGCCCACCGGCTTTCGTCGATGACCAGCAGCCAGGCGCGGCCGTCGCTGGTAGTGACCTGCATCCGTGCGATCCGGCGTGCTTGTCCTGCCTCCCACCACTGCTCGAGTACGGGCCACGGCCCGGCCCACCCCGTGACGCGGGCCTCGCCGTAGCCCTCAACGCCGAGCATGGATGGCGGCGCCGGGAGGAGGAGGCGCGCGGAGACCACCACCCGGGCACCGTGGACGTCGGTCAGGGTCGCTGGCAGAGGCAGGGGAAAGACGGTGGAAGGGTGTGGTGCGGGCAACTGGCCCGGCCAGGGACCAGCCGGTAGACGTCGGCGGGTGTCGTCATCCCCGTACGGGATGCGCCGGATCTGCTCGGCCGGGCCGCGGCCGCCGCCGATCTCGACCCGGGTCACCGCCTGGTGGCCAAGGAGCGCCTGCACACGCGCTGCCGCCCGCTCCACTTCGAGCGGGGTCAGAGCCTCTCCGAACAGCGCCTGCTGCCGCCCCGCGGCCGGTCCCAGGTCCTCGGGGCGCAGCATCAGGCGGGTAATGCCGCCGTCCTCCCCCGTGCCGAGGGCCCCGGCGTCTGCCCAGGCCTGGACCAGGCCGCGGATGCGTTCGGCCACTGCCAGCGCGGAGAGTCGCCCCTCGTGGCGGAAGACTCGGGACAGGCTCTGTCCGGTGTGGGCGAGATCGGCGCGCACTTCCAGGCGCGCGCACACCGCTGCGGCTGCCGACAGATCCTCGTGGAGTTGGTCAGCGAGTGCCTTCGCGGCGAAGGTGAGCCGCTCGACGTGTATCTCGGCCGGTTCGAAGGTGCGAGCTACGACGTGCTCCTCGCCGCCCGGTCGCACGGTGAGCGGGCGGGTCTCCAGGCCGCGGGCGGTTCGGTGTGCGGCTGCGGCCGGAGCACCGAAGCGGGCGGTCACGCTGTCTGCGGGTAGTGCGGCGAAGGCGCCGACGGTGCTGAGCCCGAGGCGCTGAAGCAGTTCGCTCAGCCGCGGCAGCCCGAGGACCCCGACCGGGTACGGGGCCAGAAACGCCGCAGTCGCGCCCGCAGGCACGTTCTGACTTGTCCGGGCGGCAAGCGCGGCCGCGAACATGGTGTCGGCCAGCCCGACCTCCGCCCTGTGGCCTGCCTCTGCGGTGGCTGCACGGAGCCGGTCGGTGAGCTGGGTTTCCCCACCCCAGTAGCGGGATGGTCCCCTCGAGGGTGCCGCGAGGAGGCCGGGGCGGATCACCTCCAGGTGCGGGAGGACTTCCGTCTCCAGGCGGCGGACAAGCGGCTCGAAGCCTCGTACTTCAGCTTCGAGGTCGCGGTCGATGATCTGAAGCTGGGGGCAGCGGGCCTGAGCTACCCGCTGGCGCATTCGTCTGCGGACTCCGGCCCTGCGCGCGGTGGCCGAGCACGCCAGAACGGCCCCACCGGAGACCACTGCGACCGGGAGGTCATCGGGGAATCCCGCGACGGCTATCGGCCAGTCCGGAACCCAGAGCGACAAAACCCTGCCCATAAGGAGCTCATCCCAGCACCCGCAGAACTGGTCGGCTCACGGCAGTGTTGTCCGGCATCCCGCCCGTGGCGGTGTCCGTGTCGGAGCTGACCGGAGCCACCCGGCCGTCGGGGCCGGGCAGCCACAGATCTGCATGCCGGGCTCGCGCGGCCGCGCCGCGGCCCGTCGAGAGGACCGTTGCACGGCGCCCCCGCAAGAGCCCGAAGCCTTCGCCGACGCCGTCCCATGTCGCCGAGGTGACCTGCAGCCGCACGTCGGCTCCGTCCCAGGCAGCGGCCGCCAGCAGTACCGCGCCGCTGCGGCGCATGACCGCGGACAGTCGGCGCAGCACACGGTCCGGCGCGGGGGGCAGGTGGCCGACCATGACGACGGGGACTGCCTCCAGCACGGTGGCCAGGACCTGCGGCCAGCTTCGTCCGGGAGTGTCGATCCACAGGCCCGCGCCGAGATCCAGTCCGGCATCTGCGGCCGCTCGCGGTCCGAGCCCGGGCAGCCCCACGGCTGCCCAGCCGGCCGTCCCTGCGGAGGCCTCGGCGGCCAGCGCCAAGAGCAGCGGCATGTCCGCGCCCGCGGATACCGCCGTGCCCGGGCGGATCCGGCCGCCGGGCAGCAGGGCGCCGAGCGGTGACTGCCCCGGTTGACCGGCGCCGTCTCGCTCCGCCCGCTCCCTCGCAACCGGTACTACCTGCACACCTTGAATTTCGCGCACAAGTTCGAATTAATCAAATTCGCACTATCGTTCGATGATCGTTTTGTGTCCCGGTGGATCGGTGGAGCGCTCACCCCGCCGAGCTCCTCAGGGCTGCGTGCCGACGGCACCTGTTCCGCTGTCCGCTGCGGTCGCTACGATGACCAAGCACCACCAGGGCAACCGCGCCGCGCCCGGTCCACCACACCACGACGCCCACACCGTCGCGGAGGGCCGCAGACGTCTGAGACTCGCGCGAACGATTTCGTCATGCCCTCCTTCCTGGACGGCCGGTGCGTGTGGGGCAGCAGGCCGAGGAATGTGAGACGTCATGACCAACCCCGGCAAGCGTGAGCAGAGCCGCGCTGTACGCGCGTACCAGCGGGAACACCCCGGTATGTCGCTGGACGAGGCCCGCAAGGCCGTCGCTGCCCGCGCCGGCCGCCGGCTTCGCCTCCCCGACCGGATTCCTGCCGCTCCCCTCCCCCGCCCCGGCGAGCGGCTGGAGGGCTACGTCCGGCGAGTCGCCGCACGCCTCGGTGTTCAGCAGCACCGGGCGATGGAGCTCCTCGGACTCGAACCCGGCACCTCGGCCTCGCAGCGCCTGGAGGAGCTCGATGCCGGACTGCCCGAGCGCACAGTCCGGGCCCTGTGCGCGGCCACAGGAATGGCCTTGGTCCAGGCTCGAGGCCTTAGCGGTCCGGCCTCCGTTGCCAACGATGTCTCGGACCTTCAGGCCCGGGCGCGGCAGGTGCTGGGGGTGCTGGATGCCAAGAGCTTCCGGCGCGGAGGACAAGACAAGACGACCACGGAGGCCCCGGAGCTGGCCCGTCTCCTGGCCCAGTCGGGCGGACAGCGGATCCTCATGATGGACATGGACCCGCCCCAAAGTCTCGGCTGGCCCAGCCCTGCACTCGACGACCCCTTCCTCGTCGACCTGCCGTGGCCCGCTGACGGGCGTCGGCTCCCCGCAGCAGGCGACCTCGTCGACAACGTCCTCACGGAACTCGGGATCACCCCCAGTCACCAGTCAGTTCAGCCGGAGCGGGGCGCCACCGGCGAGTGACTGATGTCCTGCTCGCGCGGCAGCACGAGCGTGGGACGTAGAGGGCTGCGGTGCCTCGCGCGGGCGCTCTGCGCACGGTCTCCCGCGCCGGAGGTACGTTCGACGGCGAGGGGTGCGGTCCTGGCCAGCAGGGCCGCGACGGGGACCGCACCCCCGCTGGCCGCAAAAGGCGAAGCCCCTTCACGGTCCACCCCCTACGGTGGCGGCATGCGCATGGGGGAGAAGGTGTGGACTCACTGGCCGCTGATCGTCGTCACCCTCGTGACGATCGGCGAAGTGATCTCCACGGCGCGCCATTCGACGCACCCTGCCGTGGCCGCGTACTGCACGGTTCTCGCCGCAGCCACGTGGGCCTTGAGCGGCCGCCGGACACAGGAGCGCGCAGTGTCAGGAGGCTACTTTGCTCAGTTCACCACCTGGGATCTCTATGTCCGGCCGCACACACCGCCTGAAGAACCCACCGCCCTGTACACCGCACTCGCACAGCGCATGCAGCAGACAGATCAGCACGTCACCGCATACGCGACGTGCAACGGCTTGGACCGGATCTCCATAGGCCTGCCCCGTCCCCGCGACGCCTTCGCCGATGCCCGCTCCGCGCGCTACCGCAATGCCGGCCATCTCTGGCTCGGCGCACGCTGGTTCCACCCGCACTACACCCACCACCTGCCGGCCGTCCTCGAACACGAGCTGGCGCACATCCGCCGAAACGACACCCGTGGCAGACTCGCCGTTGAGAGCTGCGCCGTCGCGGTATCCGTACTTGCTGCAGGACTGCTCCCCCTGGTTGCCACCTCGCTGACTGTGCTGGCTGCCTGGCTCGCTACTCGCGCCTTCCGCTGGTGGTCGGAGCTGGCCTGTGACCTCGCGGCCATCCGCGCGTGCGGCCGTGCGTCGGTCGCCGCCATGTGGACCGCCGACCTCGCCGACGAACGGAACCTGCGGTGGCCGGTCCGGAGCCTCCACGCACTGTGGGCGCTGAACCGGCATCCGCCTCTGCGTCTGCGCCGCTGGTTCTCCCTGCACATTCCGGGACCGACGTCTGACGCCCGCCATCCCCTGGCACGGTCCCCGATCAGAGCGCACACAGCACCCGGGAACCAATAGCCCCGGCACGCTTCCCTGTGCAGGGTGCGCGCGGACGGGCTCGTCCCCGGCCGACCAGGCGCCACAGGCGACACTTCAGACGCTGGGCCTCCGGCCGGAGGCCCAGCGTGGCATGGCGGCGAGTCCCACGGGGTAGGGCGTGCCCACGGCATGTACGTGCGGGAGCTGCGATGACTGGTGATCTGGAACTGACTGCGCGATGTGATCGCTGCCTACAGCTGATCGAGAACGGCGCTGGTGTTCTGGAAGTCAACGCTTCCGCTGCTCAGCGCACGCTGGAGCAGTGGTGGCGAAGGACCGATGGGCCTGGGGTGTTCGCTGGCAGGCGCATCCGGTGGGTGACCCGTCACCGTCGGTGCGGCCGCGCACCCACGGGCGCCTACTCGATCCCGGTGGAACGGGTTCGCTCCTGGACAGCCTTGTTGGAGTGGAGCGTTCATCTGACCGACAAGCCGTTCTTCGCCGCTACGGACTGGTCCATGGTGGTCAGGCGAGCACTGGATCCCCACCAGGCCGCGGTCAGCGGCATCCTGCCCCGCGTGCCGAGACCTCTCCGGCGCGGGCCAGTCGGCAGCACAGACGGAGGGTGACACGGGCTGCGCGGCGGAGCAGGTCAGCGGCGGTCTTCGGACCCTCTTGAGCAGAAGGACGCCATGGCGGACTCTGGAGACAGGGAGTCGTCGTGCCGAACAAGCGCCCACGCGGTCCGCAGCCGCACTGGCGGCCCAAGCGGGAGACCTTGCGCGTCCTGGCCGCGGTCGACGTCGTTCTCGACCGCTACCGGGACCATCTGCCGGTCTCGCTGCGCCAGCTGTTCTACGTGCTCGTCAGCGACGGAGTGCTGGCCAAGACCGAACGGGACTACAAGCGAATGTGCGAGTACGTCGGCATGGCACGCCGTTCAGGCCGGATCGGCTGGGAAGTGATCCGGGACGACACTCAGGTCGCCGTCCAGGCCCCCCAGGCCTTCGACGGCCCGGCTGACTTCTGGGCGACGGTGAAGGCGGCCGCGGATGAGTACCGGGTTGATCGGCAGGCGGGCCAGCCCGTCCGGCTAGAGCTGTGGTGCGAGGCCATCGGCATGGTGCCGCAGCTCGCTCGGCTCGGCGCTGGCTTCGGGATCGCCTGCTTCTCAGGAGGAGGGTTCGACGGCCTGGCAGGCAAGCACGATGCGGCGCAGCGGGCGGTTGCTGGAGGCCTTAAGACAAGGGTTTTGCACCTCGGGGACTACGACCAGAGTGGTGAGCACCTGTTCAGCTCGCTGGCCGAGGATGTTGTCGCGTTCGCTGCGGCCGCCGGCGCCGTGGTGGAGTTCGAGCGGGTCGCAGTCACCGCGGAGCAGGTTGCCCGCTACGGTCTGCCGACCGCTCCGCCGAAGCCGTCCGACCGCCGCTCGTTCTCGGGCGCGGCAACAACCCAGGCCGAGGCTCTGCCTCCCGACATCTTGGCCGACATCGTGAGGGCGGCAATCGAACGGCACCGTGACCCTGCTGTTCACCGTGCCGTGCTCGCTCGTGAGGAGACGGAGCGCAGCGAGATCCAGACTCAGTTGCGAAGCTGGCCCAGCCCAGAACGGTGAGACATCGCTGAGGGCGGGTAGATCGGCCAGCCGAGCGTGCGGGCACGCGAAGCCATCACGGTCTACCGTTCGCGCCGATCCGGGCGCCTTCGTCAGAAGCGGGACTGAAGCCGGTACTCAGGCCCGAGGTTCTGTCCCGCTCGCGCGGTGTGCGTGATGAGGCAGAAGGCCCGGGCCTCATTATGGAAGGCCGCCCCGAAGCCGGGGTGCCGGGATGCCGCTCCGTATGCACAGGCTTCACGGATCTCGTGGTTCCCGCTGTTGACGATCGCTGCCGCCAGGTAACCGGTGACGAGCTCGGGGGTCGTGGCCTGCTGGTCGTCGTACAGCTGGGGCCAAGCCACCGGCGTCGGGGCCTCTCCCGCAACGGGCACGTCGGCGTCGCGGTGCTTGGCTCCGGGGTTGAGCACACCGGTGATTCCGATCCAGACTCGGGATCCGGAGGTGAGGGTGACGGCCAGCCCAAGAGGCCGGCCATCCCATCGCTGCACTTCGGCGACCCCGGGCGCGGCGGCCAGAGCCGACTCGGCGAACTCGCGAAAACGCTCAGGCCGCATCGGCGCTCCTCGGGCTGGTCGGCGGGGATGCCGCCAGCGTAGGCGGAGCCTCCGACAATGGCCGTGAGCGGTCCCGCCGTCACCGGCGGGGCCAGTCGGCGCTTGACTGGTACAGCGTCCTGGCGGCCGGAGGTCACCGGCGCGAGTGTCCGGGCCAGCGTGGGTGGAGCACGCCGCGTCTCCCCGCGGTGCCTGGCCTTCGATTCCCGCGGTTGCGCGCTGGTTCGGGTTCGTTCCGCGGTCTCGGGCCGGTCTCTTGGTCAGTCCGTTTCCGGGGTGGGGTTCAGGCACGAGACCAGGTCACAGACAGATGCGTAGATCCCCGTGGCTTCCCTGACCGTGTGGCCGCACGCAGCGAGAGCCTGCCGTGCTGCGCTCCGTGCGGTACGGCAGGTCGGGTCAACCCTGAGCGCGTTGGCGACTGCCTGCTCGAGCTCCCGAGCTCTTTGATGCTGCTGGCGGCTGGGCCTCTCGGCCATGGAGAAGGGGCCGCTTCGGAGCGCGGTTGGCGTCCCGGGCGCGCGGGCGGCAGAGCTCGCGAGGAGCGCAGCCGGATCCGGCCTTCCTTGTGGGTCTCGGGCATGGTCGGGCCATGCGTCGATCAGCATGAGGACGACGATGGCGGACAGGTCCAGGACGCCGCCGGGACCGTATCCGATGTTGAGGAGTCGCCTCATGGTTGCGGGGCCGGCCGCGTCAGCGTCATCTCGCCGCTGTCGAGCGGTACCCACGAGACCGTCGGCCAGCTCGTGCAGAAGCACCCAGTAGCTGTCGGTCCTGACAGCAGGCCTGCTTGCCGTGGACATCATCAGCTGCGTCTCTCGTGATGCGTGAGCTCCGGGCGGAGCCGGGATGGGGCGTGCTCAGGGCGCCGGAATGGTCCAGGCGCGCAGCTGGGCGGAAACCTCGCGCAGGTCGTCGATGCCCTTGTGCTTGATTCGCAGAACGAGGGCGAGGGCGTCCTCGGGTTCATAGGTCATGTAGACCTCATTCGTTGCGAGGAAGGTCTCGGCGCAAAGCCATGCGAAGAAGTGGTTCTTCTTCTCCAGCGGCTCGTGGAGCACGATCGTCTCGAGCATTGCGGCTGCCTTGAGCCAGAGGGAGCTGTAGACGTCCTGGTGCATGTAGTGGGCTCGCGCTCGGGCACAGACAGCGTCGAGGATTCCCAGATCGCGGCATGCCGGGTCGCCGGGGAGGGTCTGGGCGATCTGCAGCAGCTCTGGTGGGGTGAGGAACCGGGTCACGCGGCGTGACTCTGGTGTGCCTGGCCGAGGTCACGGCTGCCGAGCGGCGCCGGATCCGGGAAGGAAAGGCCAGGTGTGACCTCGGGCCGAGGCTCCTCGCTGTGCTCCGCGAATGCGGGCGCGAGGCGTGCAACGCTCTTACGGGCACGCGTCAGCGCGTCGAGGAACGGGTCATCGGCGGCGTCCAGGGCCGCGTCACGCACGAACGCCTCGGGCGACTTTCCGACCACGCGTGCCGCCTTCGCCACCCGGTCGTACTCGTCCGGGCTGAATCCCGTCGGCAGTCCGTCACTTTGCTCCATAGGAGCGACGGTACCAGCGTGATCATGATCCCGACGAGCGATCTGCGCGACTGACGCACGCCCAGGTGGGACCGGGCCGTGCCTACTGCTGCCAGGTGCAGCAGACTCCCTGGTCAGTGCCTGGGAAGGGTCGGCTGTTCGGAGCGTGTCAGTGGCGGGCTTCAGGGCACGGGCGGTGCGACCCAGACTGCGACTCCGGGGAGGGAGTCGGTCGGCTGGACTCCGGGACCCCAGCCGCCGAGCACAACCACGCCGGGGCTGTTGGTGGGGACGCCGCGTTGGGCCCTGAGGCGGAAGCCGGCGTAGAGCGGTCTTGCCCTGACCGGCCTCCCGAATGCTTCGCCGACGAGCAGGGGTTCGAGTTCTGCGGCGTGGAGTTCTTCTGATCCAGCCGGCCATCCCCCTCCTCGACCCCCGTTGCTGCTGCGCCTGTGAAACCCCCGCCGGGCGCGGCAGCGCCGGTGGATGATGGCTCTTCGGCACCCAGCGCTCTGTGGCTGCCGCCGTTGTGGAGAGAGGACCGTCGTGCCGCTGGATCTGAGTCTTGTAGGGACCGGCCCCCAGGTGCCGCTACTGCGGCCCCGAGAGATCTACGCGGCTCTTGCCCGCCGCCCCTGGCCCTACCTGCGCCACGAGCAGGGCGAAATCCTGGAGGCGTGGTTCAACGCCCGCACGCGCCGGGACGTAGTGATCAAGCAGAACACCGGCGGCGGCAAGACCGCCGTCGGGCTGCTCATCGCCCAGAGCACCCTCAACGAAGGCCTGGGACCCGCGATCTACCTCGCTCCCGACCGCTACCTGGCAGCACAGGTACGTGCAGAGGCGGAAGCGATGGGCCTGGGAACGACCGATCAGGTCGAGAACCTCGCGTTCAGGGCCGGGCGGGCCATCCTGGTCACCACCTTCCAGAAGCTGATCAACGGCCGGTCCGTGTTCGGCGTGGTCGGGGACGCCCGGGAGAAGCTCGACGTCGGCATCGTCATCGTGGACGATGCGCACGCCGCGCTCGCCACGGCCGAGGCACAGTTCCGCCTCACCGTTCCGGCCGCGCACGCCGCGTACACGGAGCTGAAGACCCTGTTCGCGTCCGACCTGCAACGGCAGTCCCCCAAGGCATGGGCAGACATCCAGGCGAACGACTACACCGCCACGCTGCCCGTTCCGTTCTGGTCGTGGGTCGACCAGCAGGACAAGGTCATGGCCATCCTGCATCCCCACGCCGACGACCAGGACTTCAAGTTCACCTGGCCGCTCATCGCCGACGTCCTGCACCTGTGCTCCGCGACCTTGACCAGCGATGGCATCCAGATCGCTCCGCCGGCTCCGCCGATCGCGATGATCCCGGCCTTCGCCGGCGCGGGCCGCCGGGTCTATCTCACGGCCACCCTCGCCGACGACAGCGTCCTCGTCACCGGCCTCGACGCCCGCCCGCAGGATGTAGAGCAGCCGGTCACCCCCGGCAGTGCGGCCGACCTCGGGGACCGGATGATCCTCGCCCCTGTCGCCCTCAACCCCAAGATGGATCCGGAAGCCGTACGCAAACTGGCCCGCCAGTTCGCCAACGGCGACCGCAACGGAGACGGAACCCCTGACTCGCATCCCGTCAACGTCGTGGTTCTCGTGCCGAGCACCGCGGCCGCCGCTGCATGGCACCCGTACGCCGACCAGGTCGTGCACGCCGGCGAGCTCCCCGAAACCGTGAGTTCCCTCCGCAACGGGCACGTCGGCCTCGTGGTCCTGGTCAACAAGTACGACGGCGTCGACCTTCCCCGGTCGGCCTGTGAGCTGCTGATCCTGGACGGTGTCCCCCGGCCCATGGACGCCACCGAACGCCGCGAGGCCGGAGTTCTGTCCGGCAGCCCCAGCCTCCTCGCCCGCCAGATCCAGCGCATCGAGCAGGGCATGGGACGCGGGGTCCGCGACACCGAGGACCACTGCGCCGTCCTGCTGCTGGGCAGCCAGCTCTCCATCGCCCTGCACGACCCCAAGCAGCAGTCCCTGTTCTCCCCCGCGACCCGCGCCCAGATCGACGTCAGCAGCCGCCTTGCCGAGCAGCTGGAAGGCAAAGGCCTCGACGGGATCCGCGAGGCGATCGGCCTCTGCCTCGACCGGGACCCCCAGTGGCGCGCGCTCAACCGATCGGCCCTGGCCTCCGTCCACTACGACGCCAGGGGCACCGTGCGCGCCGAGGCAGTCGGCGCCCGCGAGGCATTCAACCTCGCCACAACCGGCCGCTACGACGATGCCGCCGCCCGCTTGCAGAAGGCGCTGGGTTCCGTCACCGATCCGGCGGTCCGCGGCTGGATGGCCGAACAGCGCGCCGCCTACCTGCACCACGTCGACCCCCACATCGCCCAGCAGCAGCTCTCCCGCGCCCTCGACGACAACCCGTTCGTCCTCAAGCCCGTCGGCGGTGTCACCCCGACCCAGCTGCGGCCCGCGGCGGCACAGGCCGAGGCCTGCGCCGCCTATCTGAGGGAGACATACGCCGACGCCACAGCCCTGCTCCTCGGCGTTCAGGCGCTCCTGGAGAAGGTTGTCTGGCGGGACAAGGACCGGGCGGACGAAGCCGAGCAGGCATGGGAGGGCCTCGGCCGGCATCTCGGGTTCACCAGCACGCGGCCCGAGAAGCTGTACGACACCGGTCCGGACAACCTGTGGATCCTCGGGCCCGCCCGGCACGCCGTCATCGAGCTCAAGACCGGCTGCGTGACCGACACCATCTCCAAGCACGACCTCGATCAGCTTGGCGGCAGCGTGCGCTGGGCAGCGCAAACCCTCCCGGACGGCACCCAGCGGATCCCGGTGATCGTCCACCCCAGCAGGGAGACTCACGGCCAGGCGATCACCGTCGACGGCATGCGCGTCGTCACGCCCGAGAAGTGGACCGAGCTCACTGCAGCTGTCCGAGCCTGGGCCGAGTCCTTGACCCTTGGCCAACACCGCTGGCAGGACCCTCAGGCCGTGGCCGAACGACTCACCTTCCACAAGCTGACGGCCGGGACGATCTTCACCGCCTTCGCGCTGCCGCCGGCAGCAGCTACGGGCTGACCTCCCCCACCCCGACCCACAGCAGGTCTCCGTGGGCGCAACGAGCCACGGACTCGTACCGTCCACGGAGACCCGACGGCGATCGACGGTCGGGTCCCCGTGCCCGCGCGCGACGCACGACGTGCCGTCGCGGGTCGGCATCGCCCAGGGACACCGCCAAGTCTGGCCACCAGCGCGGCCTGCCCGGGCCTTCATGCCGCCCTCGAACTTGTTCGGCGCAACTCCGCCCGCACCCGTGCGGCCCCCAACCGGTACGGGTCCGTCTCGTCCAGCTGCGGCTCCTCTCGTCGGCGCTCCCGTCCCTCTGCCAGCGCCGCGGCTACGAGATGCTCGGCTACCCGCAGGCGCGCGGCCTCGGCCGCGGCTCGCGCTGAGCGGTGGGCGTCGTCAGCCGACGGATGCAGGTGGGTGCGCCGCAGCTCAGCCTCGAACGCGCCAGCCGCTTCCGCCTCCGCCCTGGAGCCAAGCGCCAGAGTCGCGAGGGCCGCCCTGCGGCGCTCCCCTGCAGTCAGCTCCGCTGCGAGTTTGGCCATGCAGGCGGCCGTCTCCGCAGTGGCGCCCTCCACTCGTCCGCGACTTGCGGCCTGCTCCGCCTCGGCCCGGACCTCAGCCGCCGCGTGGTCGGCGGTCCTCTCGCGCGCGGCCAGCGAGGCGGCGGCCGTCCAGGTAACGCGGGCGAGGTCTGCGCTCTCGGCAGCAGCCAGCTCCACCGCCTGCCAGCTGCTGCAGATGCCGCACACCTCGGCCTCCGTCTGCCCGCCGCACTCCAGGCAGGGCGCAGCCATGCGCTCCGCTTCCAGAGACTTCACCTGCGCCCGGTGAGCCGCAACCGCGGCGTCCCGTGCAGTCCGTTCCGCAATGGCCCGCTCACGGTGAACGGCGCGACGAGCCTCGTGCTCTGCGAACTCCTGCCGCAACAACGTCTCGAAGTCCTGCCTGGGAGCCTGTCCGGGCCGTGCGAGGGACAGGCTGCCGGAGAGCCGGGCAGCGACACTGTGGCGGAGGGCTCGGCGGTCCGCGATGAGCAACACGCAGGCCGGGCAGGTGCCTTCGGTGTCCATGCGCCGGCCTTCGTCGCAGCGGTTGTCGTAGCAGTTGCCGCGACGCGGCAGGGCGCGGCCGATGATCCAGCCTGCTGGATCATCGATAGACGCCTGGCTTTGACGCTGTTGGGTAAGCCGCCGACTGAGCCGGGCATTGAGCAGGCGCTCAGCCTCGCCAGGCCCGAAGACACCTCGCAACAGCTGGAGCTCACGCCGGGCTGCGGCGACTACCGCATGCCGGGCGGCCCTGCGCGCCACCTGGCCAAAGACCGCCTCCACGGGGGCCAGAACGGTCGCGAACTCTTTCGGAACCGAAGCCCAGCTTTGCGGCGCGTCGGCCGACTGACCCGTCCAAGCAGCGAGTGTCTGGCGGGCGGCATCCTTGCTGAACGTGCTGACTTCCGAGGGGGAGAGCATGTGCTGTTCTCCGCGCAGCGGGCTCTTGGCCGGGGCCGGTGCCTCGGGTGAGGCAGGCGCATTGGGCGACGACACGGTGTGGTCCTCGCACGCGCACGCGCGGTCCGGCTGCCTTCCGTACCGCCCCCTGGCTACGCCGGAAAAGCAGAAACGGTCTGCAGATTGGCTCGGTTGAGTACCCACAGCAGGGTGGTAAGTGTGAAGGGGTGCAGCACCGGAGCGCTCTGGAGCTGTGGGAGTTGCCGGTCCCGTGGACGCTATCCCTGCAGATGGGTGCGTACGGTCCGCCGGGTTCCGCTGATCAAGATCTCCGATTGCAGTTCCGGGGAGCCCATCCTCGGACCAGTGGTCGCCGCCAGCCTTGCCACGGTTGGACGCCTGTGTCCAGGTGAGTGCCCGTCGCCCACTCGCTGCAGTCACCAGACCTGACCCTCGCCCCTGGTGCGCGATCGTGCGTGCGGCCCGGCGGTTCGCAGCCCGCCTGTCCATCCAGGCTGCGTGCGCATCCGCTGCTGCCGGCACCACGAGACGGGTCTTGCCCAGCAGTCCGGATCGTGTGCGGACACGCGTAGTCGCCACGGCGCCGAAGGAACGCAGCCGAGATAGGACCTTTCCCCCACCGGCCGGCTTGCAGCCCAGGAGCCTTGCAACGGTCGCCGCCGCCCGGCCCTTCCCCGTCTGCACGGTGCCGCCGACGAGGGGCACACGCCCCTGCTCGTTCGCGTGCAGCACCATGAGGAGAAGTGCGAGGCGATCGGTGGCAGCACCGCGGCCTCGCCGCTGAGCAATTCGTCCGGCGGAAGTGGCGTTGGCGCCCCAGCCGGGTGCGAACAGGTCTTCGATCAACCTCAGGAGGGTGGCGAGTTCCTGCTTGTACAGGGTCAAGGGGTGCTCGCGTGATTCCGAAGTCCGCGCTCGCCACATCGGCATGATGACGCATTCGAGACCTGTGATCCGGCCGGTCTCAGAGCTGGTTATGCGGTACTGGACGATGCCCGTCTCACGGAAGTGAGGCAGAACACTGTGGTCGACCGTGGACTTCGACATGCCGATCCATCGACCGAGCTCACGGGCGCGGATCTTTGTGCGGCAAGAGTCCGACTCGCTCTTCGCCGCGAGCACCAAGGTGCTCAGCCGTATGTCGTCCGAGGCCCCGTCGAGAGCGGGGTCTTCAAGCAGACAGAGGACTGCAGACAGGAGACGGCTCCGCATGCCCTCAGACAGCAGTAGAGGGTGACGGGGTACTCCGCGCTGGTCGAGATCGGGGTAGTCCATGGTGTCGGCACGCCCTCGGGACGGGCCGGATGGGGCGGGAGGTAAGAGGATCAGTGGCGGCTTGGCGGAGTGGGGACTCGGTCCGGTTTCAGGCATGACTGAGCCGGCCCCAGGGCGGGCAGCTATGATGTGCTCCAGTCGAGGGTTTGAGTACGTACTGCATCGCCACCCGGCCCACCTGGGGAGGTTGGACAGCCGGGCATGCGACGTGATTCAGCTAGGTATGCGTGTAGTGCTCACCCCCTCATCTGGCAGCACAAGCGGCTCGGGACTGGACTCCCGGGCCGCTCTGCGTTTCGGTCCGAAGAGCGGTGCTGCTCGGGCTTATGTCTTCTGTGCTCGAGCTGACCGACGATTGCTGGCCCTGCTACGTGGTGTCGCGCAGGGTGTTGAGCAGATCAGCGAAGGCCCTCTCGAGGCCGGGCGTGACGGCGATGGTGGCCCGGGACGACGGGGTGTGGGGGGTCCCGTCGACGTCGATCACGGAGGCGCCTGCTTCACGCGCGATAGCCACACCCGCTGCCACATCCCACAGGTGGTTGCTGAGTGCCACGCAGGCGTCCAGCTGGCCGGATGCGACCCATGCCAGGTCGATTGCTGCCGATCCCAGCATCCGGACGCGAAGTACCTTGGCCGCCAACAGCTGGGTCAGGGCGAGGCGCTGCTCGTTGCGTTCCGCTGCCTGCTCGCCGACCGCGTAGTCGCCCAGGCCGACAATCGCCTCGCCCAGGTCGCTGTTCGGCCGAACTTGGAGTCGTTGTCCGTTGGCGGTGGCGCCGAGTCCGCGGGCCGCCTGGTAGCGCTCGCCGAGGAACGGGAGGTCGATGACGCCGAGCATGGCCTCCTGGCCCTGCATCAGGCCCAGCGACACCCCGCAGAGGGGAATCTTGTGGGCGAGATTCGCGGTGCCGTCGACAGGGTCAAGAACCCATTGCAGTGGTGCAGTGGTCCTGCCGGCCTGGCCGCCTTCCTCGCCAAAGAAGCCGATCTCCGGAGTCTCCCTGGCAAGGAAGGCTCGGACGTGTTCCTCCACCTCGCGGTCGACGTTGGTGACCATGTCGCGCTCCCCCTTGGCCTCCACCTGTCCGACCGCCGTGCGACGGACCAGGTGCGATGCTGCATCGACCGCACCCTGGGCAACAGCGAGCAAGTCGCTCATCGTGCTCATGCTTGCGCACCGTGCCTTTCCCACAGGCTCGTGAATACCCGCTCAAAGGTGGGGAACAGGCCGCCGGATGAGGGGCGCTTTCGGAGAAGCATGGTCGGGGAGTCGACGCCGCGGGTCTGGGGCAGGTAGGGCTGGGCCACGCAAAGCTGGCCGTCGATGAGGAAGACGTTGAAGCGGATCGGCTCGTCGTACACGGCGAACTGCAGACGCGCTCTCGCGTCCTCGGTGAGGCGCTCCGACAGCCGCTCCATGATGCCGAGGTTCAGGGCGGTGAGAGCGGAAAGCTGCCCCTCTGGGTAGCCCTCCTCCGCCTCACGCTGCTTGATGAACTGACCGTGAGGGTCCAGGAACAGACAGCACAGTGTCGCGCCACCTTCGATGATCTGCTGCAGGCGACTGTCCGAGTACGTCTGGCACAGCATGTTCAGGGAGAGACCGCAGGCCTTGATGTCGCGGGCATCGTCGAAGAGCGAGGCGACGGACGTGGTGGCTTGGAACTCCGACCGGCTGGCGTAGATGCCGGTGAGATCGGCGAACTGACTGCCGACGATGTCGGTGAGGACATCACGAGGCTGTCCCTCGCCCACGCCCGTGCTCGCGGATCGGATGATGAGGTCGACCGCCATCATGACGTCCCCCGGCGGGGTGGCATCGGACTCCCAGGCCTCGAGCGTGTCCACGGTGATGGGCCACCCCATCATGGACGCGAGCAGCGACGCGAACTCCGCCTGTGACATGCCCTTGACCTTCCGAGCAGTCTCCAGCTGGCTCCGAGCGAGTTGGCCGAAGTCCGGCCGGTAGTTCGACCTTGCTCCGATCGAGACCACCTTCGCTGCTTGCCCCATGTCTCCCCCTCCACGTCTATCCCGGTGAGTCATTGTTCAGGCACCAAGAGGCTGGCTCTGGCTGCCCTCAACCCCGTCGCCACCGTCGTCGGACGTCGCAGCATCCCGCTGGTACGGCTGGCCCAGCCGGCCGTAAAGCTCGATGAGCTTGGCCTCAAGCCGTGACACGTGGCGGCGGAGGTTTCCCAACTCCCGCCGCATGGCGGCCACAGCTTCATTGTCGGCTTCCTGCATCGCACCCAGCAGGCTCTGAACCGACTCCAGTCCGGCTGCGAGCTCCGCCAACGAGGCTTGCTCGTCTTCGAGGTCCGCCGGGCGAGCGCGCACGTAGACGCCCTTGCCCGGGTGACCTTCGAGAATGTGCCGTCCCTGAAGCTCTGCAACGGCGCGACGGACCACAGGCTTCGATACGCCGTACTCCGCGCACAGGCCGTCGGTCGATGGGATCTTCTCACCGACCGGCAGCTCTCCGCTGCTGACCTTGCGCAGCAGGTCGTCGAGGACCCTGCGGTACTCGGGCTGCGTCCTGGCTCCATCAGCCACAGAGCGGCCTCCCTTGTATGCCTGGTTGTACATGGTCCCCCTAGTGCAGCACAACGCCGGGACCGAAACCACCACAACCACTACGTGAGCAGCCATCTCGCGAATCACCTCCTTGACAAACTATGTATACCAGGTACTACCTTGATTACCAGGTTGAGGCAAGCGGCGACCGGCGTAGTCGGACTTCCGATTTGCCCCTACCGGGCTCAACAAGCCCTCAAGCCCCGGCTCTTTGCGGGGAAGCGGTCGGCAAGGTCCGGCCCCTGATCGATCAAGGCCCTCTGGGAGACCCGCTCGCGGGAGGACCAGGGAAGGCCCCGCAACTTCTGAACTGCACAGTGGACTGCGCGGAATGACGTGAGACGCACTCATCCGGACGGCGAGCAAGGACCCCGGTCCGAGCCGCCGCGCCGAGTGCCCTATCCCCCCACGCCGTGGCAAGCACCCAGCGATTGCTGGGGGCGGGGAGGAGCCCCTGGCTCTGCGGCATCCAGCGCATGTGGCGGCATAGCCGCCCCCGGTCGGCGACCGGGACACCAAACGCCCGGCGGCACGCCAAGCGCACCGGCTCCACGGACCACCGGAGCGGCCGCCCGCTACACCAGAGCGTGACGATGGCGCGCATGCCAGAGCGTAACTGGCAGTCGAGAAGGCCTTTCGGCTTCCTCGTCTCCTACGCGTCACCCTTCGGGCCGTGACGTGCATCCGGCACATCCAGACGAATACCTGGCGTGCCCGCGGTACGAACCGCAGATCGGGTTCTGCCGCATCGGTTCTTCCGGGCTCCACAGCCCACACCGGTCAGGCCAACTCGTGTGCTCCTCGCAGACTGCCTGCCCGGAACCACCCTTCGAATGCAAAGAGGTGATTCGCATGGATTGGCGACACAACTCCGTTTGTCGGGAAGAGGACCCTGAGCTCTTCTTCCCCATCGGCAACACCGGCCCGGCGCTGCTCCAGATCGAGGAGGCCAAGGCGGTGTGCCGCCGTTGCCCCGTCATGGAGCAGTGCCTGCAGTGGGCGCTCGAGTCCGGCCAGGACTCCGGCGTCTGGGGCGGCCTCAGCGAGGACGAGCGCCGTGCCATGAAGCGCCGCGCCGCCCGCAACCGGGCCCGCAACTCGAACGCGTGACCCCTGCGGTCCTCCGCATGGCAGACGTCCGTGAGCTGGTGAACCCAGCTCCCAGCCTTGCCCGCTGACGGACGAGCCCGGTCCCACACGCCCGCAGAAATGCGAGGCGTGCGGGAGCCGTGCCCGTCTGGGCAGCAGAAAGGGCCCCCCCATTCGGTGCTCGCAACACCAAGAGGAGGGCCCCATCCGCGCCCCGGCAACCGCCGTGGCGTACGTCCCGCACCACCTGACAGCAGCAGGAGTACCGGACATGGCCCACTTTACGGCCACCCTCCCCGCCCCCACGGCGGGACCGATCAGCCTCGACCGCTTCCTCCTCGACGAGGACGCCGGGTTCGACCAGCTCCGTCAGTGGCTCGGCGCCCACCAGCACCGCGCCGCCGAGCTGGAGCTGACCATCCCCCTGCCGGTCACACCGTCCCTTGCCACCGACGTGGTCCAGCTCCTCGCCGCCCCCGGCATGGCCTTCAACGACCCGGAGAACCGGGACCGGGCGGAGATCGTCGCTCACGCCGGCCAGGCCACCATCCGCATCACCATGGACATCCTGATCGGCGGTGCCAGCTGATGGCCGTCGACCAGAAGGCGACCCGCACCGCCCACCACGCCCGCCTGGTCGAGCGGGCTCGCGCAGCCGGATATCGGCTGCCCCCGCTCGACGCCCCGCCCGTCGACCCCCGCGTGGCCGAGCGCATCGAGATCGCGATGTGCCGCGCCCACCTCGGCCGCAAGGCCGGACCCCGCCGGGGGGCCTGCTGATGCTCCGCTTCCTGTTCAGCGAGCCCGAGCGCCACGGCAGCACGAGGGGCAAGAGGTCCGTCTTCAAGAAGCCGGACCGTTCCGCCCGGGCAGCCTCCGCCCGCGGCGAGGCCTTTCGGATCAGCGGCCGGACCTCGAAGCCCAAGCGTGGCTGGGGGAAGCGCTGATGAGCTTCCTCAACCGCCTCCTCGACAACGGCTCCCCGCGCCAGACCGCCAAGGCCAACCTCACGACCGGCCGGGTCACCACCGAACGCACCGGCGCCCGCAAGGCGGCCGGACGGATCGGGGCCTTGTCCGCCCTCGGCAAGAAGAACCGCACCTGACCCCCGGCTCGGCCGCCCCCGCCAACCCAGGCGGGGGCGGCCGACCCCTGGAAGGAGAGACCACCATGCGCTGCACCCCCGACAGCTTCCCGCAGATCGCCAACCCCAACGACTTCCAAACCGCCGTCACCGACGCTATGGCCGAATTCCAGGTCGAGGAGACCACCGCCGAGCGGTTCCTCCTCCTCGGCATGGGGCTGGCCGTCATCTACGACGAGGTCACCGCGCAGACCAAGCTCGGCGAAATGGTCGCCAAGGCCGCCGCCGACAAGGAGCCCTGGGGCACCCAGTGGGTCGCCTCCATGCTCCGCAAGCACAGCGACGAGCACCGCACCGTCTACCAGAAGGCGATCGAGCTGGGCATCGACCCCGTCGCCGCGCTCCGGCTCACCGCCGGCCTCAACGAGGAGCAGGCCAGCACTACCGTCGCCATACTCCGGGCGGAAGGCGGCGACCAGTGACCAGCAGCCGCACCTCCAGCGACTTGTTCGCGCAAGCCCTGGCGTCCGAGCACGCCGCGACCCTCGCCGTCCAGCAGGGCAACGTGGCGCTGGCCGAGTTCCACCTCCGGTTCTGCCGGATGCGCCGCGACCTGGCCCGCGACCTCGCCGCTCGGGAGTGCAGGTTCTGCAACGGGTTCGGCGCCGTTCCGGGGCCCTGCCCGGTCGACTGCGCCGAGCACGACGAGCCGCGCACCGGGAGGCACTGGGAGCCCTGCCCCAGCCTGACCGGCCACCCCACCCCCGAGCCGCCCCTCGCCGCCCCGGCCCCGGACCGCTGCCCCTGCAACCCCAACGGCACGGTCGGCCACCACCAGGGCGGCCCCCGCTGTGACGTGTGGGAACCCGCCCGGTGACCGCACACCTGGCCACCCTGACCGGCCTCATGGCCCTGGCCTTCGGCAAGGCGCAGCACACCGACGCGCTCCCCGAACTCCGCGGCCTCCTAGGCGGCCTGACCGCCGCGCTCGCCCTGCTCACCGCTTCCACCTGGCAGTGACCGGCATCGAACGACGTCGTGCTGAAACCGCGGCCCGCCTCACCCAGGCGCGGCTTCAGCACGGCCTCGGCCGACCGGCCCCTTCACCACCATCAAGAAAGCAGGCACATGCCCCACCCCACCGACCAGCAGGTAGCCGACCTCCGGGAAGCCCTGGGCCACTACACCTCCGCCACCGCCAAGGCCCTCATGGACGAGGGGCTGCCCACCAGTTCGATCAGCGTGTTCGACGGCGAGGACTCGAAGCTCGACGCCAAGCACGCCGAGACGGAGTCCTACATCCAGTTCCCCGTCATCCACGCTCTGCGCCACGGCCCCCGCCGCACCATCGCCCAGCTTCGCTGGGACGGCTTCGCGGGCTGGGAGTACAGCGTCGAAGGCGGGGGCCCGATGATCGAGGTCTTCATGGGCGCCGGTCTCACCCCCGACCCTGCACGCGTTGCCTCCTTCGCCACGGCCTGCATGATCGACCACACCTCAGTGGGCAGCCGAGAGAAGCCCCGCTACCGGTCGCTGGGTGAAGGGCTCGACGGGCTGACCGCCATCCTCGACGGCTACGCCCGCGACAACGGCTTCCGCCGCCTCAGCGCCGACGAGACCTATGCGGACGCCCGCGTGCTCGCTCTGCGCCGTGGCCTGGCGGCCGACCTCACCACCGCGCAGGCCCCCGTCTCCGTCCCCCTGTACCCGGGCGAGATTCGGGCCCTGACCCGCCTCATCGAATGGATGCCCGACAACGGCTACGAGTCGCTGGGGGAGCTGCTTCGGTACCTCTCCCACGACCTCTCCGGCCGCGCCACCGCTGCCGCCCCGGCAACCGCCCCTGACGCCGCGTTCACCACGGCGCTGGCCGAGGCCGACGAGCAGCGGCAGGCAGGGCTCTAGCCACCCTCTCCGCCTGGGCGGCAAGGATGCGCACTCGCAAATCATCCTGTCGCCCAGGCGGCCCCAGTGGCCCCAAGAGAAAGGAGCAGTGCCGGTGTCCGGCACCCCCACCAAACCCGTCATCACCCGCCCGCTGCGCATCCTCATCGGCGTGGTCATCTTCGGCGTGCTGGTCATTGCCGGGATCGGCTTCGCGGGGTCGTACGCCGCGGTCCAAGCCCTCGCCATCAAGAAGGGCTTCGGGGCCTTCGCGCACTGGTTCCCGATCGGACTGGACGCCGGCATCGTCGTACTTCTCGCCCTGGACCTGATGCTGACCTGGCTGCGCATAGGGTTCCCGATGCTCCGCCAGACGGCGTGGCTGCTGACCGCCGCGACGATCGCCTTCAACGGCGCAGCCTCCTGGCCCGACCCGCTGGGCGTCGCGATGCACGGCGTCATCCCGATCCTGTTCGTCGTCTCGGTCGAAGCGGCCCGCCACGCCATCGGCCGGATCGCGGACATCACCGCCGACCGGCACATGGACAGCGTCCGCTTCGCCCGCTGGTTCCTCGCGCCGGTGCCCACGTTCAAGCTCTGGCGCCGCATGAAGCTCTGGGAGCTGCGCTCGTACGACGAGGCGATCCAGATCGAACAGGACCGGCTCCTCTACCAAGCACGACTCCAGGCCAAGCACGGGCGCCGGTGGCGGAAGAAGCTGACCATAGAGGAGCTGCTGCCGCTGCGGATGCTCCGCCACGGCGTGCGTCTCCCCGCGCTGACTACGGGCGGTCACCGTGAACGCCGTGAGAACGGCGCCCCCGTTCACGGCCTCGACGGCCCGGGGACCATAGCCGAGAACGTGAACGACATCGAGAACAGCGCGCCCGTTCTCGCCCTCGCGGTCGGCACCGACACCACCGTGAACACGCCCGTTCACGGAGGCGAGAACGCGGGCGCGGACACCGTGAACACGGGTGAGAACAGCACCGTGAACACCGACCCGGACACCGTGAACACGGGCGAGAACACCGAGAACGGCACCATGAACACGGGTGAGAACGAGCCTATTCACGGTGCCGAGAACGACGACACCCTTTCCCTGTTCTCACAGTTCAGCGACCGTTCTCGGCCCCCCGAGAACCCCGTGGGTGTGGCCGTGAACAGCGTGCCCGTTCACGCCGCTGCCGCACCGCGCCCGCCCGCTGTTCACGCCTCAGTCCCGCTGCCCGTGGACACCACCGATACCGCCGACCCCGGCACCGTGAACGCGGATGAGAACAAGAGCGAGAACGGCGGCGAGAACAGCGACGACACCGAGAACGAGAACGAGGAAGGCGTTCTCACCCCGAAACAGGAACGCAAGCGCGCCGCCAACGACTTCTTCAACGCCATGGCGCTGAACCCGAATCTCACGCTGAGTGCCTATGCACAGGACCCGCTCGGCAAGTCCAAATCGTGGCTGAGCAAGGCCGTGAACGAGAACGGCGGACTGCCAGGCCGGCAATCACCCCGACAGACTCGTACACCAGTACGATTCCCTGACGGGGAGCCAGGAGTCTCCCCGTCAGACAGGCACACCACATGAACGCCTGCACCGCGCGCGCCGCCAAGGCCGCATCGCCCATGGGCGACGCGCCCGCCGCACCTGGGCAGTGCGCCCCCCTGCGGCCCCACCGGCACGCGCGCCACCACCCCCGCTAGCAGCACGGGGCCCTGCTGCAACCACCACAGAAGCACTCAGGGCCCCGTGCCTTTACCCCAGCCTTCACACACCAGGAGGGCACCACCATGCCGCACGTACCCCGCCTTCTCCGCGGCTTCCGCCGTGAACGCCCCGTCGTGCCGGGGAAGTGGGACACGATCACCCACCTCCCCTCCCGCAACGAGCCCGACGCCGATACGACCCCGTCCACGCCCGTGTGGGCGCAGCCTCAGCCCGGCTCTCGAGAACGCCCCGCCTGGGCGGCTCCGGACGCCGACGAGATCTTCGTCCGCCGCCAGCTCCTCATCGTGTGGGCCGAGTTCGGACTGGGGGGTACCTGATGGACCCCGACCAGTACCCGCCCAAACCCCCCTACGACCCGGGCCACCCGCCGCCCGACCAGGTGCCGTGGCACTCCATCACCCCAGCTCAGGACCCCCACAGCCCCTACACCGGGCCCGACATGCGGGCCATGGCGGAGACCTTCGCCGACGCCCTCGCCACCCGGCTCGCCCCCGAGCCGGCCAAGCCGCGGCAGGTCAGCCTCCAGTGGCTGCGCGACTGGCTGTCCAGCCCCACCGGACGCCAGTTCATCGTGTCGGCGCTCACCACCGGCCCCATTGGCGGCGCCGCCCTGGCCCGGTTCACCGAAGACACCCCCGACGCCGCGCCGTTCGGGATGGTCGCCCTCGCATTCATCGGCTTCGGCCTGGTCCACCTCGCCTACCACAAGTGGTGGTCCGTGCTCCTCGTATGGGGCGCCGCCCTGTCGCCGGTCTACTACCCGCCCGCCCTGCTGTCCGCCATCACCATGCTTACTGGAGCCGCCTCATGAAAACCGTCAGCCTCGGCATGCTCGCAATCGGCCTGTGCGTGTTCTTCGGCCGGGTCTCCTGGTGGTGGTTCAAGTCCGGCAAGGGCGCCCGCAACGTCCGCGAGCTGCTTCCGTTCCTCACCAGCTGCGCCGCCCTGGCCCTCGTTGGTGCGTGCGTCGGGGGTCTCCTCGGCACCCTGCTCGGCTGGATCCTCGAGGGCTTCGGCTGGGTCGGTGACACCGCCCTGGAGAAGGGAACCGGAGCCGACGCCGTGTCCGTCAGCCGAGCCGCCGAGTTCGGCACGCTCACCCCGTACGGATCCGTGCTGATGCTGGTGATCGTCGTCGTGATGATCGCCTTCTGGAAGTCCGCGGTCGGCGTGCTGAAAAAGGAACTTGGCTTCGGGTCGGTCGCTGGCATCTGCCTCGGACCGTTCTTCGGAGCCGTAACCCTCACCCCCATGGTCAACAGCATCGGTGCCAGCACCATCCAGGCGTGGTTCTTTGCATGACGTCTTGACCAGCGATGTAACCGCGTAACCCGGTAACCGGGACCCCTGCTGTACCCGGTTACCGGCCCTGTGACCGTCCCCAGCACACCCTGGGTACACGGTTACAAGGCCCCACTGCTTGCCCGCCCGAACGGAGAACTGCAATGAGCACCACCCCGGACAATGCTCCCGAGCTGTACCAGGGTGAGTGGGTCTGGGACGCCGAGATCGTCGACGACATCCCCTCCCCCACCGCCCCAGATCCCGGTACGGCTGGCCCCGATCCCAGGACTCCCGACAGCGAAAGCGGAATCAGAAATCCAGGCCGCTCCCACCGCGTCGTACAGGCGGTGTGGACCGGCATCCGGATCGTCGGCACCCGCACGGGTCCCGGGTACCGCAATGCCTTCCAGGTCACCGCACACTGGCTCTCTGGACAGAACATGTCCGACGAGGAGATCCGCCGCCGAGTCGTCTTCCGTGCTCTTGCTCTGTATCGAAAACAGCGGGCCGACGCTGCGGCTGCTCTGGCCGCCGCCGAGAAGCCTGTCGCGGCCTGGGCCGCCCGCGCAGCCCGGCAAGGACTCACCGCGCAGGAGAAGACACTCGCCGCGCAGGCCGGCGAAAAGGCCCGCCGACACCGCGCCGCCGTGGAACACCTGACCGCAGAATCGTTCATCGCCGTCTGGCCGACGAACGACGAGGTCGCCCGCGCCCGGCGGACCGGCGGGGCCGGCCGCTTCGTCACGGCCCTGGTCGGACTCGGCGTGGGCGGGTTCGCAGTCATCCAGTTCCCCGTCAGCGCCCTCCTCGCAATCCCGTTGTCCCTCGCCGGTGCCTGGTGGCTCACCCGCCACCCCATACCCCTCACCGAACGGTCCCTTCCCCCGGTACTGCAAATTCCCGAACTAGAAACTGCAATGCCTGCCGGGCTGCACGGCCAGCAGCCCCACCCCACTGGTCTGACCCCCACCTACGACCCGAACACCGTCACGCCAGAGACCGAAGAGTTCACTCGTGCCCTCTACGGGGCACGGCTCCTCAAGCCGCCCAAGAGCGAAGACGGACAGCCCGTCATCTACCCCCACGCCACGATCGTCGGCGAGGTCGTCCGCGACCAGCTCGGCTGGCAGGCCTTCATCGTGCTGCCCGCCGGACAGGACCTGAATGCCGACAAGATCATCAACCGGCGGGTCGACATCGCCGGAGAGATGGCCGTGGACGAATCGCTGCTCCTCCTTGAACGAGTCCGCCCCGAAGCTGGCGGACACGCCCGCATGGTCAAGGTCGCCCGCTTCCACGTCGACCCGATGACCATCTCCTACCGATCCCCGCTCATCGGCCGCACCGAACCCCTCGACGTGTGGAACGACGGCGCGCCCGTCGCCTCCGACCCGCGGGGCGAGATCATCGCCATTCTCATCCGGGACATCGCGATCATCCTCGGAGGCGCGTCCCGCTCCGGGAAGGGCGTCGCCCTGGCCGCACTGATCTGCGCATGCGCCCTCGACCCCCGCGTCAACCTGCGGATCATCGACGGCAAGGGCAGCGGCGAACACAACCGCACCGCCCGCATCGCCTCAACCTTCTTCAAGCACTCACCGGAACGGCTCCTCGCCCTGCTCCTGGTCTTCAAGGACGAGATGGACCGCCGCTACGCGCGACTGTCCGACCTCGGCCGCTCCAAGCTCGACGAAGACCTCCTCCACGAAATGCCGATCGAAGTCATCGCGATCGACGAGCTTTACCCGTACACCACCCACCCCAAGCTCCGCGCGAAGATCATTCGCCTACTGATCCTCCTCGGCTCCCAAGGCCTCGGCGCCGGCATCATCCTCGTGCTCACCACGCAGACCCCCCTCGTGGAGGTCATCCCCCGGCTCCTGCGCAACAACATCGCGGGCCGCTGGGCCATGCGCTGCGAGGACGCCACCAGCTCCAACACCATCCTCGGAGACGGCCGAGCAGGGGCCGGGTTCAACGCGTCCCTCATCTCCGACGAAACCCGTGGAGTCGGATGGCTCGCCCTCGGTGGGAAGCCCGCCCTGCGCCGCTCCCACTACCTCACCGACCAGGAGGTTGCCGACATCATCACCAACGCCTTCGAGCTGCGCCGCCTGGCCGGGGTCCTGCCCGGCCAGTGCTTCGATCCGATCGAAGATGCCCTTTACTCCCTGACTGGACTGTCCACCGTGGCGGGCGGCCAGGGCGGGCGCGGCAGTGCCGAAGGGGGCACCTACAACACCGACGCCTACGACGCTGACGCGGACGGATTCGATCCCGACGCCGACCCAGAGGAAGAAGAGGATCCCGCCCACCTGGACCAGCTGCTCACCACCATCGCCGACCTGTTCGAAGGAGAGGCCAAGGCGCACCTGGCCGACATCGCCGCCCGCCTCAACAAGGACGGCACCCAGGGCACCGACTGGACCTCGTCCACCGTGGGCGACGCCCTCCGCGCGGCCGGCCTCGAGGTGAAGCCAGTGCGCGCGGGAATGACCTCGAAGTCCGGAAAAGGCATCGACCTGACCGCCCTGAGAGACCTCGCCGAACCCGAGTGACCACCCGCCGGTGCGGCCGGAACACGATTCCGGCCGCACCGGCGGGATCAACTCAACTCGTCCGAACCCGTCTCAGCACAGACACATATGGTGCAGCCTCCTGCTATGGCTGCCCACCCCATCACCGCATCCCAGGCCGCTCAGACCCTCCGCGAGATCGCCAACGGCACCCGCGACCCCCGGGCCGCATACGCCTACCCTGCCGAAGCAGCAGCGACGATCGACGCCATTCGTGAGTGCGCCGACCTCCTGACGGAGATCACCCTGAACCTCCACAGCTACGTCCGCGCCCACCTCCACACGGAGACCTGGCGATCTACGGACCGCAACCCACCCCGGACATGGACTGAGAACGCGGTCAACGGCACCAACAACGCCAGGCATCACAGCCGCCAGCTTTCCGTGCACCTCGACCTGGCGGCCAACGCCCTGCGAAACCTGGCTCCCAAGTAGAACCTCTTGCCGCCGGCGCCGAGTCCGGCACGGCCAAGGCCACCTCCGCGCCGCGGGGGTGGCCTTCGTGTATCCCACCCAGGAAGGAGCACCACTGTGAGTAGCCGCGCCAACAACGCCCTCAGGCGCGCCCGCGCCTGCACAGGCAAGAAGCGATTCACCAACCCCGAGGACGCAGACCATGCCGCCTCCGAATACAGCCGCTTCAACCCGTCAGCTACGCCAAAGCGCTCCTATTCATGCCGCCACTGCGGGGGCCTGCACATCGGCCGCACGCCCTCACCCGGCGACGACCGGCGTCGCCGCTGAGCCACCCAGCCCCCCTGGCCGTGCCGCACAAAAGACACGCCCGGGTCAGCTGGCTATCGACGCATACATTCCACCTGAGAAAGAGTCAGCAGGTTATGCCAAGAATCGTCACCATCATCAGCTTCGGCTACATGCACGCCAGCGCCGTGCCCGAATCCGATCTCGCTCTCGACGTCCGCAGGCTGGTTCCCGCCGTGGAAGATCCCGCTCTGGACGGCCTGACTGGCCTTGACTGCCTTGTCCAACAGCGGGTTCTCGCCTCCCCGGAGGCGCGGAGCCTGGCTGTGCAGACCGCGGTCGGGACGCACATGCTGATGGACGACACGGATCTGGCGCAACTGACGATCGCCATCGGTAGCTTCGGTGGCTGCCGCCGTGCTGTGGTCATCGCGCGGCACATCGCCACGAGGTTGGCAGAGCTGAACATTGGGGGCGCATATGCCCTTGTCGTCGAGCACCGCGACCTAGGACGGCCTTCCTAGGAGCAGGGGAAGCATCAATGGCTTCTCGCTCACGGAGTGCCTGGCCCGGAAGTGCCCTGGTGCCGGAATCGACCAGTCTGCAGCTGAACAAAACGCAATGGGCCGACCTTGTCCAAGGCCGGCCCATGCGGACTACCTGAGTTCCGCTCGTGTCACAGATCGAGCAGAAAGTCGAACTCGCCGGCTTTGGCCGCCTGTAGCCACGCGCGGGCTTCGCTCGGGGTGTAGACGAGCGGGGGGAGGTCGGGGTTCTTCGTGTCGCCGACCAAGGCGAAGCCGTCCTTCGTGCCGACCCTGACGCAGTCGCCCCCGCCACCGCTGTACGAGGACACCACCCACTCGATGTCCGAAAGGTCCAGCTCGGCCGCGGTGGGCTTGCTCTTGCTCACTTGCTAACTCTCCTAGATCATCTTCTTGATGAGGGCACGCGTTTCAGCGGGGCACAGGGCCCGCTCCCATAGATCCGTAAATACCCCGTCGTAGTAGTCCACGTCCTCGGTTTGGTCGAAATAGACTGACCGCTTTGCGAGTTCACACCAGACGACGTCCTGGTCGGCGTCATCGAACCCCATCAGCACGAAAGGGCCAGCCATGCCTGGGTGGATACCGAGGCTGTCCGGCAGGACGCGGATGGTCACCTTGCCCTGCTCCGTCAGTACAAGGAGGTGCCGGAGCTGGTCTCGCCGTACCGCTTCGTCACCCACCTGGCGGCGGAGGACTTCCTCGTCGAGCAGGGCTTGGAACTCGTGCAGTACGTCTCCGCCGAGGACCTGTCGCTGGCGGTCCATACGGACGTCGACCAAGCCGCGGACGTCCGCTGCGCTGAGCTCGGGGCGCATGGTTTCGATGGTGCGCTGGGCGTAGCCGCAGGTCTGGAGAAGTCCTGGCACTAGGCGAGGCTGGTGGTTGCGGAGCTTGGCCGCCTTGCGCTCCAGCTGGAGGTAGGGCTCGAATTTCATCGGCCCCAGAAGAGCAGCATGGCGTCGCCAGAGAGGTGGTCGGCGTCGGCGACCGGCTGGGGTGGTGTCCACGCTGAGCAGGCCGAGAACGTACCGGCGGGTCTCGGACTCGGGCTCGGTCTCGTACAGGTCGAGCAGTGCTTCGATGAGGCCGCTCGGGATCCTCTTCAGCTTCCCGTTTTCGAGCTTGCTCAGAGAGGAGACGTTCGTCCGGATGCCGCGCGCGCCCAGAAGGTCAACGACAGCGCTCTGCGTCAGACCGTGGCGCTCCCGCAACTCCTCGAGCCTGCTGCCCACTTCTCTGTGCGGAAGAGACCAGGGGACCTCTGCATCGGACATGGTGGCCAGTGTGGCCTGAAGGCCCCTACTCCAACAACCGATTCTATGGAGAAATTTTCTCGGTTGTGTTGCGCGGAACACACCGAGAGGAGCATCCTGGCCGAGGTCACAATCCGTGGTGCCTCTGTCGCGCCTCGTGGAATGTGCCAGCTGGCCGTGGTTGCCGGTGCTCGTCCCGCCGTTGTCCGAGGAGGGCTGTGTCGATGCCCCGCCCCACCTTGTTCCGCGTCCTGCTTATGGAGCGCAGGTGGGACCGGTGGAACACCTTCTGCTTACGCTTCGAACAGGCAGCCCGCGACATAGCCAAGGAGGTCAACGCACCCAGGCTGGCCCGCATCACGGTGCCGCGGCGCAGCTTCGACCGGTGGGCGAAGGGGGACTGGCAGGGCATGCCGCGGCCAGATACGGCTCTGGTCCTGGAGCGGCTCTTCGGCGTCCCCTGCCGGGATCTCTTCAGCCCTGCCCCGGATACCGTCCGCCCACAGTCCCCCATGCCTGATCGTGACCGCCTGAGCGCCTCGCTTGCGATCACGGAGAGCTGGTCCACGAGCCGTCTTTTCATGTCCTCGGGGGAGGCGCCCGGCTCTTGGGAGATGGTCGGTCGGCAAGCGCTGGACGGGACGGCTACCGCAGTGGCCTTCCGTCCCGTCACCCGATCCGGTTCGATTGCTCAAGTCGACATCACTGGCGCCGACGCGTTCGACCGCTTCCTGCGTTCGGCGAGCCGCGGGTTCCTCATCGGAGTGGACGAGCGGGAGAGCACCGCTCAGCTCTTCGTGATCGACGCCGCGAACGCCCGGCGCGCCCGCGCCATGGCACCCGGACGCAGCACCCTTGATCTACAGGCCGCGCACGTGCTGGACGATCTCACCTACGGTCTGCTGTGGTCGCTCGTCCAGTTCGACGACGGACTACTTGCCGACGACTCCACTCTGGCCCAGGAGCAACAGGTCCTAGACACCTACCTCGCTCTTCCGCGGTCGGCTCCCAGCCGCCTGGCAATGCCCGACCTCACCACGGCGGGAGCGCACTGGCTGGGATCAAGCTTCTGCGCGCAGCACATCATGCGCCGGCTCGACGGGCTGTCGGGGCCCCCGGTCTTCTGGACCCGCGAGCAGACCGGCGAGCAGGCAGCCGCGTGGCTGTGGTTCCAGCACAAGCTCGACTACCTCAGGGCCCTGTCAGCACGGTACGCCGTCGGCACCGCGCCGATGTCTCGCGCCTTCTGCATCCCGGAGAGCGCGGTCGCGCGAAGCGACAGGTACGAGCGGGTCCTTCTCCTCTTGGCCGTCACCCTGATGGAACTGCAGGGCATCCGTGTCGATGTTCTCGCCGACCCGGAGTACTCGGAGATGGACGGGTTCGCCATGATTCCCGAACAGCGTGCAGTGGTCGCCAACTGGGTGCGAACCGACGAGATCTGGGCTGTCGACACGGTCACGCAGCGCCCCGCCCTCCGGGGATACCGTGAAGCGACCGGCGAAGCCCAGGCACACAGCGTGATGCGGGGGCCTGATCCGCAGGCCCGGCTGCGTGCCCTGGCCGGGTACCTGGACGTCGACTGGAGCTGGCTGGTCGTACGGTGCCGTGAGCTGGCGGCGTGTGGGATAGCGAGCATCGTCCGTCCCCGCAGCCGCCACCTCAGCGTCGAGGCCTTGGACGAGGTGTTCCACTTCCTCGGATCCCTTGCCCCCGACCGCTGAGAGGCACGACGCTGACTCAGACCTGTGCTTGATCCTCTTCTGTGAAAGGCAGTCGCCGTGGCCCTCACCTCCCAGGCCCCGCCCCCGCGTGTTCTGGTGCTCTCGCTCGGGGGCACCATCGCGATGGCGTCCGACACAGCGGGACGTGGAGTCGCCCCCGCCTTGACCGCCGAGGACCTCGTTGCCGCAGTGCCTGAACTTGCTGCGGAGGCCACCCTGGAGCTGGTGGACTTCCGGAAGATTCCCGGGGCATGGCTCGCGGTGGACGACATCGTCGACCTCGCCGACCTACTCAACAAGCGTTCCTCGGACACCGCGGGGATCGTGATCACCCAGGGCACCGACACTCTGGAGGAAACGGCCTACCTTCTGGACCTGCTCTACACCGGGAACGCTCCTGTCGTCATCACCGGCGCCATGCGCAATCCGCAGATGCCAGGCGCCGACGGGCCGGCCAACATCCTCGCCGCCGTACGCACCGCGGCCTGCCCCGAGGCCCGCGGCATCGGGGTTCTCGTCGCCTTCGCCGACGAGCTCCACGCGGCCCGCCATGTCCAGAAGACCCACAGCACCAGCACGTCAGCGTTCACCTCGCCCGGCGCAGGGCCGGTCGGTCATCTGGTGGAAGGCCAACCTCGGATCCACTTCCTGGTGCCGCGCCAGGCGCCCATCGGACTGCCTGTGCGCCTGGCCTGCGTCGAGGTGATCGAGGCGACGCTCGGCAGCGAGGGGTCCCTCCTCGATGCTCCCGCCGACCGGCTCGACGGCCTGGTCGTCGCGGCCTTCGGCGCCGGGCACGTCCCGCAGATCTGGGCGCAACGGCTGGGCAACCTCGCAGCCCGCATCCCCGTCGTCCTGACTTCCCGTACCGGCGCCGGAAGCGTCCTCACCCACACCTACGACTTCGGTCCCGGCTCGGAGACCGACCTCCTCGGCCGGGGCCTGGTCAATGGCGGCCGGCTGGAGCCGCGCAAGGCCCGGCTGCTGCTGCTTGCCCTCCTGCGCTCCGGCGCGGACCAGACCGCGATCCGGACCGTCTTCGCGGCCCACCGCTGACCCTCGACGACTCACGATGGGATTCCTATGCGCGCCACCGAGATCAGTATCGGCCGAAGGTTCGCTGTTGCCTTCGACCATGGCGAAGAGTTCTTCGAGGCGCTGGATGCCTTCTGCCGCGAATCCGGTGTCCGCGCCGGCTCTATCACGTTCATCGGAGGCTTCAGCCGTGCCCGGCTGGTAGGAACCTGTGGCCCCCTGAAGTCTCCGGAGCGCCCGCTGTGGGAAGAGATCGAAGTCGAGACCCTGGAGGTCCTCGGCAGCGGAACTCTCGCTTGGGACGCCGAGAACGACCGCGTGGCTCCGCACATCCACGTGTCCGCCGGCCTCAAGGCGGACTCTGCCGATGGACGCACGAGCCACCTCCTGGGCGCCACCGTGCAGTTCGTCACCGAACTCGCCATCGAGGAGTGGGCCTCCCCAGTGGTGACCCGGAAGCGCATTCCCGATCTCTACGACGTCCCCCTACTCACTTTCGAGCAGGAGGGCTGATCCCGCGCGGCTGCTGGTTCGCCTGGTCCTTCATCGCCGCGCGCGAGCAGCCATTTGGCACCCAGACTTGTAGGAGGAGGCATGGCCACCACACGCTTCACCCTCTTGGTGCAGGAGAAGCACTGGGACTCGTACGAGAAGTTCTGCATTCACTTCAGCAAGGCAGCGAGACGGGCGGCCGAGAAGGAGAACGACCCTCGGCTCGCGCGCGCTGACGTCTCCCGCAGCTCCTTCGACCGGTGGATGGGCCGCAGAGGAACGATCAAGGGCACTCCCCGCCGCGACGCGTACCTTGTCCTTCAGCACATGTTCAACATGTCACCCGAGCGGCTGTTCGACCAGGTTGACCCCGCTCCCCGTCGGCCGATCGACTTCGGGACCGGAGCTGTAGCTCCTATTGCACTGGCCCCCGAGTTCGACGACCCGCTGAGCGTTGTCGCGCAGACTCACAGGCTGACGAGCTCCAACGCCGATGACCCCGTTCTCATGATGGTGAGGCAGTCGATCACCAACGTCGTGAGCCGATACGAGGCGCTCGGCCCGCACCAGCTGGCGGGCGAGGCCCGGGTCATCCGCGAGATGCTGCACGGAGTCCTCGGAGGCCAGCAGCCCCCGCGCGTGCGCGCGGAGCTCTTCCGGCTCGCCTCCCAAGCCGCCGGGCTGCTGGGATACATGGCCGTCAACGCCGGCGCGCGGTTCGAGATCGTCAACGCCTACTGCACGGAGGCGGAGTCTCTGGCTGGTGAGATCGGCGAGGTCTCGATGCAGATGTGGGCGAGCGGCACCCGCTCCCTCGGCCTGTACTACCAGAAGCGGTACGCGGAAGCCGACGATGCGGCCTCCGCGGGGGTCGCGCTGGATCCGGACAACCCACAGGCCATCCGGCTGCTCGTCAACGGCCGTTCCCGGGCGCTCGCACGCCTCGGGGACCGCGGCAGGGCCGAGGCGGCCATCGGACAGGCACTCAGCCTGTCCGATCAGCAGTTCTCGCTGCCCGACGGCCTGACCTCGTGTATCAGCTTCGAGCCCTACTCGATGCCCCGGACGCTAGCCAACGCCATCACGACGCGTCTCTCGCTGGGCGACACGGCCGAGGTCGTGGCGCACGCCGAGGAGATCGAGGACCTGGTCGAGCACTCCCCCTCCGATTGGAGTCGCGCCTTAGTCGGCTTGGATGTGGCGTCCGCCCTGCTGAAGCAGGGCTCTCCTGAGGTCGAGCACGCCATGGTCCTGGGCAGTAGAGCGCTGAGAGCCGGCATCGGTCGTCCGATCAAATCGGTCTGGGAGAGGGCGAAGGAGCTGTACGTGGGCGCCGAGCAATGGCATGACGAGCCCGCTGTGGGGGACTATGCCGATGAGCTGCGGAGCTGGCGGGCACAACCCCAGGCAGGACCGTTTGCCGAGGGTCAGCCCGCCCAGATCGCCCCCTGACTAACGAGGAGCCCTGTGACGCCCGAGCTGGAGACCGATCCCAGCGCCTTTCCCAGTGAGCCGCCTGCGGATCTCGACGACCCGGACGCGATTGTCGGACACGACTGGCACGCCTTCCAGGATGTCGAACGTATGGGCGATCATTGGGACCGGCCTGGATGGTCGGACCAGAAGCGCTCGTACTACTGGATGCTGACCTTCACCGGGGCCACCGCACTCCTCGGCCTGGCGGAGCACTGCCAGAAGGCCCTCCATCACCTCGGGATGGACCCCGTCCCGCAGGACGGGCTGCATGTGACCATGCTTCGAGTCGGCCGCACCGACCAGGTATCTGCTGACCAGGTTGCACGCCTCCTCGACCTGACCCAGAACCTGCCCGTCGGAGCGTTTCGTCTCCAGGCCCACCCGCTGGCAGGCTCACGCGGCGCCGTCCGCTTCAGCCTCACGCCCTGGCGCCCCCTGGTCCACCTCCACGCCGTGCTCACCGCTGTCGGCGAGCGGATCGGTATTCCCGGAGGCGGACCGACACACGCCTTCCGTCCGCATCTGGGAATCGCCTACAACAACCAGGCACGGCCGGCTTCGCCCGTCGTTGAGGCCGTGGCACAGCTGCGCTCGATGCCGCCCGTCACCCTGGACGTCACATCGGTGGAGCTCGTCGAGCTGCGCCGTCAGGACAGGACATACCGGTGGCGGACAGTCCGCTCGGTCCCCCTGCACCCTGAAGTGCCCTCCCCGACCAGCCCGGGGAGCCGATGATCACGAGCCCTTGGACGCGGTGCCAGCAGCGAGGCAGGGGCGTTGGTCGGTCTCCCTCTCCATCCGCTGCGGGATGCCGGAGCCCGTCAAGTGCGGGCGGGGTGAGGCACTCTCCGCCGCGGCTGCTCTTCTATGTCGGCGCGGATATCGGCGTAGGCCGCGTCGATCACCTGAAGCTCAGTAGCCGTGAGGGTGGGGCCGGATAGGCATCCGAAGCTCTCTTCGACTTGAGTCTTACTGGTGAAGCCGACGACGGCTGCGCAGTGGTCGGCTCTCTGCAGGCAGGAGAGCAGGGCCAACCGGGTCAGGGTCCCCTGCTCATCGCCGAAGTGGACGCGCAGGGCCTCCATCCCGGCGGTGACTCTCGCGACTCTGTCGGGAGTAAGGCCCCTGTTGCCTGGCGGCAGGCCGGAGGCGCCCAAGTTCGGCGTGGTGATTCGTGGGGCCCGCCCGGTGAGCACGCCGTGGGCCAGGGGCGCGGCTAGAACGAGGCCGACTCCGAGGCGGGCTGTGAAGGCGAACAGGTCCTCGCCCTCCAGGGTGATCACCGGTGTAAGAGCGTTGAAGCGGGTCCAGACGATGTTCGGCTTGATCATCTGGAAGAGGTACAGGAACCGTGCGGCGCTGGCGTCCCGCTCCTCGGGCGTAGCGCCGTAGGGGACGTGCGGGCCGCGCAGACCAACGGCCCGCACAGCCCCTAGCTCACGCAAGGTGTGCATCTGGTCGATCGCGCTTCCGAGATAGCGGTCCTGTGGTCCGAAGTCCCAGGAGTCGAGCGTGTAGAGGTCGAGTTCCTCGGCGTAGAGGTTCTCCAGAGTCTGCTGGAACTGGTGATGGATGTGCCGGTCGGCGTAGGCGTGTGGTGCGGAGCCGCGGATGTGCCCGACCTTGCTGCTGGTGAGAAGCCCCTGGTCTGGGTGTTCGCGCAGGAGGCGTCCCAGCATGCGTTCGGCATGGCCGGCGCCGTAGCAGTCGGCCGTGTCGAGCAAGTTGGCTCCGAGCTCGACGGCGCGGCGCAGGACGTCGAGGAAGCGCCCGTCGCGTGCCTGTGCCTGTCCAGGTTCTTCAGCCGCTCCGATGGCTCCGCAGTTGACACCGAGCGGATGAGCGAAGAGGCCTTGCCCGAGGTGGCGTTTCGTGGTGTCGAAAGCGGTCTTCAACGTGACCCTGCCGGTGCTAGCACGGCGATGACGATCTTTCCGTTCTCGATCTGTTCGACCGACCATGTACTGCTGAGGTTGTGGACGAGGAACAGGCCCCGTCCGCTCATGGCCACGGCCGTCGACTTGGTGGACGAGTTCGAGGGGCTCGCGGGGAGAGCCTCGGTGTCAGGGTCTCGGTCGACGACTCCCAGCGCCGACCCGAGCTCGTAGACCTCGATCCGGATGAGGACCACGCCGCCGGCGTGCTTGATCGCGTTGGCGATGAGCTCACTGGCAACGAGCTTCGCGTCGTCGGCCCGGGCCTCACCCAGCATGTCAGCAAGTACGACACGAGCAATGCGTTGCGGGGCCGGACGGCCTTCAAGCACGACGTCGCGGTGATTCAACAACTCTCCGAGGCTGCGGTCATGGACCAGCTCAGCTGTCGGGGGCACTCTCGCCTCCTCGCCATCGAGACGCCCTGCGGCGTGACCGGGGTTGACCTTCCTCCACCGTGACGGAACTGCGGTGGCATCGGTACGCCGAACCGTCGCCACTTCTTCGCCACTTCCACCTCGTCTCCGTGCATTCGCCCCTTCAACAGGAAGGGCAAAGCACTCAACTCGGACACCGTCCTACGTCGTGCCTCGCTGAAGTGGCGAAGAAGTGGCGACGGTTCGGCGTACCAGTGCGCAGCGATTCACGGCACCGTGGGTGATGCCGACAGCACCCGCCCCGGGCTCCGGAAGCGGCAGCGTCGGTCACCACCCGCAGCACGGGCGGTGGCACATCGGCCCCCGCCGGTACGGACGGTGCTGCACCCACGCTGGTGGACCGGCGGCGCTGCCTCCTGGGCGTGAGCCCAGGTCCCGCGATTTCCCCTTCAACATCCGTGAGGAGCTGACATGGCAGTCCTGAGCGACGTGATTCTGGCTGTGGCGCCTGCCGGTGCAGCTGTCGCATCCATGACCGCCTGGCACTTTCGGCGGGCCGCGATCCGGGCCAACACCGACCTCCAGCAGACCCGGGAGCAGAACGCGGTCCTCGGCCTGCAGATCGAGTCCCGAGACCAGGAGGTGGCCCACTTCGCCACCGTCCGCCTGCCCTCCCTCACCACGGCCCCTTCCGGCAACCCGGCACAAGCTGGAGCCTTGCGCCACCCGAACCTGGCCACCACAGACTTCGGCCGCTCCCTGCAGGCGGCGCTGCGGCACAGTGCCGACTTCGTCACCGACTTCAGGGGCCAGACCGAGGCGTCGGCCAACGCGCAGATCCAGGCCCTCTTCGCCCCGCTGGCGGCCCAGGCCGCGGCGCAGCAAAGCGCGATGGTGCAGCTGCTGCGGAGGACCGGTGACGAGGAAGTCCTCCAGCACGCCTTCGCCGTAGATCACGGTGTAATGCTGCTGGTCCAGCGAATGCAGATCATCGGGGCCCTGGCGGGGCGGGAAGTGAGCAGCCGCCGCCCGGATGCCGCCCTCATGGAAGTACTGATCGGTGCCCAGTCGCGTGTTCAGGACTACACACGAGTCAAGGTCACCAACAAGAGCAGCGGCCTCGTCAAGGGTCCGGCGGTTGAGCCAGTCGTCGTCGCTTTGGGCGCGCTCGTGGACAACGGCTGCCGACACTCGAGCCCGGCAAGCACCGTGGCGGTGTGGAGCATGCCTGTGCAGGGCGGCATCAACATCGTCGTCGACAGCGTCGGCCCGATGCGGGATCCGGGCGGGTACGCCCACGCGGCCGCGGTACTGCCTGGGCAGCAGCGGGTGTTGCTCACGTCGCTCGGTGCGCAGCTGGGCCTGGCCGCGGTGGGTGTCCTCGCCCGTCGCAGCGGCTTTCAGGCGTGGCTCGACCCCCGCCAGCAAGACGGCGTCCGTGCCGTCCTCCACCTTCCCGCGAGGCTCCTTCTTCCAGAGCCCGTCGCCGATGAGCCGCAGCACCATGACCAGGCCAGTGAAGCGGTTATGGCCAGGGCTGGTAGTGCGGGGCGGATGGCGGCATTCAGCCACGGGGCTCGCGCGGGCGGCCAGGCGGGCACCTCCGACTTCCGGGGCGTGGTCGGCGCCACCGTTGATGCCGAATCGACGGAGCACGGTGTGCGGAGCGCGCGATGACCGGAGGACACCGGCGCCGGCCGCACCACAAGTCCATGCGGGCCGCAGGAGGTGTGCGGCAGTTCGCCTCTCAAGACTGCGGGCTGCCTGTAACCGCACGACCGGCGGCGCCCCGGCTTCGCGCTGCCGGGCCGGAGGACAGCGAGGCCCACCTTCGGGCGCGGCGTGCGGTGGAGCTGCGCCGTCAGCTGGCGACCGTGCTGTACTCCATCGACGCGATCCTCCCGCTCCTCACGCCGGAGGTGACCCAGGCGGTCGACGGGGCTCGGCAGTGGCTGGACGAGATCACGCCGGCCAACCCCCTAGACCCCGCGGACACGTACATCCGGGCCCTGGAGCACACGGTGCGGATCACCCGGGAATTCCTGGCCCGGCACACGGTGGCGGCCACCTACCTCCACCTGGACAGCGAGCGCCCCCCATGGGCTGACCATCAGCGGCTGGAGATCGCGAGCGCACCGTACTGCCGGCATGTAGCCGTACGCCAGCACGACGTGGCGACCAGCGGCTGGACTCTGGAACAGCGGCCCGGCTTCGCGCGGCTGCGCGGCGACATCGAGGACGGGCGGGTGCAGCTCCTCGTGGTCCGCTCAGCCGCCGACCTCTCGCCCCCCGGCACCTCGCTGGCCGACCAGAACCAGGCGGCCGAAACTCTCACCGTGTGGTTGACCCGGCGCCGGGCCCGACTGCTGGTTGTCGACCAGGTCGCCCGACCGCCGGGCACCCCCTAGACCGCCGGTCCCGTGCGGTTGACCTGACACCGCCGCACGGGACCGGCACCCACGACGCTGCACCCCCACGGCCGCCCCGGTCCGGTGCCACGAGCGCGACACCGAGGCGGCTTTCACACCATCACTCACCCGGTCATCGGGGGCGACCCCAATCGTGCCCGCCAGCCCCGGATTACTGCTCTCCCTCCGCACGGCGGTCCAGCCGTGCCCAATATCGAGGACCGTTCCTGTGAACAGCATGCACTCACCGGCGATCGAGGACTTCGCCTTCCTGTCCAACGCCCAGACCTCCGCGCTCCTCGATGCGTCGGGTGCTGTGAGCTACATGCCGGGCGGTGACCGGCCGGACTCCGACCTGGTGTTCGCCAGGGCGCTGGGCAGCGAGGACAACGGGCTCTGGCGGATCCGTCCCCACGGCGAGTCCACCGTCGAGAGCCGCCGCTACCTGCCGGACACCATGATCCTGGAGACGGTGTGGCGCTCGGCGAAGGGCAAGGCCACCGTCCTCGACTACATGCCACCCACCCGCCCCGGGGCCGACACGCCTGGGCGGCTGTTCCGTGAGGTCCGGTTGCAGGGGCAGATCGCCATGGACTTCGAGTTCCTTCCCCGGTTCCACGACGGCCGTACCGTCCCGGAGGTAGCACAGGTCGGTACGGCTCACCGATGGGCGCGGTGGCGCTTCCGCGACGGCGACCAGGTCGTCTCCCTCGCCGCGCAAGGCCTGGCATCGCTGGTGAAAGACCCGGCCGACGGAGCGCTGCGGGGAACGGTGTACGGGCGCACCACGGCGTTCGTGATGACGCTCGGGCCGGACCTGCCTCGTCCCTTGGCGCCTACGGGACGCCGGAAGGCGACGCGAGACCGCGGACGCAGGTGGGTCGCCGGCAACGTGTCGTATGAGGGCAGGTACGCGGGGCTGGTCAGGAGGTCGATGCTGACCCTGGACGGACTTCGGTATGCGCCGACCGGGGCCTACATCGCCGCTGCCACGACGTCCCTGCCTGAGGAGCTCGGCGGCGTGAGGAACTGGGACTACCAGCATCACTGGTGGCGCGATGCAGAGATCACCCTCGATGCCCTGATCGCCGGCGGCGCTGAGGAAGGCCTTGAGGCATGGCGCCGGTTCGCTCTCGAGACGATCGGCGACAACGTGAACGGCGTGCAGATCATGTGCGGCGTGCGCGGAGAGCGGGAGCTTCCGGAGCGGGTCATTGAGCACCTGGCCGGCTACGAGGGCTCCCGGCCGGTCCGGCGTGGCAACGCGGCCATCGACCAGTTCCAGCTCGACGTGTACGGGTCTATCACGCACGCCCTCGCGCGGATCGCCTCCAAGATCGGATGGACACCCGAGTCCGCCCGGTTGGTGATGGACCTGGCGCGGGTGGCCGAGACTCGCTGGACCGAGCCGGACTCTGGACTCTGGGAGAGCCGGGGCGGGTTGAAGCACCACACGTACTCCAAGGTCATGGCCTGGGTAGCCCTTGACCGCGCCTCGGAACTGGCGGGATCGGGGGTTGTCCCCGAGCTCCACGATCCACGCGAGGCGGGGAGGCTACGTGCCGTTGCCGACCTGATCCGCACGGACGTCCTCACCCACGGATTCGACAGCGAGCAGGGCTCCTTCACGCAGTCCTACGGCGCGCCAGACCTGGACGCCTCCCTGCTGCGGCTGCCGCTGGTCGGATTCATCGAGGCAAGCGACCCGCGCATGGTGGGCACGCTCGACGCCTTGATGGACGAGCTCGCCGACGACCGAGGGTTCATGCTGCGCTATCGCACCCCCGGCGACCGGAGCGCAGACGGACTGCCCGGCCACGAGGGGCGATTCCTGCTCTGCAGCTTCTGGCTCGTCGAGGTGCTGGCCATGGTCGGCCGCGGGAAGGAGGCAGCGGCCATTTTCGACGCGCTCGCGGGGGTTGCAGGCGGACTGGGTCTGCTGGCGGAGGAGTTCCAGCCCTCCGCGACCGGCGGACGGCAGTTGGGGAACTTCCCGCAGGCCTTCAGCCACGCCGGCCTAGTCCGGGCCGCCCTCGCCCTGCACCGCTCCGGCGCCTGGAAGGGCACCTCCTGGGGGACAGCGGCGTGAACGAGATGCTGTTGGTAGGACACATCGAGGAAGCGGTGTTCCAGGCCCTGCTCGGAGCCACGCCACGCGACGAGGTCGAAGCCTTCCTCCCAAGAACGGATTCGCTGAGCGAACTGCTCCAGCGAGTACGGGCACGGCACCTGATGCCGCTGCGCTGCATCGCTCTCGGGGCGGTCGCCACCCACCAACTCGAACGGCCGAAGCCGGAGGCCTTCCACCTCTATCGGCAGCTCGACGAGCGGACGATCAAGGCCCTTCGTGTCTGGGTGGAGCACACCGGTTACGCGCTCCCGGAGGTCAAACCCGACATCACGCCGGTGAAGCTCGCCAGGATCCTTCACGATGTCCACCGCGCATTCGATCTCACCCCCGCCGCGTCGGAGATCACCCTCGTGGGCGCGGCACTAGCCCATGGCCTGATCGGCGTTGAGCAGTGGGAGAGCATGCGGGGGGCGGCACGATGACATGGCCAGGCACGCCCATCCTGACGGGAGCCACCGAGCGGGCTGGCATGCAGAGGCTGTTGGCCGGTGGCTCGGCCGGAGAGGTCGCAGCACGGCTTCACACCAGCATTGCCTCCCTCGGCCAGGCCCTGGCCCGCACCCGCAGCAGGCACGACATGCCACTGCGCAGCGTGGCCCTGCTCGCCCTGAGCGCCGGCGAGCTCATGGCTCCCGACGCCCCGCGGGCCGTTCGGGCACTGACCAGTGAACAGGAGGCCGCGGTCAGAACGTGGGCGACGACGCCGAGCTCCGATCTGGGAGACATTGGCCGCCGGGCCCGCGTGCCTGCCACGGAGCTTCGGAGCCTGTTACGGCACGCCCAGCAGCACCTCGGGTTCGGCCTGGTCTCTGGCTGGGAAGCCGAGCTGCGTCTCCTGGGCGCTGCCGTGGCTCTCGGCCTGGTCGACCCCGCGGAGGCCGCTCATGGCCTTCAGGCCGAGAGTGGAGCACAGTGACCGGGCGACGATCGGCTCAGGCGATCGCTTCTCAGCGCCGGTTCTGGGACTCGCTGTACCTCACGGATCGGTCCGTGGACACCTTCGTGCTCCTTGAGCGGGAGTGGCGCGGGTTCGCCGCGCACGTTCAGCACGAGAAGGCCAGAACGGCGATCGATGTGGGATGCGGCAAAGGCGATCTGTCCGGCGCCCTGGCATTGCACGGCAGGTTGCGGACCATCGGCTACGACTGGTCCGAGGCAGCCGTGGCGGTAGCGCGTGCATCGCTCTCGCACCCACTGCTGTCGTTCGAGACCCATGACTTCGGCCTGCCTGTCCGGCCCACAGGCATCCAGCCAGGGGCGGTGGACGTCCTCTGCTGTCGGTTCGTGCTGCAGTACCTGGACCTCCCCGCGTTCATCGCCAACACGCGCTGCCTCCTTCGGCCAGGTACAGGCACGGTCTACGTGGTCACACAGGTCCGTGAGGAGATGGCAAAGCACGCCCGAGGGGGCGAAGGTCTGCCTCGGGCAGTGATCGCGGAGCTGCGTGACGCGTGGCCGACCGCTCCAGTGTGGCCGCTCACCCGACGCGGTGAGGTTGTAGCCCTTGCTCTGGGCGGCGCACGTAGGGCAGACAGCTGATGGGCCGGGCAGACCGGCCCCGTGTGGGGAGCCTGATCGAACTACGCGGTCAGCTCAAGGGCGAGAGGGACTACTGGGACCGGCCCAGCGGTGACTGGGGTGAGGGTCCACCGACAAGTCCGGCGGCACTGGAGCGACGCGAGCTCGCAAACTCCATGTTCCTGCTGGGCTCCCGTGCGCTGCTGCGTGGCGAGCTCCGTCATGCGGAGAGCTCGCTGGGTCAGGCGGCGAAGGAGGACCATCCCGGCGCCTGGTTTCGGTATGCGGTTCTCGCGCATCGCTTGGGGCCCAGCGTCTTTGGCGGAGACGGCGCGCGCGAGTGGCGCGGCTTCCTCATCGCCTGCGCGGCCGAGCTCGGGCATGGGGACGCAGCTCGAATGCGGCCACTGCTCCGCGATCCGGGGGCCACTCCTGCCGACTTCGAGGAGTGGGAGGACCCCCGTTTCGGCCCCGAGCTGCTTGCCGCGCTTGCCGCTCCCCCTGCTGCCCAAGTTCAAGGACTGCGATGTTCGCCATGAGACAGCTGACGGCACCCGACATCTCTGCCGTGGATGCCCTGATCAGTGACCGAGTGCGGTACCAGCTGAAACGCGGGCGCCAGGTCTGTGCCGGCCCACGGCTCCGCCGCGTCGTTGTGACCTCCCAACGGGACTCGGTGCGGCGCGGCAGGTTGGCCATCGGAATGTGGCGCACGGCGCCAGCTCCTCGGCTCGTGGGCGCGTTCACGCTACGCTCCGCCAGCACAGCACCCGTTCTGATTCTGGAGAACGCCTTTACGGCCCCCGGGGAAAAGGCCGTCGCGCGGCTCGCATCGATGTGGATCAGCGACTTCGCAGCACGGCAGGACGGATGCACGCGAGTCCGATGTGTGAGCTGGTCACCCGCTGTTGCCGCGCGGCAGGTGCAGGTCGGTGGATGGACTGACGTCCCGCGACCCGCCCACCACCGTGGTGGTGCAGTCCTCCTTGAGCAGCGCGCCACCATCATGGCGCTCCTGAATCAGTGGGTCCGGACCGAGCGACTCCCCAGTCTGTCTTCCCCGTCGGAAGCGGAGGTGCAGCCGCCGCTGCACCCGCATCACGTAAGAATCGCGCAGCTCTACGCACAGGGCCGCACCACTCCAGAAGTAGCCGGGCGGCTCTTCCTGAGCGTCGACACCGTCAAATCGCACACAGCTCAGGCACGCCGACTCACTGCTGTCCGCTCCACTACAGCTCTGGTCCAAGACCTCTACCTACGGGGAGAGCTGGCCAGAGGGGTCTCCAGCGGCGTGAACGCGGCTGTAAGCCCGCGCCAGCGTGCAGTGCTGGGCTTCACCGCCTTCGGTGACCCGCAGGCAGCAATCGGGATGGCCATCGGAGTCTCGCTCGAGGTCGTGAAGGCGGACCTGAGCGCCCTCAGATTCGCCTTCGACGCCCGCACGAATCACCACCTGGTGGCCCGCGGCTGGGATGAAGGCTTCCTGTGCTGAGCATCCCCTCCGGACTCATCGCGGTCTCCCGCACCGACTTCACCGCCTCCGACGACGAGTACGAGGAGTTCCTCCACCTCTGCCTCAGTGACGTCGGCGGCTTTCCCGCTCTCGCATCCCCCCGAAACCGACCTCTGACCAGGAGCTCCACGATGCCCGCCACCCGCACTCGCCGGTCCGCCACCAGAACGACCCGGAAGAAGAAGCCGGTGAAGCCGTCCCTGGGCCTGCCTCGACACAAGAAGAACTCGCGTCTGTCCGACAAGGAACGCAAGGTGTTCGCCCAGCAGGTCGTGGCCGCCTACACCGGTGAACAGCAGGGCGCCATTCGCCAGATCGCCGACGAGACGGGACGCTCCTACGGCATGATCCACCGCCTCCTCTCCCAGGAAGGCGTCCGATTCCGCCCCCGCGGCGGGAAGCCTGCCGGCGCCGCGACTGAGGCCGCGGAGTGAGTGCGACAACTCCCTCCACGGGGAGCACAGCCACGGCCAGCGCCACCTCCGACACCCCGCCGTCCGGCGCGCCCGGGCGCACGCCAGCGGCGGTGACGGCCGGTATCGGCAAGGCCAGCGAGATGCTGCAGGCCATGCGGCTCGCGGAGAAGAGCGCTCACGCAACCGCCTGCCGGATCCCCGCAGTCCACCTGATGGTCCAGCTGCGCGAGATCCGGCGGACCAATGCCGAACAGCTCCGGGAGATCGTCGACGTCCACGGGTGGCCCACCCCCGGGCTGGTCGGCGCCCAGTCGGCCGCCGACGCCGTACGCATCCTGCTGGCCTGCGGCGATCCGGGCTTCCAGATCCGCTGCCGCAACCTGATGAAGCTGGCCCTCGACAGCGGGGAACTCCCGGAGATTCTGTACGCGTACGTCGCCGACACCTGCGATGTGGCGCTGTCGATTCCGCAGACCTACGGCACCCAGGTCAACCCGCGAACCCTGCGCCCCTACCCGATCAAGGACCGGGAAGCCGCCGAACGCATGCGTGCCGATATCGGACTGGTCCCGATCGCCCAGCAAACGGCCGTCTACCTCAGCGGCGCAAGCGCAGTCTCGGCGGAGCGGAGTCGGCCGTGATCTTCCCGCAGAACATCGGAGACGCACCGTGACGGCAGCCCCCGACACCACCACCCCAGCGGCACCGGACAGCGGACCGACCACCCGCAGGGCTCTTATCGCCCTGCTGGCCGGTGAAGGCACCAGCTACGCGGGGACGGCCGTCCACCGGATGGCACTGCCCGCGCTCGCCGTCCTCCACCTCCAGGCCACCCCCGGCCAGATCGCGTTCCTGGCCTCCGCCGCGCAACTCCCGGCGTTGATTGTGTCGTTACCGGCGGGCGTCGTCCTGGATCGGCATCCGCTCCGCACCGTGCTCCTCACCACCGACCTTGCCGCGGCCGGCGTTGTCCTGGCGATACCCGCCGCGGCCGTCCTCGGCCAGCTGACGATGCCCGCCCTCTACATCGTCGCCTTCGCACTCGGCGCCCTCTCCGTCCTCCATGGCGCGGCCGCGATGGCTGCGCTGCCCCGGCTTACCGATCCCAGGCTGCTGCACCGGGTTCATGCCCGGCTCGCGTCGGTGGCCAGCGTGGCCAGCATTGCCGGGGCGGGACTGGGGACCCTACTCGTCGCGGCAGTCGGGCCCGCCAAGGCGACGTTCGCCAACATGGCGTCCTTCCTGGTGTCCGCGTGGTGCGCGACCCGCGTCCGCGTGCGGCCCGCCCCCAAAGTGCCGGGAAAACGACCGCCTATGGTCCGTGAGATCCGTGACGGCCTCCTCCATAACACCCGCGACCCACTGCTCAACCCCCTGTTTCTGGCCCTCGTCGGTACCGGCGTGGGCACTGGACTCGCCAGCACATTCCTGGCGTACCACCTGCTCACCACGGTGCAGATCGGCACGACGGGTCTCGGTATCGTCATGGCAGCGAGCAGCCTGGGGGCTCTTGCCGGGGCCCTTCTCGCTCCCCGCCTCGCGGACCGCTACGGTCCCGGCGCCGTCCTCAGCATCGGATCCTCGGTGTACGCCCTCACACACGTCGCACCGCTCATCGCCGGAGCCGGGCTCGGCTGGCTGGCGGTCCTCGCCTCAGCCGGGTTCGCGCAGCACGCCGCGGCCTGCTGCATGGGCACCACCCAGCGCTCCGTGCACCAGGCCGTCAGCCCGCCCCAATTCCAGGCCCGAGCCGTGCAGAACGCGTACTGGGCCGTGGCCGGCGGCGAGACTCTCGCAGCCGTCGCCGCCGGTCCCCTCGCAGCCCTCACCAGCGTGCCCACCACCATGCTCACCGGCCTCGTCCTCCTGGTCCTGTCGTCCTGGGTGCTGTGGCGCTCGCCCATAGGCCGCCTGACCGCCATGCCGCCGGTGACCACCACAGTCAGCTGATCTTGCTCTCCTCGTGGCACCGGGCTGCGGCCCGCACGTGGCGAGACCACGACCTACCCTCGTCGGACAACGAAAGGCGACTGGCAATGACCGAGCCAGCCCCGGGGACCCCACACCCGCCCGCAGTGGTGACCAACACCATCACCGGGGACTCCAGCCTGGACACGGCAGTCCACCGTGGCCACGCAGACACCAGGGATGGCCGCACAAGTGGGGCGACGTCTGCGCGTGGAACCTCCCCGAGAAACCACGACCTCGAGCAGATCATCCTTGATGAACTCAAGTGGTCATTGGCGGGGTTCGCCAAGAGGATCCGCGAGCACTGCGCGGCTGGCGGCCAGCCGCGGTCCGTGAGCACAAGCACGGTGTCTCGGTGGTGCGCCGGCGCACAACCGGGGCCGGAGCTGGCAGATGCGGCGTGCTACGTCCTGACTCGGGCGTGCAAGCGCCAGGTATCTCCTGAGACTCTGGGGTGGCTGTCCAAAGACCTGGATGTCTCCCAACAGGCGCTTCAGTACGGGGACCTGGGACACGCGGTGCGGATGCTCCGGAGGCTGTGGCAGATGGACGCTGTTCCCAAGAGCACGGCGGTGCGGAGGATCCCGTTCGCCGCGGCACCTTCCGCAGTCGAGGCACTTGTCATGCTGCCCGACACGGAGATCGCCGGGCGCGGACAGCGACGGGTGACCGTGGCGGACATCGAGCTCCTGGATGCACACACCGACCTGTATGGCAGGACGGACGCCCGCCACGGAGGCGGGCAGTTCCGCTCCGTCTTCGCCGCCTTCCTCGCCGCCCACGCTGTTCCGCTGCTCGAAGGGGGGTTCAACGCCGGGCGTGGCCGGCTGCTGTACGGCAGCGTCGCGGACGCGGTGCTCGCGCTGGCGAGCATGGCCTACGACGACCAGCTGCCGGGCCTGGCTCAGCGCTACGACTTGCAGGCCATGCGGCTTGCTCAGGCGATCGGCGATCGCGGCCGGCTGGCGCGCGGCTGCATTCACCAGGCCCGGCTGGCGGCGGTGCGGGGCGATGGCCGGGAGGTGCTGACCCACGCCCGCAGCGCGGTGGTTGCGGCGACGGGCGCGCCTGCGCTGGTGCGGGCATACGTCGCGGTGACAGAGGCGAGGGCATGGGCCTACAACGGGGACGGCGCGCAGTGCCAGGCGGCGGTGGAGCGGGCGCGTGGCGCGTTCGAGCGGGCCGGGCGCGGATCGGACCCTCGGTGGCTGGCGTGGCTGGACCGCCCCGAACTGGAGGGGCAGGCCGCGTGGGCGCTGGCGATGGCCGGGCTGGCCGAGGAGGGTGAGCAGGCTCTGAAGGTCGCAATGGGCCTGCCGCCGGAGCGTACGCGCGACAGCGTGGAGCTGTTGATCACTGGTGCGGAGTTGGCGCGGCTGCGTGGTGACCGAGCAGCGTGGGAGGAGTCGCTGGGGAAGGCGAGAGCGGCGGTCCAGCACCTCAAGAGCCGACGCCTGGCACGGCGCCTGTCCGACGCCGCCGCTGGTGGCCCCCTCCACGATTTCTGAACGTCGGAGCTCCGGTTCAGAGTGTCGCGCGCCAGCGAGGAGTCGGTCAGGCCGCAGTGTCGCCGACCCAGATTAGCTTGGAGCGGACGTCGGCCGCGAAACGGACCCGGGGTGCCTCCTCACGGGCGGGTGTCCCGATGTGGAGGTAGCCGAGTAGCTGCTCGCCGTGGCCGAGGCCGAGGTGTTTGCGAACTTGCAGCGCGTCCGGGTACGGGCCGCCAAACCAGACGCCGCCCCAGCCGCGAACGTTGAGGAGGAGCAGCAGCGTGGTGGCCATCGCAGACGTCGCGGCCAGCTGCTCCCAGCGGGGGATGGTCGGATGGTCGCGGGGCTGGAAGACCAGGGCAAGCATCATCGGCGCGCGCAGGTGTTTGGCGACGATCCTCTCGGCCAGGTCGGCGGTGGGTGCGGCCTCGGCGGCGGCCTCGCCGAGCCGGATGCGGGCGTCGCCGGAGATGGCGATCACGCGCCAGGGGCGCAGCTGCCCATGGTCGGGCGCGGTGGCCGCGGCCGCGAGGAGGTCGAGCAGTTCGTCCGGGCCTGGGGCGGGCGCGGTGAGGCGGATGGTGCTGCGCCGGGTGCGGATCGCTGTCTCGGCCTCTACCGCGGCGGCCCGTGCGGCCGGCGCGGTGGTCATCGGGTCGCCCCCGGGCGCTGGGGCAGTACGGGGACCTGATCGTCTGCGGCGGCCGGGGTGGTGAGGTCGGAGGCGCCTCGAGTGAGGCGGTCGAGCAGCGGCGCGGTGGCCGCGGTGGTCACGACGGCCATAAGGACCATGATCGTGAACAGGTTGGTGGAGATGACGCCGAGTTCGAGGCCGATGCCGAGGACGACGATCTCGGTGATCCCGCGGCAGTTCATCAGCGCGCCTACCAGAGCCGACCATCGCCAGTCGCAGCCGGCGAGCCGGGCCGCACCAGCGGCGCCGGCCCACTTGCCCGTCACGGCCACAGCCAGGATGAGCGCCGCCCAGCCCCATTGACCCGCCGGGAGAGCAGCGAGGTCGGTGTGCAGGCCAATGTCGACGAAGAAGAGCGGCAGCAGCAGCGGGACGAGCACCGCCTGGAGGCGGGCGGCGCTGCGTTCGACGGCCGGCACCCCGCGCGGCACGGCAGCACCGGCCAGGAATGCGCCGATTGCGGGGTGGACGCCGATCCGGTCGGTGGCCCAGGCGGCCAGGAGGAGCCCGGCGACCAGAAGCACCGTCACAAGGTCGTCAGAGGTGCGGGCGGCACGCTCCAGTAACCGCTTCACGATCGGGCGCGCCGCCGCGAGTGCGGCGGTGAATGCGCTGGCCAGGGCGAGGGCAGTGAGTGCGGCCAGCGGGGGGCCAGCAGTTGCCAGGGAGGTGACGGCGATGAGCAGGCACCACGCCACGGCGTCGTCGGCGGCGGCGCACGCGAGCGCGAAGGTGCCCAGGCGGGTGGTGGCCAGGCCGCGGTCGGTGAGGATCCGAGCGAGGACGGGGAAGGCAGTGATGGACAGCGCGGTGCCGATGAACAAGACGAATGGGAGGCGTTGTACTCCGGGCGGTGCGAGGGCCGGGTACATCGCCAGCGCGAGGGCGGTGCCGAGCGCGAGGGGCAGCAGGATGCTGCCGGCGGCGACGGAGGCGACGGCGCGGCGGCTGGCGCGCAAGGAGGGCAGGTCGAGTTCGAGGCCAATGAGGAAGAGGAAGACGAGCAGGGCGAGGTTGCCGAGTACCGAGGTGTAGGGCAGGACGGAGGGCGGCAGCAGGAGGTGCTGGACGCCGGGGGCGAGCCAGCCGAGGAGGGAGGGGCCGAGGAGGATACCGACGGCTATCTCGCCGATGATGGGGGGCTGGCCGAGGCGGCGGGCGGCCCAGCCGCCGGCCTGACAGGCCAGCACCACGGTGGGGACGGCTACAAGGACGAGCGAGAGGGGGCTGGACATCGCAGGGATCCTCCGAGGTCGGCGCGAGGGGCCGGTGGGCGTGGGCGAGCGTGCGGCCAGCCTTGGACAGGGTGGGCCTGGCGCAGGCAGCTCTGGGAAGGTGGGCGGGAGTCAGGTGCGCAGCAGGGGCAGGGTGGTGCAGCGCAGGGAGCCGGGGATGCGGGTGACCTCGCTGTAGTCGACGGTCAGGACCTCGAGCCCGCGGGCGGCCAGGGCGGCGGCGATCCGGTCGCTGCTGGCGCCAACCACGATCGTGGTGGGCGCGATGGCCAGGACGTTGACCTGGACGGCGCGGGCCTCGGCGTCGGTGACCGGGATGAGGTCGTCGAAGTAGCTGTTGAACCAGCGGTTCTGGTCTGCGGTGAACGCTTCGCGGTGGATGAGGGCGGTGCCGGGTGCGACGATGGCAAGGTGGTCGTCGAGGTGGACGATCCCCTTGCCCGCGAAGTGCACGGGGACGACCTCACGGTCGATGTTGTGCCGGGTGAGGGCCTCCTCGAGGGCGGCCGCCCCCTCGGGGTTGGTTTCCTCGCTCAGGCCGATGAGGACGCGGCCGGTGTCGGGGAGCAGGACGTCGCCGCCTTCGATCGTTCCGCGCGCGAGGTCTGCGGGTTGCACGCCAAGTTCGGGGTCGGTGAGGGCATCGGCTTCGGGGAGGCGGTGTGTCGAGTTCAGGCGGGCCCGGAACAGAACGTGGTCGACGGCGAAGGCGATGTCGCGGGGGTAGTGCTGGGCTGAGCAGCCCGGTGCCGCGGGGAGAAGCACCACGTCGGTTCCGCGGTCGCGCAGCAGGGCGATGAGCTGGTCCTGCTGGGCGCGGACGGCGGCGGGGTCGTAGGGGGCCCAGGTGCTGGTGGCCTGCTGGCGTGCAAGAACCGGGTGGAGGTCGGGGCCGGTCAGGGGGCGGGTGAAGTCGCCGGCGTGGCGCATGGCGACGCGGCGGAGAGTTCCGTACTCGGTGGCGACGTGGGTATGCGCGGGCACGGGTTCTCCCGGTGTCGTGGGGCGCGGTGGTGTGCGGGGTGGAGGTCGTCCCGGCACGGCCCCATGGCGGGGGTGCCTGCGGGGACGGGCATTGTCAGGTGCGCCCGCCCCCGCAGGAGTCCGGGGTCAGCCGACCTGGGCGAGCCAGGGTGCGGCCTCGGAGAGCCGGTTGAGGTTGGTGGGGACCAGGGCCTGATCGGATTCGTGGCCGTCGAGAGCGGTGGCCAGGATTCCGATGATCGTCGCGCCGCCGTAGTCGAGGGCCGCGATGTGGCTGCCGCAGTCGGGGCAGAAGCCGCGGGCGGTCTTGCCGGGGTGGGTGTCGAACCAGGTCGGCTCGGCGCCGGTCCATTCCAGGCCGGCCATCGGAAATCCGACCCACCACTGGAACGGCGCGCCGGAGCGCTTGGCGCAGTCCGTGCAGGCGCAGATGTGCGGGTCGTCCACCGGGCCGGTGACGGTGAAGCGGACCTTCCCGCACAGGCAGCCGCCAGAGCGGACCTCGGGGCCGGAGCCGGTGACGGCGGCAGTCTCGGACATTAGTTCAATTCCCTTGCACGGTAGGCCAGTTGGGTCCACCAGTGTGCCATCGCCTTGAAGATCTGCAGGAAGCCCTCCAGGGCCTGCGGCAGATCGAGGTGGAAGAGGTCACTCTGACGGATGAACCGGGCCAGGCCCTCGACGTGGGCCTCCTCCACACTCATGCCGCCGATCTGCGCGGCCTCATGGCCCTCGTCGAGGTGGAGCCGGTAGTAGTAGTCCAGGTTCTCCAGCTCCGCGCCGCTCGCCCCGATGGTCAGCTCGCCGTACCGGTCGGTGATGTCCCGCAGGATCTCAGTCTCGGCGACAGCAACGCCCTCGGTGGCGTAGTAGCCGCCGGCGATGAGTCCGGTCATGTGCGAGTTGACCAGGACCTGGTGCTGGAGAACGAGCTTGGCGGTCTCGTCGGCGGGGACGTGGCCGTTGACGAGCAGACCGAGGTCGGCGAGCAGCGCGCGGGTGTAGAGGATGTAGTGGGCGGGGACCTTGCCGGGCTCGCCACCCTCTTCCAGGAAGTTCCGGTCGAACTCGTGACCCAGCGCCGGGCAAGAGCTGTAGACCTGCGCGGCGGCCAGACGCAGGAACTGAGCGTTGTGCCGGGCGAAGACCGCGAGTTCGGCGATGTACATGCGGGCCTGGGCGACGTTGAGGGTGCCGGGGTCGACCAGGGAGCGGATCTGCCGGTAGATCGCGTCGATCATGGGCTTGAGGTGCTTGTCGACGAGGTCGTCGCCGTTGTCGCGGTTGCCCTGGAGGGTGGCGTGGATGTAGCCGCGGGTCTCCGGGTTCGCGTTCAGGTACGCCTCGACGAGGCTGGTGCCGCGCAGGGCATCGAGCGTGGGTGCGGTGATGGTCACTCGGACTCCTCGGGCGTGGTGGTGACGGTGATGCCGCCGGTGGCGCCGAGCGTGCGGATCGCGGCGATCACCTGCGGGTCGTCGGGCAGGGGGGTCGGGCCGGTGTTGAGGCGCTGGACCAGGTCGGGGGTGAGGACGGCGGGATCGGCCGGCGCCTCAAGGCCGCGGAGGAACGCCTGATCTCCGGTGATCATCAGCTGGTAGGGGGCGCGGACCGTGACGTTCGTGCCGGGCGTGAGAGTGGCGGCCGCGAACGCCGTGACGGCCTCGTCGCGGGCGAGGTCGTTCTCGGTCTGCTGCCAGCCGCCGTTGCTGAGGACGGTGTGCCAGCGCTGGTGGGCGTGCTGCTCGGCGACGGCCGGGGCCTGCTGGGCGGCGGCGGTGAGCGCGGCGGCGGACACAGCGGCCAGGCGGCGGGCGAGGTCGCCGGGGCCGGCGGTCAGCGGCTGCATCGGGGACGGCTGGCCGGCGTCGGTGTCGGGGGCGCTGGCCAGCAGGGTTTCCAGCAGTTCGGGGGCGATCCAGGCCCGGGCGATCGCGGCGTCGGGGAGAGTGTAGAGAGGGATGGCAACGGAGACCGAGAACTCGCTCTGCCGGCCGACGTGGAAGACGCGCTCGGGCAGGAACAACGCGTCGCCGGGCTCCAGGGCGAAGTGCTCGCCGTGCTCCAGCAGCCACGTGTAATCGCCGTACAGCGGGGCGTCGCCGCCGGTGAGCTTGCGGTACTCCTCGGCCGGCCAGCAGTAGAAGTCCTTGGTGCCGGGCCCGTAGTGGGTGAGGAAGGCGTTCTCGTAGCCTTCGTGGACGCCGAACGCGGTGCCGCTGTAATTGCCGACAAAGGCGACCAGCTCCGCGCCGCCGGCCGGGACGCCCCATCCGTCGATCAGCGCGCCGACGAACTCGCCCAGGCCCTCGGCCAGCGGCGGGCTAACGCTCTCCAGGGTGTTGACGACCAGGCTGAACCGCTCCGCGCCGACCTGCTCCTGCATCCACGCGGGAAAGCCGCCCTCCGGCCATCCGTCGGCGGCCAGCACCGTGTCGACCAGCTCGGGGCGTTCCTCCTCGCCCACGTACACCCGGGCGTTCGCGGTGATCTCCACCCCGGTGGCGTGGGCGCGGCGGATTGCGGCGAAGCCGTCCAGGACGGCGGCCGCGCTCGCCGCCGAGGCGGGGACGACGCCCTTGAACAGGTACGGGCTGGTCATGCCTGCGGTCTTCTCGGGCAGGGTGTCGGTCCAGAACGCGCGGGGCGGGGGCCAATCTCCGGTGCTGCTGCTCATGGCCGGGGTACTCCTTCGGTTCGGGCCGCGCGGGTGCGGCCGGACGGGCTTGTACGGGTGCAGGCCGGGCGTCAGGCGGACAGGTAGTCCTCGAGGCCGCCGTCGCGGACGGTGTCGAGGGTGAAACAGTGGTGCCCGCCGCCAGCGAGCCTGCGGTGGCGGTGGCGGACCCGGACGACGTTGAAGTTGCGCTGCTCCAGCACCTCGATCAGCTCCGGGTAGAGGGAGTTGACGACCACCGTGTTCTCGTCGATCGACAGGACGTTGATGTCGATGTATCGGGACGCGGTGGGGATCACGAACCCGAACTCGTCGTAGTCGGGCTCCGGGACCGTGCTCGGCGGCGGGTAGATCGCCTCCCAGCCGCGCATCGCTTCCGGCAGGAACTGCAGGTAGTGCGGGGAGCGCAGCAGCATCAGGCCCGGGCGCAGCACGCTGACGATGGAGTCGATGTGGTTGTCGGCGATCCCCGGGAGCCGGTGCAGGCGCAAGCCGGGGAAGTTGCGGGCCAGCCACCGGTAGGCGAGCTGATGGTTGTGGTTGGCAACGTTGACCAGCACGTCGCGGCCCAAGCGGATGCACTGCGCACCGTCGAAGACCATCTCCAGGCCCAGGCCGTCGATCGGAAGGGCGTCCTCGCCGGCGGTCGCCGCGGTGACGTCGATGCCCTGTTGGTCGAAGTAGCCGGTGTCGAGGGAGCCAGCGGCGAGCGCGGGGCGCGGCATGGACAGCCAGTTCGCGCCCTGCTCGAAGTAGCGGTTGAAGTGGGGCTTGAGGTGGTCGTTCTCGAAGATCCGGCCGCGGATGTGTGGGGCGGTCTCCACGATCGTCTCGCCGAGGATGATCGCGTTGTCCCGGACGTTCAGCGGCGGCGTCGCGCCACTGGTCCACCACGGGGAGGACACCTGGATGTCCTTGCCCGGGACGGAGGGGCGCAGCACGCGCACCCCGCAGCCCGCCAGGGCGTCGGCGAAGGCGGCGACGTCCTCGTTGAGCTCGTCGACGATCTGCTGCGGGATGGGCAGCTGCCGCTGTCCGTCGGCCAGGTGGGGGGCGACGTTCTCGAAGTAGAACAGCCTCCAGCTGCTGTCGGCGTCGTGGGCGGTGTAGTGGTCAGCGCGGCCGACAACAACCTCGCGCAAGCGGGTGAAGTCGTCGAAGCTGTGCACGCCTGTGGCGGGCGGGGTGAGATGGGAGTGGGTCATGGGTAGCCGCCTCCTCGGCGGCGGGTTCCGGCGCGGCGCGGGCAGGCACGGGGTGCCGCCCGGACGGCGCTGCGGCAGGCCGGTCTTGGACAGGGAGAGGGGGATCGGTCAGGCGGCCGTACGCTCGGCGGCCACGGCCTGGCGTGCGGGGTGGGCGGTGAGGCGCGCGATGACGTCGTCGATGACGCACGGCACGTCGGGGGTGGAGCGACGGCGGAAGAAGTAGCCGGAGCACCACGGCACCTCGTCCCAGCGCTCCAGGCGCTCAGAGATGAGGGCGGTGGCCTCGGGCAGGCGCCGCCAGGGGATCTTGGGGCACCAGTGGTGTACCGGGTGGAACATGTCGTCGAGGTGGCCACCGAGCAGGTGCCGGGTGAGCCAGTGCGAGGACCAACCGCGGGTCTGCAGCAGCACATCGTCGCGGTTCTCGATCAGCCCGGCGTGGTTGCCGAGGTCGGTGATCCAGGTGACCACCGGCCGCACGAACACCAGCGGGACCAGCCAGTACAGCAGCAGGTCGCCGAGGACGCCGAAGGACCAGCACACGGCGGCGACGCCCGCCCACACCACCGCACGGGCGGCCGGCGCCCAGCGGCTCTCCCGCGGGCCGCGGGTCACCAGCACCCGCAGCGCCGACGTGGGCAGCCGCCACAGCGCGGCCTTGACGATCACCCGCAGCAGGAAGGCGTTCCGGCTCATCGGCGCCCGGACAGAGTGGAGGCGCCCGGCCTGGTACGACTGGAACATCGGGTCGCTTCCGGTGCCCAGCTGTGCGTGGTGCACACCGTGGGTGACCCGGTAGGGCACGAGCCCCTCCCCGAGCAGCCCCGTCAGCAGGTACCCCGCCAGACGGTTGCCGCGCGAGGTGATGAACAGCTTCGCGTGGACGCACTCGTGTGCCAGGTTCGACAGGTGCCGCTGGCGCACCCCGATGTACAGCACCGCGAGCAGCGGCCCGACGACGTGCCCGACCACGGAGCCGACGAACGCCGCCGCGGCGATCGCCCCGATGTCGCCCACGACGTCTCGCAGCCCGACGCTCGGAGCGCCGCACAGGCCCTCCAACTCGGCGACCAACTGCGGGCCCAGGGACTTTCGGACGGGACCGGACGCGCCGGTCGAGTACTTGCTGCGCCCTGGTGTCTTCTCGCGCCGGCGTACCGACCACCGGTTGGTCCTGCCCATCTGCTCTCCTCGGGACATCACTGGACGGGGCATTGGCCTTCGGTGAACTGCTGCCGGTGGTCGGGGCGCCCCGACCACCGGCAGCAGCACGTCAGCCGATCAGGACGATCGGGGTCAGGCGGCGGCGCCCGGGCGCATACCGAGCTTGACGCCCTCGCCCGGGCGCATGCCGAGCTTGACGGTGCCCGCGCCGGGGCGCATGCCCAGCTTGACGCCCGGGCCGGGGCGCATGCCGAGCTTCAGGGTCTGGTCCATGGGTTCTCCTCTCGGGCCGCGGACATGCCGCGGCCACGCGTGGTGAATCGGAAGGTCGAGCCAGGGATGATCGCGGCTCGAAGGAACCGGCCAGGCGCTACGCCGAAGGCGCTTGTGAGCCATCGCGCCGAGTGGCCGTGCCATCACGCTAGGGCCGCGCCGAGGGCCACGGCAACGGGTTGTGGCGTTGCGTCAGGTGCGCCGGGGTGTTGCGTGTCCGTTGCGTCCAACCCGCTTCTGACCTGGCCAAACGCTCTAGAAGGCCGCTGGAATCTCGTTACCTGCCGCGCACAGGACCGCTTGGCCGGTGCGCGCGGTCTTCTACGCCCCGGTGGCGTCCGGCTACGTTGAGGCGCTCCACGGGGGGCCGCGCCACTCAGAGTGCAGCTGCGGTCGCCAACATCCCTTTTTTGACGTCGACTTGAGAGGGGAAGCGCATGTCCGCGCTGTCCGGCGCCATCCGCGCCAAGGCCCACGTGCTGTACGGACTGAGGGCCCTGCTGCACGACGAGGACTTCACCGAAGTGGTCACCCCCGTCGCCCGCCGCGCCGACCTCGGGCCCGGCCGCCGCGCGTCCGCCAGCCTCCACGGGGGCCGGCACCTGCGCGCGATGATCGGCCCGGCCCTGCGCGTCAACGTGAGCACCGACCTCCCGCGGGTGTACGAGATCGGGCCGTGCTTCCGGCCCGAGCCTCCGGACGCTCTCCACGCCGCCGAGTTCACGATGCTCGACCTGTACGCCGCGCACCTCGGCTTCGAGGACCTGATCGACCTCGCCTGGCGCCTGGTCGGCCCCCACCTGCCCGCCTACGCCCCCGAGCGCCTATCCGTCGCCGACCACATCCGCAACGAGTTCGGCATCGACCTGCGTACCGAGTCCGTCAGCGGCCTGCACCCGCTCTTGGCCGCCCGGATCGGCGCCGATCCGGGCGAGCCGTTCCGTGACGTCCTCGGCCGCTACATCGCCCTCGAGCTGGAGGCCAGCGCTACGGGCCGGGCGGTGTTCCTGACCGACTACCCCGCAGGCGGCGACGAGCCGTGCGCCCGCCTGGCCCCCGGGACCACCGCCGTTCTGGAGCGGTTCGAGCTGATCGTCGACGGCATCGAGCTCGTCCACGGCTACACCGACGAGACGAACCGCACTGCGTTTACCGAACGGGCCAAGGAAGCTGGCCTTTACGACGACGAGCAGCGGCTCGCCCAGGAAGCCGTCGAGGCCGGACGCGTGCCTGCGGACACTGCAGGGCTCGGCATCGGCATCGAGCGGCTGTGCGCCGCCTCCGCCGGACTGCGCGACATCACCCCGTTCCTCCAGTCCCCCCAGTTCTGACATCCCGCTCCCGGCCCCTGGAGGCACGATGAACCTTGCGGTCACCCCGCTGCCCGGCGGATTCGGCGCCCGTGTCGAGACCGACCTGGCCCGAACGGCCGGCTCCGCCGCGACGGGCGCCCTCACCGACGCCCTGCACCGCTACCGCGTGCTGATCCTGCCTGGCCAGCACCTCAATCACGCCGACCTGCTCGCCGTCGCCTCCCTGTTCGGCGAGGTCGACACCGCCACAGACCGCCGCTATACCGTCCCAGGCTTCCCCGGCCTCACCGTCGTCTCCAACATCCACCAGGAAGGCACGCCGATCGGCATCTACGACGGCGACCACGAGGAGGAGTGGCACGCCGACGGTTCCTTCAAGCCCGAGCTGACCGCCGCCACCTTGCTCTACTCGGTCATCACCCCCGGTGAAGGCGGTGAGACCCGCTTCGCCGACGCCACCCGCGCCTACGCCGACCTACCAGCCGGCCTCCGGGCCCGGGTCGACGGCCTGAGCGCGGTCCACTCCATCCAGCACCTCGCCGCCCGGCAAGCCGACGCCGCCGGCGGCCGCTCCTCCACTCAAGCCGGAACACTCGCGCTGCTGCCCGAGGTCACTCACCCGCTCGCCCCCGTCCACCCCGCCACCGGCGCCCGAGCGCTCCTGCTCGGCTCCATGGTCATCCCCCGCGTCGAGGGCCTGCCCGAGCCCGACGGTCGTGCGCTGCTGGCCGACCTGCTCGCCCACACCACCAGCTCCCGATACCTCTACACCCACCGCTGGACACAGGGTGACCTGATCGTCTGGGACAACCTCGCCGTCCTGCACACCGCCTCCCCCTGCGACAGCTCACATCACCCACGGCTGCTGGTACGCGCCGCCGTCCGGCAGCAGGCACGCCGCGCCGGTACCCCCGACGGGGGAATCACCGCCGAACGGCCCGCCTCCGGATCGAACCGGCACTAGAGTGGTCAAATGAGTTCCCAAGTGCCCATGAAGGACCGGGCATTGAGCCCGGACAGGATCGCCCGGATCGGGCGCGAGATGCAGGCAGCCTGCCCCGGCTTCGACGCCGCCTCGTTCACCGCCCAGGTCTCCGCCGACCTCCCCCGCCTGGAACTCAAGGCCCGCATCGCCCGCACCGCCGAGGGCCTCCACCAGCACCTGACCGTCACCGGGCCGGCCGCCCTCGACACCCTGCTGTGCTCCCTGCCGCCCACTCCGGAGGCCGCCGGAGCGGATTCCGACTTCGGCCTGTACATCTACGCCCCGCACTCCGCCTACGTAGCCGCCCACCACCTCCACCCGGATCACCTCGACCGGTCCTTCGCCGCGCTCGCCGCCCTCACGCCGTACTTCTCCGCCGAGGACGCCGTCCGCACCTTCCTCACCGCCTACCCCCAGCAGACTCTGGCGGTCGCGGCAACGTGGGCTGCCGCCTCCGACCACCGGGTGCGGCGCCTGGCCAGTGAGGCGCTCCGCCCCCACCTGCCCTGGTCCGTCGGCGCCGGCCTGCCCGTCGACACCGCTCTTCCGCTGCTCGACATCCTGTACGCCGACAGCAGCCGCTTCGTGACCACGTCGGTCGCCAATCACCTGCGCGACATCGCCCGCACCCTCCCTGACCTCGTCCTCGCCACCCTGACCAGGTGGCGTACCGAAGGGCGCGCCACGGACGCCGAACTCGCCTTCATCACGCGCGAGGCACTCAAATCCCGGCTCAAGGACGGCTGGGCCCCCGCCTACGCCCTGACCGGCTACGACCCGCAGGCGGCCGTCAGCGTCAGCCCGCTCCGCCTGGCCCACACCGAGTACCGGCTCGGCGACGGCCTCGCCTTCGAAGCCGACCTCACCGCCCCAGCCGACACTCCGGTGCACGTCATGTACGTCCTGACCCGCACCGAACCCGGCACCAGGGCTGCGGAGAAGGTCGCCCACCTGACCCGGGCCACCATCAGAGCAGGCATCCCACTGAACCTGGCCAAGACCCACCGCCTGAAGTCCGCCGGGACCGCCGCCCTCGCCCCGGGCAACTATCACCTAGCCCTCCAGGTCAACGGCCGCCGCTACCCCCCGACGCTCTTCCTCATCACCAACGGCCAGACCTGACCTCTACAGCGCCGCCAGGCGAGCGCGCTCCCAGCGGCCTTGCCGCTCCCGCGACACATCGCAGCCCGAGAGAGGTATCGGCATGATCGAAGGCTGGAGCACGGTCTCGTCGAGCATCCAGTACACGGGAGTCCGGGTGGTGGTGCGCCGCGACTCGGTCCGGCGTGCCGACCAGAGTGTGGGGACCTACGAGTACATCGAATCAGTCGACGGCGTGCGCGTCGCAGCCCTCGACCACCGGGGCCGAATCGCCCTGGTGGAGGAGAACGTCTACGTGTGCGGACAGCGGCTGCTCATGTGCCCCGGTGGCGGATGCGAGCCCGGCGAGGACCCACTGGCCGCCGCGCGCCGGGAACTGGCCGAGGAAGCCGGCATCCGCGCTGCCGAGTTCGAGTTGCTCACGACCATGTGGAGGATGCCCGCCGGCGCGCGAACCCGTGAGCATCTGTACCTCGCCAGGGGTCTGAGCATCGGTGAGCACCACCGGGACGCGAGCGAGGCCGACATGGAGCTGCGCTGGGTCGCGCTGGAAGAAGCGGCAGCGATGTGCAGTGACGGGCGGATCACCGAAGCCGGCACCCTCGCGGCGGTCTTGCTGACCACGCAGCGAACCGCCACCTAGCCCAAGCGCCCGGACGCGCTGGACCTGTGGCGGCGCGGACCAAGACCAATCGGCGTCGATACCCCCTTCGCCGGACTCGCCCACCACGCCAGCGCCCACCCGGGCGTGGAGGTCCTGCTGGCCTTGTTCTCCACCGCCCGCATCACCGAACGGCCCGATCCCGACTCCGGCCGGGTCGCCTGGGAGGAAGAGGCCATCGCCGCCGCCAGCATCCACGCGCGTGTCTGGGGCGCCGACATCGGCGACTTCCTCTACCGCCACCTTCAGGACCAGTACGGACTCGGCCCGGTCAGCCTCCGGTCTTGGCCGTCCGGGCTTCACCTCACCTCGGCCGATCTCACCCCACCGACCAGGACCAAAGCCGAGCGCATAGTGCGTGCCCTTGGCACCACCGCCGGTCTGCCGGTCATCGCCGCGGTCGGCCGCACCGACCACACCAAGGGCCTCGATGTCCACGCACGTGCCGCTGGAGCGACTGAACGTCGGCGTTTCGGCCAACCCGCCCTCGACCGGGGCTCTTGCGAGGCAAGGGTCGGTGCACTGGGCACCTTCGGAAATCCGCTGAATCACAGGGCGCATAACGCGTCTGAAAGGAACAGGTGCTCGAAATCGCGTGGCGTCGTTGAACACGCCGAAGCCACCACCACGTCAACCCCGACCCCCACGACATCGAAGGCGAGACGACGCACATGCCACCCAGCCCCACCGCGATCCGCAGGACCGTCGAGGCGTACCTAGGCCGGCACCCCGGCGAGCATGACGCCCTGGCCGGGCTCCTCGCCGCCCTGGACCGGCCCGTCGACGCGACCGCCCGGACCACACTGCCCGGGCACGTCACGTGCAGCGCCGTCGTCATCGACCGGGAGGGCCGGGTCCTGCACATCCGGCACCGGGCCACCGGCGGCCTCATGCTCGCTCCCGGCGGCCACATCGAGCCCGGGGACCGCACGCTGCTCGCCGCGGCGCTGCGCGAGGTGTCGGAGGAGGCCGGGATCGCGCCGGGCGCCCTGTGCCTGACCCGGCAGTTGCTCGGCTCGCCGATCGACATCGACGTCCACGACATCGACGCCAGCCCGTCCAAGGGCGAACCGGCCCACCTCCACTACGACGTCCGGTACGTCTTCTACCTCGCCGGCGAGGATCCGCCGGCAATCGCGCTGCAGGACGAGGAGGTGTCCGGCGCCCAGTGGCTCCCGCAGCCGGGAGTCACCTCGCCGACGCTGCGCGCGAAGCTGCTCGCAGCGCGGCTGGACGGCCGGCCTGAACCGGTGAACGCGTCCGCGCTGATCCACGACGCGGCCGGCCGCTACCTGCTTCATCTGCGCGACCACAAGCCCGGCGTCATCTGGCAGTCGGGGGCGTTCGCCCTTCTCGGCGGCGGTCGCACGCACGACGACGAGAGCCTTGAGGGCACCCTGCTGCGGGAGCTGTCCGAGGAGGTGCCCGACCTCCACCTCGAGGATTTGAAGCCCTACGCCGTGGAGGCCGCCACCAGCATCGACGGCCTCAGCGTCCCGGTCCGGGTCTTCGCTGGCCGGTGGCGCGGCAACCCCGAACGTCTCGCGCTACACGAGGGTGTGCTGCTGCGCTGGTTCGCGCCCGACGAACTGGACCGGCTGCGCCTGAGCCCCGCCACCCGGGACCTGATTCGCCGGCACGCGGCCGAGAACCCCCCGGGCAGCGAGCCGGCCGTGGCTCCTCCCGTGTGGGACGGGGGCAGCCGGGTGGTGTTGAACGGCGTCGGAGTCCACCTCCACCTCGAAGACGCCGAAGGCCGGGTGCTTCTAGGCCTGCGTCACCCCGAATCGAAGTACGCGGGCGACACCTGGCACTACCTCGCCGGGCGGTGCGAGCAGGAGTCCGCCCTCACGTGCTTGGTCCGCGAGGCGTGGGAGGAGGCAGGGCTGGTCATCGACCCCGCGGACGTGGAGCTCGCGCACGTCGTCCACGTCGTCGACACCCCGGGCAGCCTGCCTCTGATACAGCTCGTTTTCCGAGCATGCCGGTGGGAGGGCACCCCCGAGGTTCGCGAGCCCGACAAGTGTCTGACCTGGCAGTGGTGGCCGCGGCACGAGCTCCCGGACCGCCTCGTCTCCTACACCCGCACGGCCATCACCGCAATCTCCGAAGGCATCCCCTATTCCCAGCTGGGCTGGTGAGCAGGGTGAGCACACCCCCCAGTAGCGGACCCGGCCGGCGGGCCCAGACCGAGCCCACGCACGCCATATGGTGCCGACCCGACCTCCTCCAGGCCGTGATGGACGGCTACGGCCGCCCCTTCACCCAGGCAGAAGAGGCCCAGCTCACGGTCCTGTCCGTCTTTGACGCCGTCTCCGGCATCTCCTACGGCACCGCCCACAGTGATCCCGAGCTGGTGGAGCGCGGCCTGCACACCCTGGCCCGGCTGCGCACCGCGCAGCGCCCCTGACCTCCATCCCGCCCGACACGAGGAGCAGCACGTTGACGTACACCGCCCGCGACGAGTGGCAGCAGCACTACGAGGAGGGGAAGGGGTGGCGCCACCTCGGTGAGCGCGAGCGGGAACTCCTCACCGAGCACACCTCCCTTCCCGAGGGCGGGGGCCGGGCCCTGGAGGTGGGCTGCGGCACCGGGGAGCTGGCCGCCCACCTGGCCCGTCTCGGCTACAGCGTGGACGCCGTCGACTTCGCGGAGAGCGCGATCGCACGGGCCCGCGAGGAGCACTCCGACGTCGAGGGAGTGCGCTGGCTGCAGCTGGACATCGAGCGCGACGACCCGGCCCTGCTGCACGAGGGCGGGTACGACCTGATCGTGATGCGGCTGGTGTATCCCTTCATTAGGGACCGCGGCCGGATCGTTCACGGGCTCGGGGAGCGGCTGCGCGACGGCGGCGCGCTCGTCGTCATCACCCCGGTCGTGGAGAACACGCCGGAGGAGCGGCGCGGGATCGCCCTGGACGAGGACGAGATCACGCTGCTCGGCGCGGGCTGGGAGACGGTGGAGCGGCTGGACGCAGACGGTCTGGCCTTCCTGGTCCTGCGCGGGCTGTGCCACCTCGACACCCGGGCTGTCGAGAAGCGGCCGACCACCGGCCACGCCATGATCGGAGCGCTTGCCGTCGTCACCGACGGCGCTGGCCGGGTCCTGCTCGGCCGCTCCCGGCGCGGCGTGCTGGAGCTGCCCGGCGGCAAGACCGCGGGCCCGGAGAACTTCGCCGCCGCCGCGGTGCGCGAACTCGCCGAGGAGACCGGGCTGGTCGCCGATCCGGCCGACGCGCACGTGGTGACGATGCTGGTCGACGACAGCCACGGGGTCCCGCGGCTCACCGCCGTCGTCCGTATCGCCGCGTGGACGGGCACTCTGGCCAACCCGGAACCGCAGTTGTTCGACCGCTGGGAGTTCTTTGACCTCCACGCCCTCGCCTGCGTCGGGGACGTGTTCGCCCCGGCCGCTCTCGCGATCGACGCCGTGTGGCCCGGCATCCTTCCCGGCCTGCCGCCGACCACCTCCTACCCCATCGCCGCCAACCAGCCGCCCGTGCCGGGGGAACCGGCCGAGGCCGCCAGGCTGCGCGCGGCAATGACCCAGATGGTCATCGACGGCGGCTGGGCCCCCTCGGAGCGGGTCCAGGATGCGCTGCGGACCGTGCCCCGGCACCGCTTCGCCCCGGAGGCGAACCTCCTGGCCGCGTATGACGGCCGCGACCGGGCCGTCATCACCCGACGCGACAAGGCTGGGACAGCGATCAGCTCGGTGTCCGCGGCTTGGCTTCAGGCCGACATGATCGAGTGCCTGGGCTTGGAGCCGGGCGCGGTCGTGTTCGAGGCGGGTTCCGGCGGCTACAACGCCGAGCTGATCGCCCACGTCACCGGACTCGGCGGACGCGTGGTCACCGTCGACATCGACCCGTGGGTCGTGCGCCGCACCCGCCGGTTCCTCACAGAGGCCGGCAGCGGACGCGTCACCGCCGTCGAAGCCGACGCGGCCCTCGGCGCGCCCGGGCACCTCGTGCCGCGCGGCGGCTTCGACGCCAGCATGATCACCTACAACTGCTGGGACATGGCCCCGGCCTGGCGGGAGCAGCTGGCCGAGGGCGGCCGTCTGATCCTGCCGCTGGAGATGGGCGGCTACACCCGGGCGGTCACCTTCGAACGGCGCGGCGAGGTGCTGCACTCCCGCCACTTCACGCACTGCGGTTTCGTCCGCGACCAAGGTCAGCAGACCCGCACCATCCCGGTCCTCTCCCTCCTCGACGGCGGGCTAACGCTCCGTTTCGAGCACGGCACCGCCGCCGAAACGACGGGCGTGGAGGAGGCGCTGCGCGGACCGCGGCACGAGGTCCCCACAGGCGTGACCATGGGAGCGAACGCCTACTTCGGATCCCTGCAGCTGTACGCGGCCACCACCCTGTCCGGCTTCTGCCGCCTGGCCGCCCACCAGGAACCGGACGAGCGTGTGACCGGCATCGCGAAGGACCGCGACGCCCCCGCGATCGTCGGCGACGCCTCGCTCGCCTACCTGATCCACGTCCAGACCAAGGACGGCGACCGCCCACAGGACAAAGAGTGGGAGTGGACCGTCCACGCCTTCGGCCAGCAGGGACCCGCGCTCGCCGAGCGGCTGGCGGGCACGGTCCGGGCCTGGGACCGCCACGTTCGCGCAGACGACAACGACCAGCACGCCGACCCCGTCCTGACGGTCCACCCGGCCGGCACGCCCAACGACGCACTGCCCGCCGGCGACGTCCTAGACAAGGACCTCTGCCGCCTGGTGATCCGCTGGCCCGGGCGTGACGTGCCGCCGCCCCGGCCTGTTGGGCGCCCCGCGGCCGACGTCGTGACAGAAGGGGTGTGACGGTGGAACGCGCGGTACGCGAGGCGGTGTTCGTCGCACCTACAGAGGGTGGTGATCGAGAACGCATGCGGCGCGCGCACGCGGCCGCCGCCCGCCAGTTCCAGGTGGCCGCGTCGGGTCCCGAGGTATGGGGGTGGCAGGGCCGCACCCTGGGTCGCCGGGCCGGGGACTGCTGGCTGCGCATCGTCGCCGCTGAGGTGGACAAGGCGGGTGGACGACTGTGGGAGGGGACGGCGACCGCGGACACGCACGTGCCCCGGTCGGTACCGCGGCCGCGGCTTCGCGGCGTCCTCGACTGGACCTCACCGGACGTCGCCTACCGGGCTGAGCTCACCGAGTACGTGTCCGTCCCGCCGGTCACCAGCGGAACTCCCGCCCTCGACCAGGACATCGCGCTGCCCGACTCCTGGTGGGCGGAGCTGAAGTCCGCGCTCGGCGCGCTCGCGACGGTGCCCACCGACCGGGAGTCCGTACGCCAGAACTGGGTCGACCGGAACTTCCGCCGCTTCCTCGGCATCGACCCCGTCCGGATCCGTGAGACGACGACCGGACACGCCGATCTGCACTGGGCGAACCTCACTCGCGCGCCCCTGGTCGTGTTGGACTGGGAGAACTGGGGGCGTCTCCCTGTCGGCTACGACCCAGGGCTGCTCCACGCGTACTCGCTTGCCGCACCGGCGACCGCCGCCCGGATCCGGCGCGAGTTCGCTCACGTCCTGGACACGGACGCCGGCCGGACCGGAGAACTTGTCGCGCTCGCCCAGCTGCTCCAGGCATGCTCCCGCGGCGTCCATCCCACCCTCGCCCCGCTGATCGCGCGCCGGGCCCAAGAGCTGACCCACACCCCCGTCCCTACACACTGACCGGCCCGGAGGTCTCCGTGACGCAACCGACCCCCGTTCTCTCCCTGCTCGGAGTCTTCGCACATCCGGACGACGAATCCCTCCTCGCGGGCGGTGTGCTCGCCCAGCATGCCGCCGCCGGCGCCCGCAGCGCGGTCGTCACCGCCACCTGGACTGCCGACAGTCACCGAGCCCCCGAACTCGCCGAGGCCTTGAACGTCTTGGGCGCCGGGGCCCCGCGGCTGCTCGGGTACGCCGATGCCCGCAACTCCGCCTCGGCACCCGGCGTCGGCGCCGTTCGCCTTGTCGATACGCCCCTCGACGACGCCGTCGGCCGCCTGGTCAGACACATTCGCGAGGTCCGGCCCGACATCGTGATCGGTCACGACGCCCTCGGCCAGCTCACCGGGTTCCCTGTCAAGTAGATGTGTTCAGGTTTGGGGGCGGGCAGGCGGAGGCGTCGACGTGACCGAGTCGCCCGGGGGTCTGAGGGTGTGGTCTTGCCTTTAACGTGTGGCTCGCTCCGTCCAAGGAGAGGCAGCGCTGCGCCCGGAATCGGAGTTCGTTCTGTCGAGAATTCGGTCCCGCCGGCCCCGCTGCTCTCGACTCGTTCCGGATCGCATGTAATGCCGGAAGTATGGCCCCGAGCGTCCCTGTGGCCGTGGGCCCGGTGTGCTTCAACGACAGCTGAGCGTTCGAGTGATCCAGCCGGCGTCGCGCCACTGGGCAGTGTTGAGAGCGCCACGGGCGTCGATGACCTTGGGGCTGGTGGTTCGGGCGACGAGGCGCTTGGGGTCGGCGTGGGAGAACTGCGGCCACTCGGGCAGGTGCAGCAGCAGGTCGGCGTCCTCGAAGGCGGCGATCAGGTCCTCGACGCAGTCGAGCTCGGGATGAAGCATGCGGGCATTGGGGTCGGTGATGGTGAAGGTGGCGCCGAGGTCGTGGAGGGTCTGGGCGACGGCGAGGGGGGCGAGTCGCGGATGTCGTCGGTCTCAGGCTTGAAGGCGGCTCCCAGGTGGTGATCCGCTTGCCCCTCAGGTCGGTGCCGAGTTCCTCGCGGTCGAGGTCGACGACGCGCTGGCGCCGGCTTCCCAGAGGATGCCGGCGGCCTCGTCGTCGAGCCCTTCTCCTGGGTCTTGCCAGGGAGCTTGGGTCTCGGGGAGCATCGCTCGCACTCCCGGCGCTTCCTCACCGGGTCGCGTGGGAACTCGCCAGAGTGATACTTGAACCTGGGCGGCCATTCGCCGGGACGGGCCACTTTCATGGTCACTCAAGCGGGTACCCCTGAAACACAATGTTAGGACCCACCATGGTGCACCACCCCGTACAGGATCAGTCACAGTCAGCACACACCGTTGAGCCGACGGATGAGATGCTCTCCCCCTCAGAAGCCGACGTGACGGTACTTGCTGCAGCGATGCGCAGGACGGCGCAGCAACTGGCGAATGATCGCCAAAATAAGCCGGAGTTCGCGGACGAGATGAACAACCTGATCACTGAGGCCCACAAGCACGCGGAGGACCTGGGACTCCCCGGCGTGGCTAAGGCTCTTCTGCCCGATTCTTGAGCGCTCGCCCTGACAGACGGCCCACCTGAGCAAGAAAGGTGACGCCGCAATTCCGGTTGTTTCTCTTGGGTGCACCCCGAACCCTCCCGAAGTGCCAGTAATGGCATTGGATGCGAGGATAGATCCAGTCATCGGAACCTGACGGCAAGGATGACGGGATGACCAGATCTCCGACAGCTCAGAGTTTCGACCTGCTGACCCCCGCAGAGATAGACGAACTTCCGGCGAGTCCTGATGCGGATGCTTTGAAGAAGATGCTGGCATGGGTCAGGGATTTCATCGCGAAGCCGAACCCGGAGCGCGATAGGGAAAACCCAGACTCACCCACTGCGGTCTGCCGGTTTATGCCGAAATCTCTCACCATGGGGCTCACCTGGTTCACAGTAGCCAAGGGCCCGATAGCCGCCCCAGACGATGTGATCAGAGTCGTCGACGCCTACAAGGCGCCGCTTAGCGCGTTGGAGCCAACGTCTGGAAGTGACGCGAAATACAAGACGATCATCGTAGTGTTTCCTGCGGTAACCCAACAAATGGCTCCGCAGTTCATCGATGGCACCCATGCACGAGCATCCGGCGAATACAAGGCAGACGCATTGATGCTTGGCGAATTTCACGCAGATAGCCAGAAGCGTGGAAGCCACAACCCCGCTTTCTTTCCGCTGAGAAGCCCCGTCCCGGCTATGGCAATCAGGTTCATGGTCGCGCTAGACCATGTTTTCCTCACCAAAGGAACCGGGAACCCTATGGAGGATCTGAAGGATCTCCAAGCATATACTGATGCCTTTAGCTCGATGGAGCCTCCTCCCAGCGAAAAAGTCCAAGAGATGGCCAAAATTCTCTTGGGGCAGCTTGAGGTTATGGCCAGGAGAGCAACGGAAGTTCCGCCGGATACAGAAGACGGGCTGCTGGCTTAGGCGTCTGTGAAGCGATCGAGCACGGCCGAGGGCGCTGGCGGGTCGTGGGTGAAACCCAAGGTCGTGCCCCCTTCACGTGTACGTCCAGCCGTCGGCTGCGGTCAGCGGTGCAGGGCCCCGTTGAGCCGGCGCCCGCAGCGGGCGGACAACGGTGCTGGCGCCACCAGCCAGCCGATGCAGCAAGGCCCGGATCGCGACGTCGTTCCCGGCGCGCACGCCCGCCACCATGTGCTAAACCAGCCTCGCTGCGGCCCGGCCCGCGCGGAGGCGCCGCTGTGACTCAGGCTCTCAGCCGCGGCCTTCCTCCGTTGGGGCCGTGCGGCGGTGCCGCCCCTTCCCCGGCCCGAGCGCAGGGCGATCCCACTCAGCTGGCTTCTCCTTCACCGGCTGCGGCGGATACAGCAGAGCCTTCGCAGCGTCCAAATTCTCGACGACGCCGATCGTCTCCCACTCTGTGCCGTTCCACTCCTGAATGACCCGGGGAGCGTCCGGCTCGACATGCGTCGCTCGATGCCGGCCCTCGGTGAGCGGCACCGCCCGTAGCCTGCCCTTCGAGGCGGCCCGGCGTTCCTCGCGCCGCCGTGCCCACTCCTCCAGCGGTTCCTCGTTCATTGGAGCATCGTGGCGCAAGCGCGCTCCGTGCCGCCACCCTGCGCACGCCATGCCGCCGCCTTCGCCGAATCGGTGGCCAGCGCCTCCCCCTCACACGATCACGAGGGCATCGTCCGCCCTTGCAGGGGGAATCAGCTCATGTCCAAGAAGACGCTTGGCCCAGCTCACGCCCGGCCCGGACCGTGACTCGCCGCCGACCTGAAGTCGAAGTACGAGGGAGACCAGTCGGTCAGGGCTCTGGCCGAGGAGACGGGGCCGCTCGTACGGTGGCGCGCACCGCCTGCTCGAAGACGCAGGGGCCAGATTCCGCTCGCGCGGCGGCGCCCCGCGCCGTACCGAGAGCCAGCGCCGGGAGCTGGCCCTCCGCGGGGGTGGGCGCACTGCGACATGGATGTGCGGGGAGAGGGCGTCGTTGTCCGGGCTCCAGGCGAGGGTGGCGGAGCCGACGGCTTCCACCGTGTGCAGGACCGTCTCGTCGCGCCGGGCCCGAACCCGCCGCACACGGCGACGGTGTGGGCGCCGTGCTCCGGCAGACAACATGCTGCTGTGCTGGACCTCCCTGGACGAAGCGGTCGCCATGTGCCGCGACGGCCGCATCACCAAGGCCGGAAACCTCGTGGCGGTCCTACTGCCCGCACAGCACACCAACGCACGGCCGACGGCCCCTCTGTTCTGTTCGGCTCCTGACGCCCGTGCACCGTGGCCGAACTGGAACTTCCGGACTGCAGGTCTGCTCGAGTATGCACGTTGGCGGCGGCGCGGGGAGTGTGAAAGCCGTCCGCTGGCCTCCTTGCCGCCCTAGGGTGGGTGCATGATTCCTGAATTCGTAGCAGATCTCCGGAAGGCGGTCGGCCCCGACTGCCTCCTCTGGCTTCCGGGTGTAGTCGCGGTCGTCTGCGACGAGAACCGGCAGGTGCTGCTGCAACGCAGGACTGCTGCCGGACTGTGGACGCCGCTGAGCGGGATCATCGAGCCGGGCGAGGCCCCCGCCACGGCCGTGGCCCGGGAGGTAGAAGAGGAGACCGGAGTCCCGGTGGTGGTCGAGCGTCTGGCGGCAGTGACGCATTCCCCGCCGGTACAGCACTCGAACGGTGACAGGGCTCAGTACCTGGAGATCGTCTTCGCCTGTCGGCCTGCCGGTCCGGACTCTTCGCCCCGGGTATGCGACGACGAGTCGGTGGAGGTCGGCTGGTTCTCGCTGGAGGCGCTCCCGCCGATGAGCGAGCGGATGCGGGACATCATCGGATTGGTCGAGAAGGATGAGATCGCGGCGTGGTTCACGCCGGCCGAGTGATCACTCGGCACTCCAGATCCTCGTCACGGGTCTGGGCCACACTGCTCAGGCGGGCACGGCTCCCGTACGGACGGCGAACTCGCGCAGGCCCTCCACGCGGGACGGGCCGTAGAGCAAGTTCGATGTCAGGGCCCGCAGCGCTGGCCGGCTTACTTCCTGCGCCGCCTCCTGCTCGACGCGGCGCAGTGCGGCGAACGCTTGCTGGCCGTTGCCGAGGGCGTGCCACATGCGGGCGGTGTCGGTCCAGGCGCGAGCACGCCGTTCGGCGTTCGGCATGAGCCTGATGTTCAGGTTCTGGACGATCGGCACGCCGTCGTCCGGCGTGCCGAGGGTTGTGTGGACGCCGATGCGGTAGACCGCGACCTGGGTCCGAGTGGCGTCGACAGTGAAGAGCCCGTCGGGGGCCTGCGGGTGGCGTTCGACGGTCTCGTCGGCTTCGTCGAGCAGAGCGAGGGCTGTGGTGCGGTCGCCTCCGGCGGCGGCCGAGTAGGCCGCGGTGAGTAGCAGGCTGGTGCGTACGGCTCCGGTGCGCGCTTCGGCCGGATCGAGCTGGTCGGCTTCGTGGGTGAGGAGACGGACTGCGGAAGAGGCGCGGCCTGAGCGGCGCATGGTGATGGCAAGGACGCGGGTGGCTTCGCCGATGGGGATGGGCATGCCGCTGGCCCTTGCCGCGGCCAGGGCGCGGTCGGCGGCGACCCAAGCAGTGTCCGAGTGCTCCTTCGCAGCGAGTTCCGCGGCCAGAACGTAGCCGCGGGCGAGGACGGCACTGGCCTGCTGGCGAGCTCGGCCGACCGAGGCGTCCCTCGTCGCTTCGGCGGCGGAGAGCAGCGCGGGAAGAGCGTTCGCGAGGTCGTTGTAGCGGGCGGCGGTGAACGCCTCGCGCGCGCCAGCCGTCCCGGAAGCCAGTACCCGCAGTGGCGCAGGCTCGGCGCCCGGGAGATGGAAGAGCATGTCGTCCAGGCTCAAGCTCGAGGCCGTCTGGCCCGCCGCCGCGGTGCCCGTGCCGACGGCGACGGTCGACGCCCCGGCCGCCAGCGCCCCCAGTACTGTCCTGCGACGCATCGCGTCCTCCTCGTCCGGCATCGGTACGTTCCCCACGGTAGCGATCACGGGGGCCGCTGGGACAGGGAACCCGCTGACCCGCTCAGGAGGGATATGGAGCACGTGGGCCAGACGCAGCCGGGTTTCGAAGTCCACCCGCATCCTGTTGCGCTCGATCCGCGAGATCGCCGAGGCCGAGTAGCCGACAGCGCGTCCGACCTCGCCCTGCGTCATGTCCAGGGCATTGCGCGCGCTGCGGAAGATCCTGCCTAAGTCACTGCTCGGGCCCATGGGTAGTTGCCTCCTGCGCACCGACGGAGAGCCAAGACCCTACTGCCTGCGCCCGGCTGGCGACAGGGCGTGCGGGCGCACGCGGTGTGCCGGTTCCGCACACCGTGTGCAAGACCGGGCGGAGTACCTGTCGAACGGGCTCGGCAGGCGGGACGGTTGCGGCAGCAGACGGCCGGCACACCCGGATCGGATCGCTGCTCGACTCCTCAGCGGAGGTATCCCTTGAACGTGCTGATCACCGGCGGAGCCGGCTTCATCGGCTCGGCTCTGACCGACGCCCTTCGCCTCGCCGGGCACATGGTCACCCCGCTGGACAACCTCTCGGTCGCCTCCCGGCGTCCGAGCCGCAAGGGCCTGATGGTCCGCGACGTCCGGTCGCTGACCGCTCCGGACCTTGACGGCGTCGACACGGTCGTGCACCTGGCCGCGCTCAAGTCCGTCCCCGCCTCGTTCGAGGTCGGCGGGTTCGAGCACAACGTCGCCGTCGACCGGCACATCCTCCACGCCTTCGTCGGCTCGACCGCGCGACGGCTGCTGCTGGCCTCCTCCTGCGAGGTCTACGGAGAGCAGCAGGGCCCGCTCGCCGAGAGCGCGCCATACGCCCCCCGTTCCCCGTACGCGGCGGGCAAGGTCGCTACCGAGCAACTGGCCGGCATCTACCGGCCCCGCCTGGACGGCGACCGCCAGATCGGCATCGTCAGGTTCTTCAACACCTTCGGCCCGCACGAGAACACCGACGCTGTGGTGCCCGCCTTCCTTGAGGCTGTCGGCCAGAACCGCCCCCTGGTGATTGAGGGCGACGGCCGGCAGGCCCGGGACCTGACGTACATCGACGACTCGGTCACCATGCTCACCCGCGTCCTGGATGCCCCCGCCCTGCTGCCGGTCATCAACTGCGGCTCGGGCCGCGCGGTTTGTATCCTCGACCTCGCCCGCGCGGTCATCCGCGCCGCAGGCCGCGGCACCATCACCCACGCCGCCGCCCGTATCAACGAGATCAGCTCGTTCACCGCCGACCTGGGCCTCTTCCACCGCGCCTACGGCGCCGTCGACCACATGCCGCTGGATGAGGCCCTGGCCCTGAGCCTCCAGACCCGTGTTCCCGCCGTGACGGCGGCCTGAGGCGGCCGCTGAACACCGCCGACCCCTGTGGACGGCTCGCGGTATCGACGCTCTGGCCAAAACCGCGAGCCGCCCTCCACCGCACCGCACTCCGCCGCGGAAGGTACCCGTGAATGATCTGCCCCAGACCCTCTTGCCGCCTCACACCGATACCCGCGCTATCCGCGTCACCGGCGGCCACCGCCTGGAGGGCACCGCCTCCGTCCAGGGCTCGAAGAACGTCGCCCTCCACCTGTTCGCCGCCGCCCAGCTCGCCGACACCCCGCTGATCCTGTCCGGCATCCCGAACATCCTGGACACCCATGTCTGCGCGGACATCCTCACCCGCACCGGCACTCCGGCCACGATCACCGGTGACCGCTTCGAGGTCACCCCCGCCGTCGACTGGCACCCGGCCATCCCGGACGAGCTGGGCGGGCGTGTCCGCACCACTGCCGTCATGGCCGCGGGCCTCCTCGCACGCGCCGGTCGAGTCCGCTTCCCCCTTCCGGGCGGTGACGCCTTCACCCCGCGCCTCATCGACCGGCACCTGGCCGCCATGGAGGCCGCCGGCGCCGCGCTGAACATCACCGCCACCCACATCGACGCCCGCCTCGCCCGCCCGACACCGCAGCCGTTCGCCGTCGACGTGATGACTCAGAAGTGGGGGCCGAGCCTGGGGGCCACGGTCACCGCGATGCTGCTCGCTGCCCGCGCCCGCGGCACCTCCACCATCCTGAACCCCAACTCCGAGCCGGAGGTCCTGGCAACCGCCGCGCTGCTCATGGACGGAGGCGTCGGCATCTCGTGGGGAGGTACCACCGCTATCCACATCACCGGAACCGACCGCATCACCGGGGCCACCGTCGACGTCCCGCCGGACCGGCTTGAGGCCGCCACACTCGCCCTGGCCGCCGGTATCACCGGGGGATCCGTCCGCCTCGCCAACGTGCCCATCGACACGTTTCCCACCGCTCTGATGTCCATGCTCAGTGACGCCGGCATCGAACTGACACCGGCGGGATACGGCACACGCGCTCGATGCCCCGCCGGTCCCCGGCCCGTGCAGACGGCCACGGTCTCCGCCACCTGCACCGACGTTCAGCCCCAGCTGACCGCCTTCCTCACCCAGGCCCCCGGCACCTCCCGCATCGAGGAACGGATCTACGCTTCCCGCGCCACCCACGTCAACCCGCTGCGGGCCTTCGGCGCAGCCGTCACAGCCGACGGACCCACCATCACCGTGCACGGTCCGTCCTCCCTGACCGCAGCCCGCGTGGCCGGCGAGGACATCCGAGCTGTCGCTGCCCTGGTGATCGCAGCCCTCGCGGCCGAAGGCACCTCGACCATCCAGGGCGTCTACCACCTGCAACGCGGCTACGGCAGCCTGTTGCCCAAGCTCGCCACGCTGGGCGCCGAGCTGGAGGTCGTGCAGGAGTAGGACCGATCACCGTCTGGGCTCGCTCCCTGCCAGGTCTTGGCACCACCGGCAAGTGGGCATCCGGCATCTCGTCCAACTAGCGGATTCCAGTGGGTGAGTGCCGGGGCAACTCGGCGTAGTGAACCTCCGTGGGCTGGCTGGTTGTCGCGCGCGCCTCATCATGGGCCTGACGCTCCTGTGAGGCGCGCCGAAGCGCGGCTCCCCGCAGTCGGCGGCGCTCCACTTCTCCTTCCCTGAGAAGTCGAAGCCCTTCCCTGAGCAGTCGAAGCCTGTCCGCTTGCTCCTGGCCTTCCATGGAACCTCCTCGATTGAGTGAATCAGCGGACGCCCGCGCTGATCGTCTGCCGCGCCTGCTGTGAGTTCTGCTGGGCTTCGTCGGCCATACGGGGATTGCCAACGGCTGCTGCCGGCGGGTTCTGAGCCGCCGCTCGGTTCTGCACGCCGTCCTTGAGGGCCTGGCTCGCCCTGAGGATCTTGTCCTGGCTTCCTTGCAGCAGGCGGGCCACCTCCTCGTCCGACAGGGTCCGAGGGTCTGGCTTGGGACCGTTGGTGAGATTGCCGGGGTGCGGACGTTCTACGGTGCGGTCGCGTCGAGGCAGTGAGGCGGCCTGCTGTCCGCCCTCGGCGGGCTGCGCCTCGGGAGGCAGGGTTGGCTGCTTGAGGGCCGCGTCGACCCCCTCCTGGTCGAATGTCGGTTCCCAGGCTCCGTCGCCAACCTGCACGACCAGCTGGCGTTCCTGAAGGGCTTCCATGAGAGCCTGCCCCTCGGCAGGGGATACCGACAGCGTCTTCACGAAGAGCTCAGGTGACGCAATCCGGTTGGCGGCCGCAGCGAGTGCGGCCCGCCTCAGCTGGTCGTCGGTAACCTGCGCGGGCGCAGGGGTAGGTGTCGACGCTTGCGCGGGTGGTGGGGCAGAGGCCGGGGCCTGTTCGGTTTCGGTTACCGGGGCAGGGGCCTGCAGCGGTGTCCCGGCAGTGGTGGGGCGGGTCGCCGTCAGGGCTGCGGGGAGCTGAGCCGGGGTGGTGGCGAGGAGTTGGCGGGGTTCAAGGCCGTTCGGGGGCCCGACGACGTTGAGGGTCTGCAGTTCGTGGAGGATTCGCTCTGCCTGGGCGTGGGTGAGGTTGAGCTCTGCGGTGCTGGCCAGGGCGAGAGGTGAGGCTGCGGTGCCCTTCTCCACAAGGTGGTGCGCGGCGGTGCGGAGCTGGGCGGGTGTGATGAGGGTTTGGGCAGCCTCGGGGGTGAGTTCGTCGGGGCCCGCGATCTCCTTGGCGAGGCGGTCGGCCACCTGGTTCAGGAAGCTGGCGTCGCGGTCATAAGGGTTGCGCTCGACGCGACGTCGGAGGGCGTCAACGAGCTCGAGGCGGGCTGCGACCGGGTTGTCCGCTCGCACGCCGGCAACGTATTCCTTGGGCGGGAAGAAGGGCTGGGTACCCCATTCGACATCGCCCGCATCGGCTGCCAGTTCCCTTTGTACGAGCAGATGCCGGATCTGCAGTTCACTCCGGTCTTCAGGGCGGAGGTAGAGGGACTTGAGCTCGTTGATGACGGTGCGATTCTCGTCCCAGAGAGCGTCGAGGTAGCGGTCCGGGGCGTCGACTTCGTAGTAGCCGACCTCTCGCTGCTCGTCCGGGCCGATGACCCCGCGGATGCGTTCGAGGCGCTGCTCTGCGTAGTGAAAGATGGTCGCTGCGATTGTGCGGCGGCCGTCGTTCTGCCATCCCAGCTCGTCGTAGCGGTTCATCAGCCTTCGGGCGATCCCCGAGACCATCTCGTAGGTGCGGATCTGCAGGGCCTCGATCATGCCGTGGAGGCGGACGTCGAGGACTGCCCGGTGTCCGATGCGGCGTGCGCGTCCGCTGAGCTCGCTCAGAGAGTCGCCCAGCCTTGCCGCCTCGGCCAGGCCGCGGTCGTACAGGGCTCCGAGGCTGAGCGCGCTTTCCAGGGCGGGGTCGTCCGGGTCGTCGAGCTTGGGGTCGGTCGGCGGTCCCGGACGGGCGGCTTCGGCTCGCTGCAGTTCGCGGTTGAGCTGGTAGGCATGCGCCATCAGGAGGCGGGGCGTGTCGAGGGTCTGGCCATCATCTACGCCGGAGGCCCGGGCCGCGTGGTCCTCCGCGGCGCGGGTCAGGTAGCGCATGGCCTCGGCGCCGGGGGTGTTCGACTGGTTCCAGGTGTTGAGATAGGTCTGGATCTGGGCGGCGTGCCGGGCTATCAGGCTCGCGGCGAGTGAGGTGATCCGGGCTGCCTGTATGGCTGCCTGGGGGGTCCGCTCCGCCTGCTCGTTCAGCTCGCGGAGGACTTCGGATGCCCGCTGGTGTATCTGGTTGAGGGTGCTCCAGCCGGGCTGGTGGAAGTAGAAGGCCTGCGCCGCGTGGGCACCGGCCATCGCCGTCGCGAGGCCGGCAAGGTCCCGGGGTCCGGCCTGGGGCGCCTCAGCAACGTTGTCGAGCGCTCGGGCACGTCGCAGGCCTACCCCGAGGTTCTGCAGCCGGGCGTACCGCTCGAGCTCTGCCTCGGTCTCCGCTGCTGTGGCTCCCTGGGGGAGGGTGAGTCGGAGCATGGCTGGTGTGGGCTGGGGAGGTGCTGGCGTCGTCATAGTTTCTCCTCGTCAGGACTGGCTGTGGGTGAGCCGGGTCGTCTGGGTGGCGGTGAGCGCGTTGGCTTGGGCCTCCTGGCGGGATGCGGTACGTCCAGCGCCAGCTGTGGGAGCTGGGTGGGGCTGGACGTCTGGCTGCCCGTCGGTGCGCGCTGTTTGCTCGGCCAGGAATTTGGTGACGACCTCTTCGATCTCAGCCCTGCGGCCGTTGAATTCCGTCTGAGCTGCTTCCTGGGAAGCCGTGTCGGGCGGTGTGGGGGCGGTAGGTGTAACGGGCGGGCGGGGAGCGGGGGGCCGGGGCCGCGCGGGGCGGGCGAGCAGGGCGTCGATCTCGCTGCTCTGCGCCAGCACGGTGCGGATGGTGTCGGGCCGGTACGGGCCGAGGATCTGCTGTGCCTCGAGCCGGTGGAGAAGGCGGTCTGCGCGTTCCGCTGAGATGCCCAGGCCGCGCCGCAGCGTGAGTGGTGAGGCATCGCGTCGGGCCGTGACGATGAGGGCCGCCTGTCGCAGCTGCTCGGGCGGTACAGGTCCTTCCGGGTCGGGCCCGGTGGGGATGCTGCCGATCAGGCGCTGCCGGTACGCCCAGGCCACGCCATTGAACAGGTCGGCAGTGGCGTTCCAGGGATCGCTCATCTCCCCGGTATGGGGGTCGACGTCGCGTTCCTCGGCCACTCGGGTCCGAAGCCGGGCGATGAGCATGTCGTGGGCGGCCACCGGGTTGGGGACGGGAGGTGCACCGGCGATGAGCCCGTTGTTGGGGAGGAACTCTGCGGTAGCCGGCTGGCCTGTGATCTGCTCGTACCGTGCCCGCCAGCGGGCACGATTGACGATCCACTGTTCCTGGAGATCGCCGATCTCATCCATGGTCGTTCCAGGAGCGGCCATCCGGCGCTCCAGGTCGCGCTCGGTGTGGCTGAGGTCCTGCAGTCGGCGGTCGACGCGCACGGCCCTGGACGGCTCCGTCTGACTTCTTTGGCCTCTCAGTCGAAAGACGGCACGCTCGAGGCGGTCGGCCACACCGTGGAGGCGAATCTTGCTCGCCGCGGTGGCCAGTCCCTCCAGGGCACGCACGAGGCTGGTCCTGACCCGCCCCATGAGCCTCTCGCCATCGGATCCTCGCAGCCTGCGCACCGCGGGCACGCTCGCGTCCATCTGGGCCACGAGATCAGTGATCTGCTCGTAGACGGTTCCGGGCAGGCCGATGGAGTAGGGCCGCATCGCGGCGATGGCCTCATGCGCGCTGTGGTGGGCGATGGTGAGGTCGGCCGCGATGGGAGACTCGACTGCGGTCAGCTCCGGGGATGGGTGGCCGGCTGCCTCCTGGCCCAACTGGTTGAGGACGTTCGTCTCCTGTGCGAGGTTCTCGCTGACCTGGTCCCAGGTGGACTCGGCGCCCGCGGCCTCCTGCACCCAGCCGCCGTCGTTACGCAGGACCCAGATGTGGTCGCTAGCAGCCAGGTGGTCCAAGGCGAGATCGGGGTGCCCGGCGGTGTAGATGTCCACGGCCTGCTGGGCGCGGCGCCGGGTTTCGTCGGTGCGGCCTTCATCGGATGCGGCGACTGTGTCGAGCAGTGAAGCGAAGTCTGCCGGTCCGGGCTTGTGCGGCGTGGAGGGCGACAGGATGGTCCGTACGGCCTCGCGCCATGCTTGGCTCAGCGGCGCGCCGATTTTTCCGGCCGCGGTGGCTGCACGCCATTCGACGGCAGCGAGAAATTCGGGGGGCGTCATAGCCGTGAAGCGCTGGTACGACAGGCGCAGGGCGTCCGTGCCGAGCCACACCACGATGCTGGGGTCGTCCGTCTGCTGGTCAGCGCCCGATGTGGCCAGGGCGATCCCGTGCACGCTGCCGAGTGAAAGCGGCTGGGCAACGTGTCCGGGGCTCTCCTCCTCGATCGCGTGCTGGCCGAGGCGGTCGTGGACGGCCACATAGAGGCTGTAGGCGCCGGCGTTGCGGTCAGTGAGTTCAGTCGGCGCGGCCTCGGGTGGCGGGCTTTGGAGGCTCATGGCGAAGGCCAGGGGCCCGCCTTGCGGTGCGGTAGCTGTGGCCGCGGAGACCGCGGGCCGGTTGGTTCCGACGGGCCAGTGCCCGGCACCCGTTGCTCCGGTCGTTGCGGGGGCCGCCGGGGTGGTGGCGGGTTCGGCTTCATCAGCGAAGATCGCCGACTGCCGCGACCGTACGTGCTGGTCATCTGTGAAGTAGCCGTCGGGGTCGGCGGCCAGGACATCGAGTGCTTGCTGATAGACAGCGTTTTGGTGGTCCTCGTCGTGGTTTCCGGGGCCGAGGAGCACGGCGGGAGCGACCAGGTGGCCCGGCAGCTGCCAGGACTGGTGCAGGCGCTTCGCCCAGGTGAGGGCTGCTGCCTGGAGCTCTCGGGCATCCTGCGGGGCGCGGTACTGGGTCTCCGCGGTGATGAGCTGGGCGGCCTGCGTGGCGGCCGCGCGACTGCGGGCGTTGAAGGCTCCGGCATCGAATGCGTGGTTGGCCCGTTCGCTGTCGGTGGCGAAGGCCATCAGCTGGGCCTCCACGGCAGCTTCGAGCAGGGGCTGACGCTGGTCCAGCACGCGCAGCACCGGCTCGGCACCGCCGGTACCGGCGGCGACGCCCGCCTCCCACAGGTCGGCCGCATCCTTGACGTCGTTGGCGCTGGTGACCTCGGTGGTGCCCGGCGTGGTCAGCAGCATGTCCCAGCTCTTGAGCAGGGCTCGCCGTCCTGCGGGGTCGTTGTCGCTGAACATGAGGTGGGTGCGCGGCTTTCCCTCTTGGATTCCGCGGAGCGCCGTCAGCTGGTCCTTGGTAAGGGCGGTGCCCATGGGCGCGCCGGCGACGGGGCGCTGTTCCAGCGGGAGTGCTTCTGCGGCTCGCGCCGTCGCGATGACGTCGAAGTAGCCTTCCAGGCCGACTCGGGGTCCGAGGCTGGCCTCACGCGCCTGTGCCTGAGCCGGGTGATAGAGGCCGAAGACCAGCTCGCCCTTCCGGAAGATCACCGTGTCTTCAGTGTTGAGGTACTTCGGTCCGCCTCGTTCCTTCGCTTGATCGCTGGTCTCGCCGGGCCGGTCGATGCGGCGGCCGCCGAAGCCGACGATCTCTCCCACCTGGTTGTGGATCGGGAACATGATCCGGTCGCTGAATGCGTCGTAGAGCCGGCCGTTCTTCGAGTACTTGGCCAGGCCGGACTGCACGAGCTCCTCCTCGGAGAAGCCCGCGCCCATCAGTTCCTGAGCCAGCACGTCCCAGCTTCCCGAGCCACGCGGAGAGGGCGCGTAGCCGATCCCCCACTGCTCCTGAACCTCCGGGGGGATTTGCCTCCCCTTGATGCCGACGGCCGGGTCGCCCTCGTGGACGTAGGTACGGGCGAGCTCGGCGTTCGGGTCTGTCCGAAGCCGGGTGGCAAGGATCTGCGCTGCTGCGGTGTTCGCTTCGATGAGCCGCGAGCGGAGCACGCTCACCGCGGGACCGTTGGAAGGCAGGAGAGTCTGCCCCGTCGCTCCGTGCTGCACGTCGATCCGTAGCCGGTCCAGACTCCGGTCGGACTGGCTGCCGATCGTCCTGTTCAGAGCCTGCCGCAGGCTCTCGGCGAGGTACGCATCGCGGCCCGGGTGTCCGGTTGCCTCCACGGTGACGACCACGTGATCGGGTGCCGCCATGGTGACGGTGACCTCACGCCTGGACGCCATGGAGCCGAGGGCCTCGCGGGCGAGGACGGCCAGACGGTCGGCTACGTCCGGCTCCTCCTGCTGCTCCGCAGGGGCTGGTGGCGCGGCCGTCGTCGCACCACGCGGCTCTTCGCGCGCCGACCGCTCTTCCTCGCCGGGGGCGTGCGCGTCGCTTCCCGCCGCGATCGGATCTGCGGGGCCGCGCGTGGGCGCTGCCGGCTGCGCGGACAGCTCGGGGCCGGGATCGTCACTGCTCATCGGCGCTGCACCTTCCGCTGGTGCTGGTGTGGAGTCAGCTGCTTGAGCCTGCTTCCCGGCAGGAGCGGGAGCCGGCTGCGAGTCATCTCGGGCTGCCGCGGGTGCCGTCCGGGGGGTGGTGCTGGCCTGCGTGGGCTGTGTCTGCTCGATCGGCGAGCCCACCGGATTGGGCGTGGCTGGCGCAGCGTGTGCAGTCGGCTGGTAGGTCAGCAGGGGACGATCCCCGGTGTCGTCAGCCGCGATCCAGCTGTTCACCGCGGCCATGAGCCTCTGCGGATCAGCTGCCTCGAGCTCTTCTGCCGTGATGCGGACGGTCCGAGCGTCTTCGCCCAGGCTCAGGCCGAGGAAAAGCGACCTGTGGGCCGTGTCACCCGGCCCTGCCTGCTGGGTGACCATCGCGTAGATGGGGCGGCCGTCGATGAAGACGAGCTCGCCGCTGATCCCTATCTGGTCCTGGAGGAGCTGCGCAGCGCGAGCATGAAGGTGGGGCGCTCCTTCGGTGTAGCTGAAGAACGCGCCTCCCCCGGCGGGAAACTCGAGGGCGGGCAGTGCCAGCTCGTCATGCTCGTCCACAGGGAGGTCCGCCTCTGCTGTATCGGCTCCCAGCTCTGCTGTGTCCGCAGGTGCCTTGGCCAGTTGGTTGAGCTGATCGGCGCGATATTCGATGTACCGCCCGACCTCCATCTCCCCCGCGTCGGTGGCCCGCTGGAAGCGGATGAATCGGCCTGCCACAGCGACGATGTGCAGGTTGCGCAGGAGGTCACGATCCGTGGTCCGTGCCGCCTGACCCACGACGATCCTGGCCATCGTCAGCTGTGTGCGCCGGACATGGTGACGGAGCTGGTCGGTGAAGGCGGCCAGTGCGGCTCCTCGGCCTTCCGCAGCGGCAGCGGCGCGACCGAGATCAAGGAGTGCCGCTAGGGCCGGGGGATTTACGCCACTGGTCCCGACGAGTTCGCTGGCTGCTGCCGCAGCCGCAGCGTCCTCAGTGAGCCAGTCCTCATGCTGGTCGAGAGCAGCCAGGACATCCTGGTGGGCAGCCTCGTACGCCGTCGGGTCGGCATACGCCTGGAGCTCGCCCAAGGCTGGCCGCGGAGGTGCTTCATTGCCATGGGGCTCGCCCTCTTGGCGCTCCGAGGTCTCCCCAGCGGGAGATTCCGCCGCCGGTCCCGTGGTTTCGTCGACTTGCCCAGCGTGCTCTGCCGGGGTCGGCGTCACCTGTGCAGGCCCGGAAGTCGGCTGATCGGACCCTGGTGCTGTGGATGCGCCCATCGCCTTGGTACCCCCTTCCCCTTCCTGTGCAGGTGCCCGGTCCGGCGAAGGCCGCTGTCCATCGGTCAGAGTCACTGGCGGGCCTTCGACCACCGCGCCCGCCCGTGAAGAGCCGCCATCGTGGCCGGACGTCGCCGGGCCGGTCTCCGAGACGTCAGCTGGCCTCGCGAGGCTTCGATCAGCGAGGCCGGCTGGGGACGTCAGCGAGGAGTCCGGCCGGTCTTGAGGCCCTAGCTCTCGCCTGTCGACATCGTCGCCAGGTCGGGCGTCTTTACCCGGGACAGGGCGTGGGTCTGCGGGGGCGCCGGACTGCTCGCTGCGTCCTTCCAGACTCGCCGCCTCAGCCGGGCCGTTCCTCAAGTCATCCCCTGACCCGGACTCCCGCGTTGGCCTCCCACGGTCGCTCGCCTCAAGGGCGCCAGGCTGTGCGTCCGTGGCATCACGCCCCATCGGTCCCTGTCGGCCTGAGGAGGGCGCAAGGCCGTCTTGACCGGGAGCGACTGGTGCCCCGCCCAGACCAGGTGCCTCGGTCTCAGCCAGATCGAAGAGGGCCTCTGGCTCCCCCGCGATGCCCTCGACGGCGCCCTGGTCGTCCTCTTCGGCAGGAGATTCCTCGTCAGCGCGGGCCGTGTCGTTCGACGGCATGGCTTCCACGAGCGGATCGCTTGGTGTGGCGGGTCCTCCTGCGAGCGCCGGGCTGTCGACGGTGGCGCCGCTTGCGTGGGGCACGGCGTCGAGACGCACGGGGCCTTCGTGCGCCACGCCCGCAGCGCCGACTGCTGCTGAGTCCGCGCTCACGGAGTGGCCACGGACGATGCTCAGCATCTGTGGCCATCGCTTCTCGTAGTGCTCGGTGGTCACACCGACGAGTTCGCCGTCGTGGCGCACCTCAAGATTGCCCACGCGCTCAGAGCGGTCATCGCGGATGGCGTAGACCTCGCCCTCGCGGCTGGTGAGCTGCCAGGACCCGTCCGGCTGGTACACCAGGTACTCGCCTTCACCGACATCGGGAAGCAGCCAGAGGCCGGATGCGTAGTCGTCCTGTTGTGCCTCGGCACGGTGATCGCCCGTCTGGGAGCGCTGCCAGTGGGAGGAGATGTACTCCGTTGCTCCTTCCAAGGTGGTGGCCAAGCCCAGCGCCCAGACCTTCAGGTCTTTGCCTTCGCCGTGGACGTAGTGCACGCGGTAGGTCTTGTGGTCGGGGATGCCATTTCTGACCTTGCCCTGGCAGTCCCCGGTGACGGAGTACTTCCCCTCGTGGCCGCCTGTGACCTTGGCCGACCAGCGGTAGGAGAATTGGTGATAGTCGCCCGGCGGGACGGGGTCCTTCGTCAGGGCCACCTTGCCGGGATAGTTGTCCAGAGCAGGATGCTCAGCTGGCAGCGTCACCTGCAGCGCGGCCGCCGGGTTGGTGACCAGGTACTCGGCAGTCCTTGTCTTGCCGGCGCCACGGTGGTGCACCGCGGTGCCTGACAGCTGCTTCCGCCCGCTGCGACGGCGAACGCCGCGCTCGACGCTCGTGACAGTGCGCTCGCCCTTCCGGTCGGGCACCTGGATCCGGTCGCCGGGCATGATCAGGCCCACCCCGACCGAAGCGGTTGTCGCACCTGCGGCTTCCGCACGGTCGAAGGCCTGCCACCGCAACGCCCAAGCCTCCCCCTGCATGTCGATGTCCGCCGGCAGCGGGTAGGGGTCCTCGGGAGTGGCATGGAGAAGAGCGGGGTGGGCGACCTCGTGCGTGCCGTCCTCGAAGCGGACCACCTGCCAGGCGCCGGTGCCGCGTGGAGCGTCGACGATGCCTACGGCCACGGCCGTTCTTGCTACGGATTCCTCCCCGGATCCGATGTGCTGCAGGACGGTGCCGTCGGCGTGCAGGACACGCCGAGGGCGCTCGGACGTACCGGCGGGCCGGGCTTCACCGGCGGCCCGCGTTCCCTCGGGTAGCTCGGTTACCCACGGGTGCAGCCAGGTGCCTGCCGCGTTCCGGGTGAGCTGGCGCGTTGTGGCCTGGGTCCGGTCGTGGGCCTGGACATGGGCTGCGATCAGTGCGCTCAGCAGAGGGGCCAGCCGCGCCTTGAGCTCGTCGTCTCCCGAGCGATCAAGGTCACCTTGGACCACGTTGAGCATCCAGGCGAGTTCTCGCAGCTGGTGGGCAACCTCCGGCAGGGAGGAGGGCACCGCGGGAGTCCGTGTCGCGATCCAGGCGACGGCAGCCTTGATGTCCGTCAGGGCGACGTGGTTTCGACTCGTCCGTGGCCACGTCTGGTGACTTGCGTCCAGCACCGCCATCGTGTCCACCACGAGCCGCCAAGCGTCCGTGGCCTCGCGAGGGTACGTGTACGGCTCGGCTGTCCCTGCCGACGGGGGCACCAGCGGAGTCGCGGCCCCGGCCTGGTCTGTCACCCCTTCTGCGCTCACTGACTTCGGCTCTTCCTTGGCGCTCCGGGGTGGCAGCAGGCTGGCCGTCGGCTCGGGACCGGCGGCGTCCTGCGTGGCGCTGGCCTCTCCGGGCCCCGTCGCTGTGCTCTGTGTCCTTGTGGGTCGAGGCTCGACCTCGGACGCGGTGCGCTGCAGCTCGATCCAGGTTCGGACCGTCTCGCCTGAGCCGGTTGCCAGGTGGCGAGCGGCGTCAGCCACGAACCGGGCCGACTCGACCACCGCTTCAGCCGCTGGAAAGTGCGGCTGCTCCGAGGCCGTCTTGCCGAACTGTGGGAGTCTGCCGTCCCAGCCGGCCGCATCTTCCAGCACCTCAGCTACCGCGACACCGTCTAGACCGGCTGCCTCGGCGTGTGCGGCAACCTCCACCAAGTAGTTGATGACGACAGCACGCACGTGAAGCACGTATGTGGGGTCTGTGGAAACGCCGAGATCGGTGCGCCAGGCCTTGTCCATGATCAATGGATCGCTTCCTGCGGCCAGAATGCGCTGCAGGTAGTCCTCCGTGGCACCGCGGCCTACTTCCTCCAAGGCCTCCCGCAGGTGCTGGACGGCCTGGACGGTGTAGGCCACGGTCGCTGGGTCGGTGAGACGCTCCAGGGCTGTCGCCGCGTTCTCGTCGAACTGCGCCAAGGGCCAGTGGCGGGTCCAGAGCCAGCGGTCGTCGGTGACAGGGATCGCGAGGGCTGCGATGTCACGGGCGGTGGAGTGGGCGAACCGCTCCTTGGCACGTTCTGCCTTCCCCAAGGCGGCATTGACCGCTTCCTCGTCGGGCGAGGTGGTATGCCACTTGTCGGGGAACGAACTGGGTACAGGCGGCTGGGGCCATTCCGCGTCAATGCCGACCTGCGCCGGTGCCGTCGGCCTGTAGTCGATCGAGTCCGAAGTGACGAGCAGTGTCGAGCGGCTGCTGACGCCCGCGGTCGCCAGCAGGTTCGAATCGCCGTCGGCCCCGGTCGCCTCAGGGCGGCTCGGCATCTCCACGCCGTGATGTCCGAACCAGGCAAGGCCCTGCGATGTGGGCCGGACCCGCTGTCCCTCGACCTCAGCCAGCTTCAACTCGAGAAGCTTTGCCACCGCGTCCTGGGAAGCTGCTGCGGCCCGCCGTACAGGGTGGGTCTGCAGCATGAACAGACCCCCGAACCGGGTCATGTCCCCGCGGGTCACGTCCGCCAGAGCCGTTCGCTCGGCCTTCTTGAGCCGCGGGAACGGAACCTGCACGCCTTCCCGCTGCGGGCCGGACTCCGGCGCGCTGCCCTGGGGTGTCGCCTCCTGGTGGTCAACCGGCTCCGGCGCTGCGTCTCTCCCTGCTCCGCGGGGCTCAGCTCCGGGGCTTTCGGCACGGTTGACGGGGGTGCTGGCCCCGTCGCTGCCGCCCAGGTCACGGGGCGGCGTTCCGGCAAAGTCAGCCGATGAGGTGACAGCGTCGAGGGCTGAAGGCACGTTGTCACCCAAGGTCCACAACGGATCGGGCGTGCCTCCTCCAAGGGCGGCAGGAGCTTCCTGGGCCCAGGGCTGGGCGACAGGATCCTGGACGGGCTCCGGCACCGGAGTGGCCTGGGGCGCCGGTGCTGGCAGGTGGGCGCTGATGCCTTCGTGGAGCTGGTACTCGCCGGGACGAGCTCTGCGTACCCCTTCGCGCAGCTGCACCGCCAGGTCCAGCTTCTGGGCCTCTTCTGGGCGCCGCTCGGGCCACCAGTATCCGGGGATGAGGTTCCCGTCGGCATCGACACTGGCCGTGCCGATCGCCCTGTTGCGGAAGTAGGGCGGAGGGTAGTAGGCGGCCACGGAAGGCGCGTAGGTCAGCTCGTCCTGGTCGAAGGCGAACATGACCTCATCGCCCGGGTTCAGGCTGTCCGGGCCGGCCGGGTGGATGAAGCCGTAGTCGCTGAACCGGTAGAGCGCGAGATCCTCCACCCAGCCGGCTGAGGCTGACTGCCAACGGAGTCTCCGGAGCCGGTCCCGGAAGCTGTACCTGGTGTGCGAGGGAGAGCTGGTCACCCATTCGTGGAGCTTCTCGGCGCCGGGCACCCGCGATCCGCTGATGCTCAGGAAGTCATCTGCGTCCCACGGGTAGGCCGCTCCGGATTCGTCGGTCAGCCGAACCAGCAGGTCGGCGAAGGCGAGTGCGTGCTTGCGGGTTCTGACGGACCACGGCACGACGTCCTTGGCCGAGCCGGGGGCCACCACGTGCCAGCCGTCCCTCGCCGAACCGTGCACGAGGAGCCGGCCGGACGGTGCGAGTTCCAGGCTCGGGTCGTTGGCGAGGCGGGCGGCACGGCGGGCCCGGTTCTGGGCGTGCTCACGCTGAGGCCCGCTGTCGGCGCTGATCTCCTCTTTCGCCAGGGAAGTCAGGTGGAGCCGTACGCCGTCAAGGGTCGCAAAGCGGGCAGCAGGCTCCGCGGTGGAGGTGGTCTGGGAGGTGAGCTGGTGTACCTCCGCCGCCATGAGGTTGAAGTGGATCCACTGCTCGGGGGTCGCCAGGAGCTCGGCGACGGTGTCGGAGGTCCGCCCGTCCATGTCGTAGAACGGAGCGAGAGCATCGCCGAAGTCCGCCAGGGCGTCGCCTTGCGGATCACGCGGTGGGCTACTGCAGACGACAGCTTCCAGGGCCGCCCGGACGCGGGCCTTCTGTCCCTTCTGCGGCACCGCGGCCTCGGCGCGGTCGATTGCGCTCATCACGGAGTTCACAGCAAGGCGGCTGAACGGGCCGCTCAAGGACGGTTCCATGGTGATCTGCAGAAGCCGTGCCGGGTTCTGCTCGGCCTGGCGCATCCGCTCAGTGCTGTATGCCCTGGCCCGTGCAGCAAGGTCGGTGACCGCCTCGCGGATCTCTGCCGCGGCCTGCTCGACGGCAGCACGCTCGGCGGGCCACTCGGTCAGCTGCAGGAGCTGGTGCTGAAGGTTGTCGACGAACTGGATGAACGGGTCGTCCGGATCCATCTCCCGGCGGGCTTCGGAGACAGGTGGCCGCGTGCCGTTGGCCCGGCCGATGCCCTGTCCGTGGGCACGGCGCCGCTCGGCGTCCCAGACGAACGCCTCGATTCGCGGCAGCGGCGGTGCGGCGGGAGGCTGCGGGACGGTGCCACCTGCCGCGGGCTGGATCTGTGCGTTGGCATCCGGGTGTCCGTCGACCAAGGGGCCTGGGTCGTTGCCGATTTCATGGCGGGGCACTGGCCCGACGAGCGGCGCCAGCGAGGGAGGAAGATCAGCCAGTTGGAGGCTGGGGTCGGAGTCCGTGGTGAGGTCCAGGGAGTGTTTGACCCGGTGGGGTCGCACAGGGCCCCGGTGCTCCCCGACGATGTCGACGCGGCCTGGATGGGGGTTGATCTCGGAGATGACGATGGGGCTGTCGTCGAGCTCGATCACCGTGCCGGGGGACAGCTCGGAGAGGGCCGCCAACCGCTTCGGCGCGTTCTGCGTGGGGGCCGGGAGGAACGTGATGATCCGGTCGAGGTCCTCGTTCACCTCGTTCATCGGCGGCAGCGCGAAGGGCCCGTCCATGTCGAACAGCCCCTGCCCGCCGGCATGCGCGGCCGCGGGGAGGCCGCCCCGCGCGTTGGCAGGGATGCTCCGCGACGACAGGTAGCCGATCGCGTGATCGAGGACCTCCTTCGTCACCGCCTCCACGCGCTCGCGCAGCGTCCGGGCGAGAGCGAGCTCGCCCATCGCCTGCCAGCGCTCCTCCCCCTGCCGGTGATGGGGGAAGCGGCTGGCCGCGGTCTTGGCCTTGTTGAGGAAACTGACCACTTCGGGCGTGGCGATCTCGCGTACCCAGGCACGGACCCGGTCCCAGGTCACAGTGACCGAGATGTCCCCGACGGTCGCCTCCAGTCGGTCCGAGTAGCTCTCGTACCTGACCGGAGTGGAGCCCACCTGCTTGTTGCCACTGCCGCGGCTGAGGTAGCGGCGCTTCCACTCGGAGTACGCCGCAGTGTCGTAGGCCGCCGCGAGGAGATCGATCAAGCCGTAAGCCGAGAGACTGGCCCTGACGGCTACGGCGGTTGCCTGCTCTTCGTCTCCGAGAGGAGGCGGTGTGGCGCCCAGTTGGAGCGTCCACTGCATCTGCAGCAGGTGGGTCGTGTCCGGACCGCTGGGAGCGGCGCTACGCGGTGCGGTCGTCACCGCCGGTGCCGCTGGTGCCGGGCTTCGACGTGCCTCGCCGTCTGACGCGGCGTGCGAGGGCTGGGAATCGGGTTCGGACACGTCAAACTGCCCATCTTCTGTCGGCTCCGCGCGCTCAGCCGAAGCGGTGGGCTGCGTGGAATCGGGCGTAGGGGCCGGTGTCTCGCTCCTGGGCACGGCAGGCACGGTCGGCTTCGTCGTGCGGGACTGGGGCGAGGGGCCGGGCATCTCGTTGGCCGGGAGCTCAGCCTGTGCCACGGCTCCGGTAGGCGCCCAGGCGCCTGTGTACTCGGCGATGCGCTGCTGCAGGCGGCGTATCCACTCAGTCGCTTCCTCGCCGCGCGGGTCCGTTCTCAGGGAGTCGCCGAACCAGTTGACCCGCGAATGGGCGGTGTTGAAAGACTGCGTCGCTGCGCTGCGGTCGCCTTCACCGGCGGCTTGGTTGGCGGCAGCCAGGGCGTCCCGGACTTCCGTCAGAGCCGCCGGCAGGACGTGGGGCTTCCACAACCGTGCAACGACGTACTCCAGGTCGTCGTATGCGAACATCACGAGGGCGCGGACTGCACCCTCGTGTTCTTCGTCCGAGAGGCGTTGCGGGCGGTCGTCGGACCGCAGCATGGCCCACCTGTCCAGCGGGGCCAGACGCCGCGCAGCTGACTTGCTGTCCTCCTTGTTGTGCCACGGCCGGCGAACGTCCTTCAGACGGGCGTCGAAGGCAGTTCCGTCGTCCGAGTAGATTCCCTCCGGGTAGAGGGCGGCGAGGAACAGCGCTTGCTCTCCTTGCGCGGTCGGACGGATCAAGCGCAGGGCCGACTTCTCCGGAGGCATGGCGAGGAAGCCGGCCTCCAGCAGGAGCTGCACGCGCTGGGTGCTGACGCGCCGCCCGGCGCCCGAGCCTTCGGACGGCTGCCGGAACAAGCCGTCGTCGCCCTTGGTGAGGCGGCCCGCAGCAGCCAGCTTCATCACGTCGAGCAGTGGCTGGGACCAGCCCAGCCTGGGCACGACATCGCTCGCCTGATCCTTGGCCCGCTCAAGGCGTTCGCGGTTGGGCTCGTCCATACCGGTGTCGGCCCGCAGCTGGGTCTCCACCTCGATGTCGATGCGGGCCCTCAACGCGTCCATGTAGTCGGCGGTGCGCACGGACTCCCACACGTCCGGGTTGCCGCCGCCCTCGCCGTCCCACACCTCCGGTGAGCCCGGGTCGGGGAACGTGGCTGCCGGGGTGCTGCTGCCGCGCTGCTGCGTTTGAGTGGCAGGCCCAGCGGTGGGAGAGGCGCCGGTGTCGTTCTGGTCCTGTTCGGCTGGGTCTCCCCTCGCATCCGCGTCCGTGCGCTCGGAAGCTGCGCCCGCCCCCTTCTCCGAGCGGCGGCTGGAAGGCCGGTGCGGGGCAGGAGAGGGTAGTTCTGCACGGTTCGGCGTGGTGAAGGGCGCAGATCCGGCGCTGAGCGTGACGCTGGGGCCTGTTGAGGGTGGCGGCGTAGAGATGGGCTGCTGGTCGGCTCCCGGAACGGCGAGTCCGGACGGGACGTCGTGGGAGGCGCCCCATCCCGCAGGGTTCGCTGCCAGCGCGGAAGGTGCGTCGCCGGCGCCCCAGGCCTGCTGCTCGTCCTGCGTCTCCTCCGCTCTGGGCGGAGCGTGGTTCCTCTCGCCTGCTGAGGCAGCCTGGGGTTCCGAGCGGCCCGGAGCCACGTCGGGCAACGCAAGGCCCGACGGCACAGCGCCGGATCCCCAGTCCGTGCCCGTCGTCATTGCCTGGGGTGCGTCCTGGGCATCCCAGGCAGCCCCCGCGGCAGTTGCTGCCTCGGTGCCGGCAACTCTGCCGAGAGACTGTGAGGTGAGGGGGACTGTGATGCTGCCGGTAAGGGGGTCAAGGGCGGACGGGACCCCGTCCTGGGTGGCCCACGTGCTCCGATAATGGGCGTCCCCGAACACCAGAGCATTCGGTACGTCCGCAGCCCCCCAGGCTTCGGGAGACGGCACTGCTGGCGCCGCTGCGGCGGAGGGGTCGGTCCCCGCGGTGAACGGGCTGGACGGGTTGTTGGCGGCAGGGGTGACGTCGACCTCTTCCCACGACGGCACCGTCGGGGTCGCGCCATCTTCGTCGGCGTCATCGGGCTGGGGCGGGGCGTCGAGAGGCTCGATCGGGTCCGTGCCGCTGCTCGCAAGGCGCGCGAGGAGGTCCGCGGCGCTCTCTCGGGCAAGGCCCGTGGCCAGGAGCGGCGGAAGATCAAGTGCCGAGGGCGCATCATCCTGCAGCCAACTGCGGGCCGGCTGATCGGCGTCGAGAGCCCGTGGGGCGTCGCCCTGCGACCATCCCTCACCCCATGCCGGGTCGGGCTCATGGGAGGCGGGCTCGTTAGCACCGAGGGGTTCGGCCGTCGGGCGCGCGGCACCTGGGACGGGATCAGCGAGACCGGAGGGAACCTGTGTGGCGGACCAGGCGGAGGGGAGCTGGAAGGCGTTCGGTACCTCGCCCGGGGCTGACGCCCACCCCGGGGTCGGCTCGGTTTCCCCGGCGGGCACCGTGTCCTCGCCTTCGAGCGCGGAAGGGACGTCGCTCTGGTTGCCCCAGCTGTGGGCGACATCGCCGAAGACTGAGGGCGCTTCGTCAGGCAGTCCCCATGGACCTTCCGGTTCAGGTTCGAAGCCCTCGTCAGGAGCAATGGCCAAGTCTTCACCTCGTCGACTACGTGGGCGGCAGGGCGGCCGCCCGCATCCCTGTGGGCTGGGCAGTTTCGATGCGACGCTACGAAGGGGTGTATGCGGTCGGGGCTGTGCGGTGCCCGGCTTCCCGCCTGCCGGGAAGCCGGGCCGAAATTCCTTGGAGTCCATCCCTCCTTACGGATTCGTCAGCGCATGGACTGGGCGTTCGTCGACTGCCGCATGTGCTCCCGGTTCTCCTGTCCGTCGAGTTGGACGAACGGCCCTTGGGGTCGGCTTGCCTGGCGTGCCTTGGCCCCGGCCTTGAACTGGCTCAGGACTCTGCTGGCCTGCAGGGCGTGCTGGACATGAACCGCTCCGTACCGTTCGATGCCCGCGATGATCTTGTCGTTCGAGGTTCCTTGCAGCTCGGCTCGTGTGAACTGAGCTGCCGCGGGCCCGCTGGGGTCGAAGCCAAAGCGCACCACCTCGTGGTGTTGGGGGTCTGGGGTGACGGCCACGTAGACCGGCAGGACCCCGTTCAGCGTTCCGTGGAGGGTGGGTTCGACGGGCGCGGCCGGGTTATCGAGGAGTCGCAGGAAGTCCGCACGGATCTGTTCTGCCTGGATCGGCCCCGGCTCCGGCCGAGGTTCTTGGGGCCTGCGCGTCAGGATGGCGTGCAGAATCTGCCTGGCTGTTGCTCCGCCCAGATCGCTGCGGGTGAAGTGCGCTGCGGCCTGCGGGGCAGTGGGATCGAACCCGAACTGCAGTATCCGTCCGTTCGTGGGGCTGTTGGTGACGCGGACGTAGAGGGGGGTGCCGTCGAGGACGGCGTGCTCGGTAGGTGTCGCGGGGGCTTCAGGATCGTCGATGAGGTCGATCAGGCTCTGCCGCAGCGCCTCGCCCTCGGCCAGCCCGTGGAATCGAGGGGCGTTGGTCTCCTGGGCGGGGTCCTGGAGGTCGGCGGCCGTGGGTGCTTCGGGCTCGTGGTGAGGGCGAGGGATGGGCCTGGCTACGGGAGTCGCAGAGCTTGCGGCCTGCGGTGCCAGCGGTGCGCGTGCTGAGAGCCGGTGGACGGTGGGAGGCAGTTCGAAGGCGGCCGTCACGATGTCCACGGGAGCTGGCCGGACGTTATCACCGGAGACGAGCGTGGCGTCCAGGAGGTAGGTCCTCTCGCCGCCGCCGTGAGGGTGCTGGTGGGTGACCTTGGCCCGGCCCCGTACACGCGTGACCCCGGTTGCGGGGTCGGCGTCCGCGGATGCGGGTGACGAGGGGAGAAGGTCGGCGTCGATGTCGAATTCGATGAGGTCGTCGTCGGAGACCCAGGCTCGGTCGATGCTCAGGCCGATGGGCTGCCCGGTGGAGTCCAGGACGATGCTGTCGCCGGGGTGCTCGACAGGCATGTTCTGCGGGAAGTGCCAGGTGCTGTCGTCGTCCAGGGTGAGGATGACGGTCCCGAGCTCAGTCGGGGTGGTCGAGATGATCTCCCGGGGCTTGCGGTCATCGATGAACAGCCAGGCCCAGTCCCTTTCGGTCAGCTGGTCAGCCCAGCGGTGATCGGCTTCCGGTTCGGCTGCTCGCTCAGGGCGCGGCTCGAAGAGCTTCCACATTGCATCGCTCGGAGAATCGTCTCGTCCGTTCTCGCGGTCGAACAGTGCGCGCTCGCGCAGAAGCTGGTGACCCATGTGGGCAATGCCGGCGGAGGTGAGGCGCAGGGCGAGGGCCGGGTCGCTCCAGTCGATCCGCTGGCCTGCTGTGTCGGTGAGCTGCACGACTCTGGCGGCGAACGCATGGGCTTCTTCCAGGGACGGCAGGTTCCCCAGCGGTTGTGGGGTGACCTCGAATGCGTCTCGAACACGGGGGGTGAGGTAGAGGTCGGGCAGCATGCCGTCGAAGTCGAGGCCGCTGCCGACCGGGATCACCTCGTACGTTTCGCCGGTCTGGCGGATGACGAACTGTCCGTCGGCGGTCAGTTCGACGAGCTCCCGGTTCTTGGCCAGCCGGCGCAGCTCACTTCGGCGCTGTCCGCTGATGCCCTTGATCGTCGCCGGGCCGACCAGGTAGGTGCGCACCTGGCCCACGCTGCTGAATCGCTGCCCAGCGCTGCGACGCCTGTCTTCATCGTCGTCATTGGCCAAGTCCCGAGGTGCTGCGACCAGGACGTAGCTCGTGGAGCGGATGTTGTCGAAGTGCTCCCCGGTGTCGGCGTCCAGCACCTTGAACCAGCCGATGCTGGCGCCCTTCTCATCATCGGACTCTGCAACCCGCACCCGCCGCGGGACAGTGAGGGGGAGCAGGTTGGTGCGCGGTCCGGTGCCTTGGCGAGGGTTGCTTACCTCTCCCTTCCACCAGAAGGTGCCGTCGGGCCCCGCGATCTCGCCGAGCCTCTTGACAGTGGTGATGTCAAAGACGTCGTCCTCGGGCGCGGCCGGGTCTCTCTCTACGGGGGCCGGTTCGGGATCGGCGGCCGGGAGCTCAGGTGCTTCTAGACGCTTGCCGGTCTGCTTCTCGTAGGCCCGTGCATAGCGTCCGTCGGGCTCGTCCAGGCCGTGCAGCACAAGCGCCCGGCGGATGGCGGTGACCATGTCGTTTCCGTCTTGATCGCGGAAGTGCATGCCGCGCGGGATCACGTGAGGGGCGTCCCAGGGGAAGATCCGGCCCTGCTCGTCGCGGATGCTTTCCAGAGCCGCTGCAATCGCGTTGGCTCGTTCCCGGGTTCGGATCTTGACGCCCCAGGGTCCGAAGACCTTGGTGAGGCGGTCGGGTGCCCGCAGTTCGTAGTTCTCGGCGCCGATGGTGAGGATGGCGAGCCGCCCGCCCTTGCTGAGGTGGGTGCCCGCGTGCTCGGCGCCGTGCCGGTGGCAGTCCTCGGTCAGCTTGCGCTGGCCGAGCTGGTCCGGGTCGGCGGGGTCCACCCGCCTGCTGCGAAGGTGTGCCTTCAGCAGCATGTTGGGGCTGGCGTCCGGGCCGTCTTCCGCAGTGACGAGGAACCGCGGGGCAGGTCCGGCAGGCGGCTTCCTGCGCTTGCGCGCGGGCGGAGCCGGTGCCGGGGCGGGTGCCGACGGCGGGGTGTCCACCTGCCGAGCGAGGGCGACAGCAGCGCCTTCGGGGCTGTCGTAGAGGGTGTTGTCGGCGGCGCGGGCGCCGGTGGCCTGGAACCGGTAGCCGTTGGAGTCTACGGTCACCGTGCCCAGCAGGGTGCCGTCGCGCCGGACCTCTTGGATGCTGCCGAAGAGGTCGACCGGCTCGAGGTCGAGGTCGCCGAGTTCGTCGCTGAACCCGTTCCAGTCGCTGGCCTTGGCCGCGTCGGCTTCCTGGTTGCGGCGGTGGGTGAGTTCAGCTCGCATCTGGTCGCGCTGCTGGACGGCCCGGACGCTCAGGCCGGTATCACCGCTCGGCGTGTGCTCGTTGATCCACTCGTCGAGGAGCCTGGCTCGCTCCTCCAGCTCCTCGGCCAGCATGCTCTGGACCGGCCGGGAGATGAGCGGCGGCCGCGGTGCCGGCTGCTGGGCCGCACTCGGCGCCGGGTGGTTCTGCGGCTCTTCGCCTGTGATATTCGGCTGGTCGAGCAGGGTGACCAGCTGGGTGCCGTCGCGCCAGGCCATGACCTCTTCGAGGCCGTGGAAGCGGCCTCGGCTGTCACGGAGGTTGTGCTGGTTGCAAGCTGCGACCTGGGTCCATTCGCCGGTCCGGAGCAGGACTTCGACCCGGCGGTCTGAGTTGGGCTGGAGCTCCTCGGGGCTCCACCGGTTCGACCGCTGGGCGTAGGGGAGCTTGCGGAGGTCGTCAAAGAGGCCAGCTGTGACGTCCTGGCCTTGGGCAACGTCTTCTGCCTGCTCCTTGGGGGTTGTCGTGGGTGCGCTGGTGGCGGGGACGGCAGCGACGTCATCGAGGGTGAAGGTGACGGTCCGGCCGTCGCCCGCGGTGGCGGTGTACTCGTCGCCGTCGGTGCTGAGGATGGTGACGGTGCTGTAGAGGAGCTCCAGCTCGTAGTCGTCCGCATCGCCCACCGCGTGCGCGGGGTGGTGCGCGTCAACGATGCGGACGCGGTCACCGATGTGCAGTTGTTCGGCGAGGACGGCCGGGTCGGCCGGCATCCAGCCGTCGGGGGCGGCCGCAGCACGGTGCAGCCGGTCGTGAGCTGCCTCTTCGCCTTCGACCGTCCCCCCTTCGACGGGGGTTTCGGTGCGCCCGCGGAACACGCCCGGCTCGCCGAGGGTGCCGGAGGCGTACACGCTCTGCCCCACCTGCACCAGGCCAGCTCCGGCCGGGTTCCACAGGGTGACCACTCGCGTGGTTCCGGCTTCCGTGGGGATTTCGACCTTCACCCACAGGCTGGTGTCGTGGGACACCTTGGCGATCACTCGGCCGAGGGTGGGAGGCAGCACGTCGCCTGCGCGGCTGACTTCGGTATCGAGTTCCGGGCGGGCAGGTGCTTCGGTTCGCAGGTCCGGGGCGAGTACCAGGGCTTCGAGCATGCCATCGGCGTCGGCCTTGACGTCGTAGAGGCATGCGGTGGGTGTGGCTCCTTGGCTGACCCACACCACCTCGCCCGTGGCGGCATCGACCACGGCCCATCGGCGGCCTGCACTGGTGGCCTGGTCGCGAACTTGGAATGCCGGGCTGCTGGCGGGCTCGGGCGGCGTAGTCGTGGTGGCCGGCTGTGCCGACTCCGGCCTTGGAGTGTCCGGGGTAGGGGTTGCCGCGGGGTCGGTCTGGTGAGCGACGGGTGCCGCGAAGAACGGGGTTCCCGTGCGAATGCGGTCGATGTGCTCGCCGGTCGCAGCGTTCTTGACGTCGACGACGCCCCGCGCGCCGATGGTGAGGCGTGCTCGAATGGGCTTCTTGAGCGCCTTCTCGCGGCCCGCAGCGCGGCCGCCCCACCACAGCGTGTCGTCGGGGCCGGAGAGCGCCTTGGCCTCCGCGGGCTTGACTACCTTGAAGGTCTCCTGAGCCGGCGGTGTATCCGGGCTCGCAGGGGTCGCCGCGGCAGCATCTGCTGCAGGGGCGGACGGTGTGACGGCGGTGGGGCGCGGCGCGGGTACGAGGGAGTGTCCGGGCGGCAGCGCGCGGGCGAGGTCCTCGTCGGGCACCGCGTCGAAGATGTAGCTGAGGGGTCCGGCGTCGAGGACCTCCTGGGCGCGGGTGACGGTGACGTACTGAAGGCGGAGTTCTTCCGGCTCGGGGATGGTCTCCGGGTCGATGCGGCCGTCTACGTAATCGGGGGTCCTCCAGTCGCCGGCGATGCGTACGGATTGCCACTGCAGGCCCTTGCTCTTGTGCGCCGTGGCGATGACCACGTCAGGCGACGCGTGCTGGCCGACGATCTCTCCGGGTTCGTCGCTGTAGTCCGCCTGGAGATCGGCGTCCATGTCGCCGATGAAGGCGCGGACAGCTGCCTCGACGTCATCAAGGTCGACCCCCTGGTGGCTGCGCCAGGACGGATCGAAGCGCCAGCGGGTGTTCGGCTTGTCGTAGTAGAACTTCCCGAAGCCGTTGCGTCGCCGCTCCTTGAGCCAATCGCGCAGCTCGAGGTCTTCCCAGTCGGTGCCGTAGAGGTAGAGACTCCCCTCTTCCCGGGTGATCTGGATGCGCTGGGAAAGCAGGCCTGCCGCTGCGATGAGCCGGTCGAGCTTGCCGCTCTCGTCGTCGTCGATCAGGCGCACGAGGGTGCGGAAGCTGCCCGCGGCCTTCTTGTGCTCCTCCACGAAGTTGACGACTTCGTCCCAGGTGGCGAATCCGGCAAGGTCCTGGTGGAAGGTCTTCTTGCCCTCCTGGAGATCCCGGGCGGCCCTGACGATCTTCGCGATGTCGTCCAGGCCGCCGATGACGGCGACTCGCTTCCCGGCGTCGAGTGCAGCGAGTGTCTCCGCTACCACGTCGGCGTTCGTGCGCACCAAGACGGCGTCCGCAACCTGCAGTTTGTCGAGACGAGAGGCCTGGCGCTCGGTGCCGACAAGGTCGGGGCGCTCGCCAGCAAGGTGCAGGAACCGGTTGGCGATGTCGGCGACTGCGGGGCCGAATCGGTGGGACTCGGTCAGAGGCAGGGTGACATCGACGGGGAAGTTCTGGAGGGAGTCCTCGGCCCCGCGGAAGCCGTAGATGGCCTGGGCGGAGTCGCCGACCACGATGGTCTGAACCCCGGAGGCGGAGGCGGCCCGCACAACCCCGTCCATCACGGGGTTGATGTCCTGTGCCTCGTCGAAGAAGATCACGTCCGCGTCGATGGCGTAGCCCGCGAGGGCCCACTGCTTGACGATGTAGTCGTGCGAGTAGGTGAGGCGGCCTGCCGGGTTGGTGATGTCGGCCCACATCTGCTCGGCCCACGGCTTGAGCACACCGAACAGCTGCTTCTGGGTCCAGCCCTCCTCGACCATCCAGTCCGCGAGCTCAACGTGCTCAGGACCCATCTCGGCATCGTTCGACAGGCACCAGGCGTCGACGAGGCCGCGCGCCCGGTAGGCGCCCTGTTCGCGGCGCAGTCGACCCTTCCCGACCTTGAGGTCCGGGACTCCGAAGAGGTTGGCCACCTCGGCGGGCGGCTGCCGCTTGTAGCGGTTGTCCTTCTCATCGTTGGGCATGCGGTGCTTGAACGGGTCCCCGACCGCACGCATGGCCATGGCATTGGCGGTCATCGGCTCTACGTTGCGCGGGAACTCGCCCTTGGCCTTCGCCTGCTTGGCCTCATCGGCTACAGCCCGGCCGAACGCGAGGTAGACGATCCGCTTGCCCGGCATGCGCCGGGCGATGCCCTTCAGGGTCGTGGTCTTCCCCGTGCCAGCGCGGGCCTGAACAGCGACATCGAGCCCTCGGCCGGCCGTGGCCTCGTAGATGAGTTCCTGCTGCCGGGTGGGTGCGAAGGCCTCCTGCGCGCGGGCGGCGGTGTCGATGGCAGCCCACTCGTCGTCCGAGGGCGCGCCCTCTGCCGCGGCAGGCAACACAACCCTCGGTGTCAGGTTGTCGGCCTCGCGCTGCTCGGCCTCTGCTTCCCGATTCACCGGAGCCGTAACGTCCAGTGGCTGTGGCGTTGCGCCAGCACGAAGCTCGTTCGCTACCTGCTGCGCGTCAACGTAGGCGGCCACCGCCTCCCGCCACGTAGACCCCCTTCCTTCCACGCCGCTGTACTGGGCTCGGAACCCGTCGGTGTCCTGCGTGAGCGTGCACAGCGAGGATCCTCCGGAGGCCTGGAAGAGGAAGATCTCCCAGCCCCCGCCGGCGAGCGGGACCCGCTCGTAGGTTCGCGGTCGGCCTTGAGAGTCCACCCCCGCGTCCTGGACGTCGTCGTTGGGACCGCGTCCCTGCTCCTGAGTCGGTGCCTCCGGAGCCTGCCGTTCGGTGGCCGTTATGGCGTCGTCCGGCTTGGCCCTGCGGGTGGCGGGGCTGGTCGTGCGGAGGTTGTTGATGGCCAGGCGTGCCTGGGTCGACATCTCGCGGAGGGCGGCCTCGATGTCCGGGTGAGAGTGGGCAGGCAGGTCGCGAAGTACCTGGTGGAGGGATGACACCGCCGCCAGGAGAGTGTCCAGGCGCTGGCCCGCCTCCTGGAAGCTGTCAACGGTCTCAGGCAGCTCGTTGAGCATGATCCGCTGCACGTTCATGAAGCCCTGAGCGGCATGGGTCCCTTCGATGGTCTCGAAGCCCGAGCCGGTCACCGTCCACCAGTGGAGCTTGGCGATGGCCCGGACCCGCTGGTAGTCGCTCAGCGGGCTGTCGTCCGCCACGGTCGTTTTGAAGACGGTCTGCCATGTATCGGGGAGCTGTACGGTCGCGACGGTCCGTTCGGCGAGCTGTGTCGCCAGCAACCCGATGTTCGCGACCCTGCCGTGCAGGGTGCGCTCGCCCTCCGCGAGAAGCCGGTCCTGGACGGCGGTCGTCGCTCTGGCGAGTTCGAGGGCCAGCGCCACGGTGGTGGGCTGCACCACCGCAAAGAGACCTTGGTCGCGCACCGACTCCAGGGCGGCCTCCAGCCGGCGGGCGTCAGCTCGCCCGTCGGGGGTCGCCGACAGCATGCGCTGCCACTCAGGGCTGTAGCGCAGGCCGCGGTTGTACTCGCTGCGGAGCTCACCGAGCAGACCCAGCACGTCCCTGGTCTGGGTGAAGGGCTCACCGGATCCGATCTGGGGAATCGCCGTGAACCGCAGAGCCGCGTTGACCGGCGCGACCATGGGTGTCTCGGTCACACCGTCAGCCTCTTCGCGGGCCGTTCGGCTCTCGAAGACGGGCAGCTCGCGTCCCCGGCCGGCGGCCAGAGCCCGCAGCGCCTCCACCCGCTGCGTTCGAGTCTTGAGGCTCATGTTGGCCGGCATGGTGTGGCAGTACAGGCCCGACCGGGGGTCGGGTGACGTCTTCTGGCGGTTGAAGCCCCGCGGCCCGCCGGCGACTTCCAGGGCGAAGACCAGGAAGCGGTGCTCGTGGCTGACCCCCCACACTCGTGTGTGGTCGGGGTGGTGTTCGATCCACACCTTCCGGTGCTCGAAGTTCTTGGTCGGCCCGTTGAGCGTGGCGTGTATGTCTGCGAGGTGGTCCACGGAGCGGGCGACGGTGTCGCGCGGGGTGACGGGCTGGTCGGCGTAGGTGGTGCGGTGCTTGCCTTGGCCGAATGCCCGGTTCTCGACCTGTCCTACTACCGCGTTGTCGGGCCCGTAGACCACGGTGTGCTCATGGCCGATGGCCTGGTGGTAGCCCGGCCGGTCGGGCAGCGGCTGAGCGTCTGCGGGCAGTTCTTCGGGCGGGGTGAGGGCTTGCTGTTCCAGGGCGGCGGCCTGCGGCGTGAGCCCTGCTTGCTCCTCGCGGTTGGCTTCACGGATGTCGAAGTCCTCGACGACGGCAGCGGCAGCGCCGACCTTGGACTCGAATGGCTCGCGGCGGGATGCACCGTCGATGCCGGTGGCGATGTAGCTGCCGTCCGGGCGAGCTGTGACGGCTCCGATCTGCTCGCCGTCCAGCAGGACCCGCGTGACGGCCGGGCCGTCGGAAGTGTGCTCGGCAAGTGACGCCCGGGCCGCTAGTCCCTCCGCGCGGGCACGTCCTCCCAGAAGGAGCGCATCGTAGTCCGAGAGCTCGGTCGGCGCCCCTGCGGGCGGGGTGTTGTCGCTGATGGCCCCTTGAGCGTCGATCGCCATCTGGCCGGACGCCTGAGCGGTCGGTTCCTGCGCGGCGGGGGCAGCCTCGCTGTCGAAGTCCTCAGGGCTCATCTGCGTCCACGGGCGACCGGCCGCTGCCTCTTGCCGGTCGTCGGACACGGGGGTAACTGCTGCTGCGGCCTGTGTCAGTGCGGCCGCGCCCTCGAGTTCCTGGCTGTCGGTCACCTCGGGGTAGATCACGGTCACCGCAGACAGCCGCGCCGCCGCAGCGTCGATGTCCGCGAGCTGCTGATACCAGTAGTCCGTGAGATCCGCAGATGTGCGGGCTCGACTGGCGATCTCCTCCAGGCCGTCTCGATCGGCCACTTCGGCCAGAGACAGCAAGGCCTTCCGCGCGCTGGCGACCTGTTCACGCAGCTTCGCCAGAGGTGTGGGCCGACTCCGGATCGCGTCGCTGGCGTCCCTCACCGCCTTGATCGCGGAATGGAGAGTCGCGTACCCGAACATGGGGATCTGCACCATGGTGTGCGGTCGCGCCAGAGCCTCGCGGAGTGCAGGACGGGCGATCCGGGTGACGATGGCCTCCGGGGGAAGCGCCAGATGGCCGACGGCTTCCCGCAGCGGGCCGGCTACGGCCATACCTGCGCTCAACCGGTACGTCACTGCGTCCCCGTCGCGGGCGCCGTCGATGACCACGGAGCCGTCGGCGAGCCGTTCCACGCGCTCCACGGTGAAGGCAGGCGACCACGTCTCAGCGGTCAGAGCCCTGCCCCCTGCTTCGGGCACGCGGATGCTGGAGCCTCGCCCGACCTGCGCCCATGCGCCGCGACGCCAGCCGACGGGCGCGATCTCGTGAAGTCGGTCTTCGAAGCGGATGGCGTCGCCTTCCGCCGCGGACTTGGTCTCCCTTGCCACGATGACGCGGCCGTCAAGGTCGACGACGAACCACTTCCGGCTCTTGGGCTTCACCTCGATGGGCTCAGACCGCTTGTCATTGTTGAAGAGCGCTCCGAGCGGTTCACCCCACTCGTTGGACAGCAGCTTCCCGCCGAGACGCTTGAGCTCAGCGGTGTCGGTGTGAAGCGACTGGAGGGTAAGCCGCAGCCTCTCCCTCGCGGCGAGCTTGCCCGCGCGGCGTTCGCGGGCCTCTTCGATCTGCGCGCTGCGCGCTTCGACGAACGGGCGGTGCGCCTCGTCAGCGAGGGGAAGGTCCAGCTTGGCGGCTTCAGCGTCGAGGATGTCGGTGGACGCATCCCGAATGAGGCTCGTACCGGGCCTGGCTGTGGTGATCTCGCCGACGGGGTCGGCGGCGGTGATCAGGTCGTGGCCGCGCCGCAGAGCCAGGATCGCACCGTAGGGCTTGGTGTGGAGTCCGGTGCTGAGGTCGTTGGTGTGCAGTTCGGTGACGGGCTGCCACCAAGAGGCGTCACCGGCGAGGAGAACGTGGTCGCCGATCTTGAACTCGACCGGGCTCCACTCCCGGCCCCCCGTCGTGCGGGTGAGCCTGTCGAGGTCCTGGCGCTGCTCCAGACCAAGCTCGGGCAGAGTGGGATCGGCCGGCGCCCCGCCGTCCTGGGTGTAGTGGACTGCGACACTGCGGTTGTACCTAAGCATGCCGCGGACGAATTGGCCCGTCTGGTAGGCGCGCTGCTCGGGTGAGACGTTGCTGGCCTGGACGTAGGCTCCGTGAGAGGGTGCCTTCTTGAAGTTGTGGGCGCGCAGCTCAGCCAGGACGTCGCTGTCCGAGTCCTGGACGCCGTAGACGTGGGTGCGGCCGCCGGCGGTGGTCTCGTGCCAGATCCAGACCTGCTCGGCAGGTCGGGGACCCGTCTGCTGTGTGGCCTCCTGCAGGGCCTGGTGGCGTTCGGCGATGAGCGCGGCGCTGCCTGACGCCGTCCTCCCGCCCGGCTGGTAGTTCCCGCCGACGGAAATCGTCCAGTTGACCTTGTTCCGGAACGGGCTGTTGCCGTAGCCGATGACGTCTGCGCCCAGGCCCACGGTGATGCGCTCGGAGTCGTCGCGAGCCATGTCGGAGTAGGGGTCGTACTCCCTGGGCGGATCCATCCGCCACCAGTAGCCGGGCATCCCCGGGATCTCAGTCGCGTCGTTCGGAGACTGCTGCGGGGCTGCCGGCTCGTCGGCTTCCAGAGCAACGCTTTCGGTGCTCTCTGCTGCCTGCTGCGCGGTCTCGTTGGTCTCCCCGGCCGCGACCGCCGTGTCTGCCGTCAGCTGCTCGGCGGCGCCGGGAACGGTCTCGGTGCCCGTGGCTGCCGCTTCGGGCTCGGTGGCCTCTGCGACGGCGGGGTACTGGTTCATGACGTTCAGTACTTCGGTGATGGTGGGGTGCACCGTCCCGCCGCGCTTGCCTGCGCGGCCGTCCGCCCACCGGGCCTGGGAGCGCATCTTGTCCGCGGAGAACCGACCCCCGCGGATGCTCCAGCGCAGTGTGAAGGCCCACCGGCCGCGGTCGGTTTCTGCTTCGACGTCCACGACGAGGTTCTGGCTGTACCCGGTGCCCTGGGTCTCGCGGGTCATGGTCCATCCGCGGGCCTTGGCGGTGTTCCACAGCTGGGTGACCGTAGCGGGCACCGAGAACTCCGGCGCCCACTCGGCGCCCTCCGCGATCGGGGCCTCAGCCTCGTCGGTGGGAGTCGGGCTCTGCTGCGCCTCCTCGGCGGCCGCCTCCTCCTGCGGGGCAGGGGCTGCCGGTGCGGGAACGGTCTGCTGGGTCGGGGCCGTGGCGGCCGTCGCGCGAAGCCGGGCGGGCATCTCGTTGGCGTGTCCGGCCAGTACGGTGACCAGGGCGTGAAGATCGGACGAGGACTGACCCGACTGGTCGAGGTGCCGACGCAGGGACACCAGGTCGGGCAGGAGCCGCTCGAGCGCGTCGGCCTGGTCCTGGGTCCGGGTGTCCTCCGGGCTGTTCCGGTCGCCGGTATCGAGCTGCTCCAGTCCGTCCAGCACGCGTGCCAGAGCGGGCTGGTTCTCGAAGGACAGGGGCCATGCACGGCGGCCCGCTGCGCGCAGGGCGTCGGGAAATCCTCGCAGGTCGGCGAAGGCCTGCAGGAGGCTGACGCGGTCGAGGTAGGTGGCGGGCCAGGGGTTGGGCTGACCGCCGTCGAGCGTCCATACGCGTAGGGCATTGAGCACTGCCGCCTGGAGGTTGCCGTGGCCGCGGCGCTGTGTGGGCAGCACGGTCACCTGGTCGGCTGATTGGCCGGGCAGGGTGTCGCCCATCACCGTGTGCCAGCCGCCGCCCTCTTCGACGAGGGTGGCGATGACTTGGTCATCGGGCGCGTGCAGGGTGTAGGCCGGTCCGTGCCAGATCGAGGGTTCGGCCATGAGCCGGAAGCCGGGCGCCGAGTCCACGCTGTAGGCGGGCTGGCCGTCGGGAGTCGCGACGGGCTCGAAGCCGCCCGCCTCGGACTCGCCGAGCGGCTCAGGAGACTGGGCCGTCGGGGACAGGCCCCGGGGGTCGGGGTAGCCCAGGCGCGGCATCAGGAACGGGTCCTCGCGCCAAAGTGCGATGGAGCTGGGGAACACGCGGGCCCACTGTTCGCCCCATGCGGTGGCGGCCATCCGGTCCGCATGCCGGGCCGCTGCCCGCGTGAACGCGGCCATGATGATTTGGAGTTGGGGAGGGAGCGTTCCGGCGAGGCCTGCGTTTTCAGCGGCCTGCTTGAGCAGGAGGCTCGAGTAGACGGTGTCGTGCGGGGTGGTGGCGGAGCGGAAGGCGGCGAAGGCCTCGATGAGAGCCTGGGTCTGTCCGGTAGCGGGCCAGTGCGGGTGGGCGATGGCGTCCCAGGCCGTGGTGATGACGTCGTTGGTGGAACGGGTCCACTGCGCGGCGTTGGGGAAGGCGCCGCCCTCGGGTTCCGCCGCAGGCAGGTCGAACAGCGAGTCCGATTCCTGCGCCGGCGTTGCCGTGTAGCGGTTCCACGCGGCGGCGAGTGCCGTGGCAATGGGGGTGCCGTCGGCCTTCATGGCCTTCCACACCTCAAGGGACGCCCGGTCCAGGCGCTCCCCGGCTTCCTGGTGCTCAGGGGTGCCGGGCGCGGTGCCCTCCATGGCCGCCGCCGCGGCGAGCAGCTCCCCGCGGCGGCCTTCCGTGAGGCCGAGGGCGATCCATGCGGGCACCTCCGCCCAGCGGATCACGGCCTTCATCGCGGGCCGCTGGGCGGTCCCGTTCGTGCTGATCTGGATTCCCTCGGGCGCCGGGTCGATCCGCTCCACGTCACGAAGGGCTTCGGCGCGGCGAGGTCCACCGAGCCACAAGCCTCGTCCGGACGCGACGAGTTCGTCCTGCCAGGCCTGCCACTGCGCGGGATCGTCCATGAGGCGGACGAACGCGGTGAGCGGGCTGGAGGCGGCATTCGGCTGTCCGTCCGCCCCCCAGCCGACGACGCTCTCCTGGATGACAGCGTGCAGCTCGGTCAGGCGCATCCCCGGCAGGCCCGCCGCAAGGGTCTCGGCGCGCGCAGGGGTGTTCTGGGAGGCAGCCTCTCCTTGGGAGTTGAGTGCGGGGCGGGGCGTGCCCTCGAAGAGGTCCTCCCACGCTGCGGACGCAGCGGTGGCCAGCCAGCGGTCTCGCAGTTCGCCTGCCGCACCGACCGCTGCGGACAGCGCCTGGGCGGCGTCCTTCGGCACGTCCTGGAGCGGCCAGGCGCCGCCGAGGGCACGCAGTGCTGTGGTGAGCTCCTCGACCGCGTCATGGAAGGCGAGCGGCTGCTCCAGAGACGCGCGGGAGTAGGCGGCGAGAGCCGTCCGCACCTCGGCCTCGGCGCCCGGGCTGTCAGAGCGCTGCCGGAAGTAGGCGGCCTGGGTCAAGCGGCGGACCGCTTCGCTGAGAGCACGCCGTGGCTCACGGATGTGGCGTCGCTGGGTGAAGGCCGGCGCAGGGCCGTCCTGGGGCTGCTCGGGTTCGTCGTTTCCTCCCGGCGCCGGGGGCGGCGTGTGGTCCCTCCCGCCGTTCCCGCCAGCCGCGGGCACACCGGCATCGCCGCTCGGGCCCTGGGCTTCGCCCGCCCCCGCGGAGTCCTGTCCGGACGCGTCGGAGCTGGCCGCAGACGGCGCGGCCGTGCGCGCGGTAGCGGCCGTCTCCTGCCCGTCGTACGGGACGGCGGGCCCGAGCGTGCTGGAGGCCTCGGCGAGCTCGGCGAGGTTCTCCGCGTGGCTGCGGGCCATGTGCGCTACCGCTGCGATTTCTGCGCCCCCCGCGTCGCGGTTGCGGCGGCGGGAGTCCGCGAAGTCGAGCGCCTCATCGGCGAAGGCGCGGAGTGTGGCGTGGTCGCTGTAGGCGACGTTGCGCGTCTCGGCGTCGAGCAGTGCGGCCAGGACGACAGTGGCCAGACCGACCCGGTACGGGTTGTCGGACTCCGCGACCACCTGGCGGACCAGGCCGAGGAGCTCACGCTGCGCGGCAGCTGTCTGCGTCTGGGCCGCGGGGGCGGACGGCGCGGGTGCGGGCTTGTGGGGGACGCGGGCCGGGCGGGTTGCCCCGTCGGTCGTCGTCCAGGCCAGATGGCGGGCGAGCCGGTCGGTGTGGTGCCTGACGGCGTCGTGCAGGGCCTGCGCCCACTCGGCTCGGTTGCCTTCGGCGGCAGTGGCGAGACCTTGGGCTGCGACGGCGAGGAGGCGGTGGCGGTTCAGCTCACCAGCGAAGTCACCGACCGCATAGTGCTCGTCGCGGATCCGCAGTGCCTCTGCCAGCAGGCGGGTCTCCTCGGCCGGCTCGGCATCTGCGGTGAGGTGCTGGGACAGGTACGCGAGCGCGCTGATCTGCCTCTGATCGCGGAGGAACGATTCGTCGGAGTACTGCATGCCGGCCCGTGCCAGAGGAACGTTCGGGAGCAGCTTCTCGCTGACGGAGTCGGCGGCATCCGCGAGCAGCGTCAGTGCGTGGTGGGCGGGGACTGCGGCGTGGCGGGTGCGGGGACGGCCGAGCGTGTCCTCCAGCTCCCGGCGCACCGCGCGGGCGGTGTCGGCCAGGCGTTCGGCGTGCGCGGCCTGCTCCTGCCATCCATCCACGCCGCGGATCCCCGCAAGCCGGTCCCGGGTCGCCTGGAAGTGCTGCGGGTCGGCGAAGTGGCTGCCCAGATGGGCCAGGGTGGCCGTGAGGAGCGCTTCCAGAGCCTGTTCGAGCGCTCGTGCCTCCTCCGGAGTGGTGATGGGTCCGCTGATGGCCTCAACGGCTTCGCCGAGTTCCTGAAGTGTCACCCCGGGCGGGTTGCGCCGACCCGAGGCCGCGGCCGACTCGTTCGCGCCGACCGGCTCCAGGAGCAGCTGGTCGTCACCGACAGCGAGGCGGAGCGCGCCACTCTCCTCGTCCGGCGCGGAGGCGCCGGGCTGCAGAGCGAGCGCGTAGACCTCGGCGGCCGTGTAGGTGGCGGTCGCTTCCAGGGGATCGGCGCCGACGCGGCGCAGCAGCTGGGATGCGGGCATGACGCGGGCGATGGACTGCGCGAGCTCGAGCGCCTGCTGCTGTTCGGCGATGGCGGTGCCTGTCGGCCACATGCCGTCCGCCAGGGCGACGGTCGTGGCGTGCATGCGGGCGGCGTGGTCGTAGGCGGCATCGGTCAGCTGGTATGCGGCAGGGTGGTTGCGTGAGTCGTCCTCCAGCTGGACGAGGAACTCGCTGGCGAGGTCGGCGATCTGCACGGTCAGCCGGCCCGCATCGGGGTGTGCGCCGATCGGCCCGGTGAGGGCATCGGCCCACAGCGCGGCTGCCGCTTGGTCGGCGATCTCCTTGATCGACTTCTCGGCCCGGTACTGCTCCCCACCCCAGGCGCGGGTCCAGTTCCCCAGGGCCGCGGCGAGCTTCAGTGCGCCGTCGCGGGCTGCGGCCTGGTCGGGGTAGGCATCCTCGCTCTCCCCCATGCCCCGCGGGTTGTCCAGGCGCCAGGCGCGTATGGCGGCCGCCGGGAGGGCGGCCTCGACCGCGGCGTCCGGTGGTGTGGACGGCTGGGCGGCGGCCAGGCGCGCGACCAGCTCGGTGCGCAGGTAGGCGTGGAGCATTTCGCTGGGGGCGGCGTTCTCGTCGAAGTACTGCGCGAGCATCGTGGCGGGCCAGGAGTCCTGGGCGTGCCGCTCGGCGTGCTGCTCGGTCCAGACGGCGACGAGGTCGTCCTGGTTCTCGGGCCGTCCGGGGGCCAGGCGCAGCCTCAGGTCGATGTCGCTGCTGGCCGCGTCGGCCAGCGCCGCGATCTCGTCCGGCCACTGGGCCCAGGCATCGGGTACGGGGGTGCCCGCGTCCGGCAGTGGTGCGGGGGCGGTGCCGGTGGAGGGGGCGGCTTCCAGCAGGCGCTCCCACAGGGCGCCGAACGCGCCCACCAGCGCGACAGGGGTGACGTTGCCGTCGAGCACCCGCTTCAGCCGTGGGGACATGCTGTCCTCGCGGTCCTGCAGCCACAGCCACAGGGCGGGTGCGTAGGGCAGGACGCCGGCCTCGGAGGAGGTGTAGTGCACGGTGCTCATCAGTGCCTGGTCGGCCAGGGCCAGCTCGGCCAGTGCCGCGAGCTCGCGCTCGACGTCGGGGTGGGCCTGGTCGAGGGCGCTCTGGAGGGTGCGGGCACGACTGGCCGCGGACGCGCCGAGCGTGCGCAGGTTCTCCAGCTGCGGGTGGCGGCGCCCTTCGTCTGCCTGTTCGGTGGCGACCTCGCCCGCGATGCGGCTGATGTGGTTCAGGAGCGCGGGAAGCTCGGGCCGGGCCTGCGGCTCGGGGTACTCGCCGGCGACCAGAGTGAGCAGGTGGTGCAGGAGACGTTCACTGCTGCGTTCCTGGGAGCGGAGCAGGTCGGTTGAGGCCAGTTCACGGGCACGGTCAAGGAAGCGGGTGTATGCCGGGGCCATGTCCTTGGGGCTGGTGGGCGGCATTCCCGGTTCGACAGTGTCCGCGTTCAGCCGGAGGGCGTGGATGTGCCGCGCTGCTTCCCGGGTGGTCGCGGGGGCCGTGGCGAGGGTCGCTGCCCACCGCCTGGTGTGGTGGTTCAGACCGTGTGCGACGGTGTACCAGTCCGGGACGCGGGCCTGGGCGATGGCCGGGTCGGTCTCTTCCCGGATCGCGGCCCTCTCCATCGCCAGCTGCGATGCGTGGGTGAGGGCGGCCAGGTAGCGCGCGGGGTCGCCGTCGTGCCACCGGTCTCCCAGGAGGGCATGGATCCGGGGGTACGGGGACGTGTTGTGGTCGAAGGCGATGGAGACCGGGCCGACCCGGTCGGCAACCAGCTCACGCCACCACTGCTTGACGCGGGCGTCCTCCTGCACGGCTTCCTCGACGCTCGCGTACGGCGCAGCAGGCCTGGCTTCGGTCCCTGATGCGGCCGGAGCGGGGGCGGCCACGGGGCGCTGTGCCGCCCGCGCGAGGTAGTTGTCGCTGCGGCGCAGCAGGACGCGCAGTTCGGCGAGCCGTGCCGGTTCGGGGCGCGTAAGGGGAGAGGAACTCCACTGCGTGTGGAGTTCTTCGAGGTGGAGATGGGCGCTGGCCATGGCCAGCCAGTGCTGCCAGCCGTCCTGGTCCTGGGCGGCGGGCGGGGTAGCGGCGGCTGCGGCCCAGGCTTCCGGCGCGGCGTTGCCCGACCAGGCGTCGATGCTGCGGGCCACGGGACCGTTCTGGCCGAGCCAGTCCTGAACATCGGCCACCAGGGCCGCCGCGGCGTCGGTGCCGTCCACGGCTCCGGGGGCGTACGGGGTGGGGGCGGGAAGGCCGACCAGCCACTCCTCCGCATCCGGCGCGCCGACCGCAACAACACCGGTGGCACTCGCCGCGGCCGGGCTTCCGGCGGCGGCGTGGTCGATGAGGGCGGCCTGCAGCGGCTCGTCGAGCTGGAGGAGGCCGGGCCAGTCGTGCTGGTTGTCGTGGAGGAGGGCGCGTGCGGCGTCGGGGGTGAGGTGGCCGGCCGCGGCCGTGAAACGGAGCGCCTGGTCCTGGTCTGCGAGGGCCCCGACCGTGCCGGCGCGCTTGCGCTCAGGGGTTCCGATGGTCCAGCCGTCGAGTCGGTTCGCCGACAGGCGCAGGGTGTAGCCGTCCCCCAGCACCTGTTCGAGGTCAGCGCCGCGGCATACGACCAGTTCGGCGCCGCGCCGGACTACATACAGCGTTGCCGGCTCGGGGAGCATGGCCAGCCGCGCTGTCTGGGCGGTCTGCGCGGTGACGTGGGAGACGAGGACGTCGCGGGTCACGAAAGAGCCGTTGAAGTAGGCCTGGGAGAACGGCGATTCCGTACGGTCCTCCACCATCCGGAAGACAAGATCGTCCACGCGTTCCCGGATGGTGTCGCGGATCTCGTCGGGGTTGTTGTCGATCAGCCAGCCCGTGAGTCGTTCGTCGTCGGCTGCGTGGTCGAGGAGTTCGTCGACTTCGGCGGCGTGCTGCTCCCACAGGGTCGGCACGGGCAACCGGCCCCCTTGGCTTGCGGGGGTCTGGGCGGTGGCCTGTTCGGTGACGGTGTGTGCGAGGCGTCCGAAGGCACCGACCCACCCGTTGCCGGTGGCGTCTGCGGCCAGCGCATGCTTCAGCAGCGGCGACATCGCTCCCGCGCGCTCGCGTACCCAGTCGACCATGGCCGGGGCAAACGGCACGCCGGCGTACCCGGTGAGCGGGGAGGCAGGGGTGCCCAGAGCCTCCCTCAGCTGCCGGTCGGCGAGGGCTTCGGCTGTGAGCGCGGCCAGTTCGTCGTCGAGCCGGCCGTCGGTCTCGATCAGGTGGGTGTGCAGCCGCCGGGCCAGACGCATGGCAGAGGTACCCAGTGCGGGGAGGTCCTGCCGGGCGTTGGGGCTCCACCCTTCGTCGTCCCACTCCTTGCTCACCTGCCGGGCCAGGTCAGCGACGGCCCCCAGAAGGTGAGGCCAGGCGGCATCGATCTGCCCTGCCGTGGGCCCGAGGGGAAGGCGCTGGATGGTCTGGGTGAGCTGGGCGAGCTGCCGCTCGGCGGCGGACCTGTGCGGCCGAGCGGCTGCGGCAACTCGCTTCGCCCAACTGGTGACGGTCTCGTGTGCCGCCTGGAGGGCTTTGTGGTCCGGGGCTCCGGCGGCTGTCGCGAACGGCGGCGCAGGAGCAAGAGCGCGGTAGGGCACCGCGACAGGCCGCGGACCCGTCGTGCATGCGGTCTCGGCCAGCTCGGGATCGGCCTGCAGTGTCGCGGCGAGGCGGCCGACGTAGGTGGCGAGTGTGCCTGACTTCGGCTGGGCGGCCTGGGCCAGGTTGTGCATGGCCGCCAGGTGCGCGGCTGCGGTCTGGGGAGTGCGGGCAGTGGCGAGAAGGGCGGGGTTCAGCTGTGGATCGGCCTTCGCCGTGCCGTCCACGTTGTGTGTACGGCCCGCAGCGCGCTCCATTGCCTCGAGAGCTTCGGAGATCTCCTGGGGCGCGTGGAAGCGCGGCCATCCGGCCGCCAGGGATTGGATCCACGCCTGCGAAAGGTCAGGCGTGGTGAGAGCGAGCCGTTCGGTGTGCGTGGCGGCGGTCCGGGCCAGGTGGCGAAGGCGTGGTGCTGCCCGGTAGCCGCCGAGGTCGTGCGCGGCAAGCCGAAGGGTGGCGCGCTCGGCTCGGGTGTAGGCCATGAGCTGGCTGGCCCAGTCATCCGCGGGGACTGCCTTGGCAGCGGCCCATTCAGCATGGAACGCGGACAGGGCAGGCTGGAGGTCTTCGGCGATGTCCTGGCCGTACTCCAGGGTCCACTGCGCGTAGCTCTGGTGAAGCCTGTCGGCGGAGGAGTTCGGGGTGTCGAACGCGGTAGTGCCGAACGGCTGGGCCCGGCCGTCGCCGAACTCCCAGGTCTCCTCCGGCCGAGGGTAGGCCCGTACATCCTCCGGCTGGCGGGGGGTGTCGCGGTCAGGCTGGGGGGCGACGACCGGCGCCGGCGCCGGCTCGGGCACAGGCTCGGGGTCGGGTTGGCTGGCTTGGGGGGTGGTCTCTTCGGTGGTGGCCGCGTTGACCAGCGCGCGGAAGGTCTCTTCGTCGCCGCGGTCCAGCGCCGCGATGAGCTCCTGGTTGTTGGCCGCCCACTCCCGGATGAACTCTTCCATCTGTGCCCGGGATTCGGCGTCGATGCGGTGCGCGGCGCCGTCCTCCACCTCCCTGCGCTCCAGGGTGGCGCGGTGGCGGGCCAGGAAATCCTTCGCCAGGTCGCTGAAGGCGCGCAGCGGCTCCTGCATGATCGTGCGGTCGCGGCCCTTGAGCGTCTTCAGGAGGCGCTCGGCTTCCGTGAGCGAGGCGGCCAGGGACGCCTCTGCGTCGTGGAAGTCGCGGTCCTCGTGGGCAGCGATGGCGGCATGCAGCTTGTGGCGCAGACGGTTGAAGGCCGCGGGCACGGTGTGCAGGTCCCAGATCTGGTGGGAGGCCGCGAGCAGGGTGACCGAGGCCCCTTCGACCTGGTGGAGCGCGTTGCTCCAGGCGCGCTGGTTGGGGAACGGCAGCACCGGGGCCGGAACCGGTGCCGGGGTGTCGGGAGTGCTGTCCGGGGCTGCGGCGGGCTGTGCCTCGGGGGTCTGGGCGGGCTCGCCCTGCATGTCGCGGGTCTCCTGGGGCGGCTCGGGGACTGTGGAGTCCTGGGCATCGCTGTGCTGGGCGGCGGTGCCGGCTGTGGGCGTGGCGGGGCGGCGGGCAAGGCCGGTGGTACGGGCGTCGTTGGAGACGGCTTCCCAGCGGTCGCCGTCGCGCAGGCGGGTGCGCAGGTGACGGCCCTGGCTGGTGACGGACAGGACGGCCGGGCTGGTGTCCATGAGGCGGCGCAGGAGGGCGTGGGCGGCCATCGGTTCGTTGCCCAGCAGGTACTTGCCGTCCAGGGAGAGGTCGTCGAGGCGGACGTACTCGCGTCCGTCCTCTGCGCCGCCCGGGTCAGGGTCCGGCTCGTTGGAGTCCTCCCAGCGAGCCAGCGCTGCTGGGTCGGAGAGGGTGGCGGTCCAGCGCTGCTCGTGGAGGGCTGCGAGGCGGTCCAGGCGCTTGAGGTCGGTCGCGGCGGGGTTGCGGCCGAGCGCGTCCGTCGCCTCGGCGATGGCCTGGCGCCACAGGTGCGGTGCCACGATCGAGGCGACCGGTGTCAGTGGCCTGCCCTCAAGGCGCTGGCGGCGCATGTTGAGGCTTTCCTCTTCGAGGCGTTCGACCGCGGTGGCGAGCTTGCGGCCGCCGGGCGCGGTGGCGAGGCCAGGGTGGCTCTGCACGACGGCGGCCAGCGCTTCGGCGAGGATGCGCTCTGCGATGAGAGTGCCGAGCCGGTCGGTGTAGTGGGTGAACGCCTCCTGCTCATCCTGCTCGCCGCCGGAACCGGCCGATGCACCATCGGCCCCTCCGCCTGCGCCGCTGCTGCGGCGCGAGCGACGGGAGGATCGTCCTCCTCCTCCCCCGCCGGATCCGGCGGACACGACCACGTCCTCCGCTCCGGCCGTGGCGTAGCTGGGCACGGCTCCTTCCGGACCGGACCTGGAGGGTGCCGCCTCTGATTCCAGCTCCGCCATCAGCACGGCCAGCTCGGCCTGCGCCTTGGCCAGGTTGTCGTCGTCGTGGAAGTCGCCGCCGAGGTGCGCTTCGGCGTTCTCGATCTCGCTGAGGGCGTGGGCCCGCTCGCTCTTGGCCACGGCCAGGTCGTCTTCGAGGTGCGCGAGACGGTACTCGAGTGACTGGAGGGTGCCGGAGACGGATCCCGGCTCGTTACGGAGCTTCTTGATGTCGACGACGACGTCCTGGCCGGCGCCGAAGTTGAGGCGCAGGTCGAGGAAGTCGAGCCGGGCAAAGACAGGCACGCCGCCGAGGACGCCGACCTCGACCGGCAGATGGCCGCGCTTGCCCGTCATCTCTTCGACGGCGCCGGTCAGCGCGTAGGCCAGGGCGAAGGCCGCGTCCTTGCGCTTGGTGTAGGAGCGTCCGTCCACGCTGATGTGGAAGGCGGTGTCGCGGGTGGAGCGCCGTGTGCCGGGCGTGGTGGCGTCACCGACGATGGCCGTGAGGAGTTCGATCTTGGTCTGGAGCTGCTCCGCGCGCAGGGTCTCGGTGCGAATGGTGTACTTCAGGCCCTCCTGGGCGGCGTTGTGGGCGTGCTTGTCGGCCTCCATGCCCAGGATCTCGTTGGTGAGCGTCCCGATGGCCATCAGGCGTGAGTCGCCGGCGCCCATGCTGACGGCTTCGAGCATGTAGTCGAGGTCGTCCATGGCGATGTCTTCAATGGTGCGGTCGGTGATCTTGCCGCTCATCAGCTGCTGGATGAACTTCGCCTTGCCCAGGACGAGCTGCCACACGTAGGCGTCGAAGCTGTTCTCGGTGACGTAGTTGTAGACGTGGACGGGCCGGCCCAGGTCGTAGTTCAGGTTCTTCTGCCGCACGACTCGGCCGTTGCGCTGGTGCAGGTCGACCGGGCGCCACGGGCAGTCCAGGTGGTGCACGGCGATGGCGCGCCGCTGCACGTTGGTTCCGGTTCCCATGGTCTCGGTGCTGCCGATGAGTACCGAGACCTTGCCGTTGCGGCAGTCGCGGAAGAGAGCGGCCTTCTCGCGGTCGCTCTTGGCTTCCTGCATGAAGCGGATGCCGTCGGTGGGCACGCCGAGGGCGGCGAGCTCCATGAAGAGCCCGTCGTAGACCGTCCACTTGCCCTGCCGGAGGGCCTCCTTGGAGGGAGTTCCGAGGTCGGCGAAGACCAGCTGGAGACTGCCAGGCAGTTCGTCGGGAACCGCGTCCTTGGGGCCCTGGTAGATGTCGTTCTTGTGCTGGTGGTAGAGGTCCGCGATCTTCTGCGCCGCGATGGAGATCTTCGTCTGCTCGTCGGGTTCGAGCGCGTAGCCGATCAGCCGCGGGTCGAGGGCGCCCTGCCGCATCCAGGAAGCGAGTTTGAGCATGTTGTCTTCGCTGGGGTCCACCGCGCGCGACCGGATGAGCGAGGCACGCCGCTTGGCCTCCTCGGCGATCTCGGCGTGCACGCTGGTGGGCGGGCAGTTCACCATCTGCGGCCCGCCGCCGACCACCTCGGGAGTGGGAAGTCCCAGGTCTTCGGCCGTCTTGACGTCGGTGGGCACCCACCAGGCCGTCAGCAGCTCCGGCATGTTGGTGAACCGGGCGAAGCGGGACTTGGTCTGCAGGCCGCCCTCGGGCGCGATCTCGATCCTGGTGTCGACTTCGGCGTGGTTGGCGACCCAGTCGTCGAAGTTCTCCAGGCCTTCGTCTTCGAGGATGTCGGGGCGCAGCAGCTTCATCCACACGTACGCCTCGGCGATGGAGTTGACCACGGGTGTGGCCGAGGCGCCGGTGATCACGCGGGCGCCGTAGGTGCGCCGCATGTACTCGAGCTTCATGTGCAGGTCGGTCGCCCGGATCGACCCAGCGATCGACAGCCCAGCGTTGTTGCTGGGGTTGTACAGGTTCTTGAAGTTGTGGATCTCGTCGACGAACAAGTAGTCGATTCCGAGCTGCTCCCACGACAGCCCTGAATCGGCGATCGAGCGCATCCGCTGCTTGAGTGCCTGCTCACGGACGAGCTTCTTGCCCTCGACCTCCTTGACGGTGTCGTCCTTGTCGGGGTCCTCGCCCGCGGCAATGAGCTTGGCGCGCCGCCGCGACAGGTCGCGTTCGAACTCGGCAAGCTGGTTGTCGATGTACGTCTGGTGCTCGCCGGCGGAGAGCGGGATGGCCCGCATCACTCCGTAGGTCATGATGACCGCGTCCCAGTCGCCGGTGGCGGCCTTGGCGGCGAATCGTTTCCTCTTGCGCCGGGAGGAGAGGTCCTTGGTGGAGGCGGTGAGAACCTTGGCACCCGGGTAGGCCTGCAGGAACTCGCGGGTCCACTGTTCGGCCATGTGGTTGGGCACCACAATCGCCGGCTTGCGGGCCAGGCCGAGGCGGCGCAGCTCCATCGCGCCCATGGACATCTCGAGCGTCTTTCCTGCGCCGACCTCGTGGGCGAGGAGGGCGGCCGGCTCGTTCAGGATGCGGGCGACAGCCGCGCGCTGGTGCGGGCGGGGGGTGAAGGTCGTCGACAGGCCCGGGAACGCCATCTCCGGGACGTCGTCGTAGTTCCGCAGGACGATCGAGTTGAAGCGGCTGTTGTAGAGCGAGGCGAGACTCTCTGCCCGCTCGGGGTCCTTCCAGAGCCAGGCGCGGAAGGCGTCGTTGAGACGGCCGGCCTGCTTGTTGGCGATGGTCGTCGCGGTCATCGCCTCAGCGCGCAGGCGTGCCTTCTGCTCGCGGGTGGCTTCCTCGGGGAAGTTCGGGACGATGCGTATGGGGCGCTGGTTGAGCAGGGCGGTCGCGAGCTGGACCGCGTTCATCTCCTCCGTGCCCCACACCTTGGTGGTCATCACGGTCTTCTCGCGACTGCTGGAGAGCGTCCAGGTGGAACCGGCGGCCCGCTCGACCTTGATCGACTCATCGCGCAGGGTCTCGCGCAGGAACTCCTGGACGTACGGAGCCGCGACCCATGGGGCTCCGAGCTTGACCCTGATCTCCGCGGGCGGGATGTCGGCGGGCTGCACGCGGGTGAGCTCGGCGACGTTGACCTGGAAGCGAGGGTCGATGTCGGCGGCGTCCCTGGCCAGGGCGAGCTTGGTGCGGACGTTGCCCGAGAGGTAGTCGGCTGCCAGCAGCAGGCGCCCGGTATGCGGCTCCTCGAAAACGTCGGTGCCCAGTGCGTTGCGGGCCTGCTCATCGCTCTGGAGGTCGAGGAGGCGTGCGACGACGCCGAGGCGGATCTCGCCGTGCAGGTCGAGGCTGATCGCCGCGGCTTCGCCGGGCGTGCCGGCCCGGTCGGGGATCTGGCGGGGAGCGGCGACGCGCTGGGTGAAGATTTCCATCTTCCGCGCGGTGCCGGTCTCCTCGTCGTACTCCTCCAGGGCGTAGACGAGCGGGGAGTGAGGGTCGTCGGCGAAGCCGCCCTGAGGGTCCGGCACCTGCGACCAGGCCTTGAGCGCGCCGGAGTCCTTGAGTTCGGCGTAGACCTTGCGCAGGTCGGCCAGCGGCTCGCGCAGTGTGGCGGGCGCCTTCTCGGGATCCCACTTCAGCAGCAGGTCCAGGTCTTCGTCGGTATGAACGCCGTCGCCGAGGTTGTCGATGACGGCCTGCTGCTTGGATCCCAGACGCCCGGACACGTCGAGGGCGGCCTCCATGAACTGCTCGGACAACTCCTCCGGCAGGTCATCCCAGGTCGGCTTGCGGGTGCGTTCAACGCGCTTAAAGCGGGTAATCGGCCCGTACTTGGCGACGTACTCGTCGTAGTGCACGTTGAGCTGGGAGCGCAGGAAGACCAGCCAGCCCTCGTCGGTGTCGGGACCGGTCTCGGCGTCGAGGAGATCGGAGACCGCATCGCGGATCTTCAGAAGTGCCGCGAGCTCCTTGCGCTGGGTCTTGGGGCAGGCGTGCGGCTCGCTGTCCTGCACGCGGGCCGACCAGAACGAGCCGTCCGTCAGCTCCACGATCCGTCCGTCGAACCGAGCGGCGTCCTTGCCGAACAGCTCGTAGGCGTCCGGCCCCCGCACCTCCTCCTCGCGGCGGACCGGGTTGTCGCTCATGACGAGCCCGGCCTCCACCGCGGCCGCGATCTCCTTCGACAGGGCGCGGTCCAGGGCGGCCGCTGTGTCGCCGCCGCCGGAGACCACCTCCGGACGGTGCTTGTCGCCCCGGGCGCGACCCGGCTGCAAGGTCCCCAGCACATTCGCCGGGTGCTGAAGGAAGTAGGCGTTGACGTCCATCGGCTTGCCCTCGACCGACATCGTCTCGGTCTTGGAGAAGGCAGCCCCCCTCTTGTTGTGCGAGGGGGCCTTGCGCCGGAACACCAGCAGGTCGGTTGCGACGTCGGTGCCGGCGGCGGCGGCGTGCGCACCGTTGGGCAGCCGGATCGCGCACACGAGGTCGGCGAGCTCGGCCATCTCCGCGCGCGCGGCCTTGGACGACTTGTCCATCGTGCCGGTGGACGTGATGAACGCTGCCACTCCACCGACGCGCACGGCCTCCAGCGCCTTGATGATGAAGTGGTCGTGCATCGGGAAGTTGCCAGGGTTGTGCCGGGCGTCGGTCAGCCGCGCTGCGTGGAAAGGGACGTTGCCGATGGCCGCGTCGTACTCCCCCGGCTTGATCCGGGTGTCCTCGAAGCCCTCGTTGCGGATCCGTGCGCCCGGGTACAGGGCCTGGCTGATGCCGGCGGTCACCGAGTCCAGCTCGACGCCCGTCATTTGCGTGCCCTCGGGCGCCATGCCGATGAACACGCCGGCACCGCTGCCGGGCTCCAGGACGCGGCCACCCGTGAAGCCCAGGGCCTGCAACGCCCGCCAGATGATCTTCACGAACGCTGCATCTGTGTAGTGCGCGTTCAGCGTGGTGCGCCGGGCCTGCGCGTACTCCGCCTCACTCAGCAGGCCGGTGAGCTCGGCCCGGGCGGCCTCGTACTGGGCCCGGCGGCTCTTGCTGCGCTCCTTGGACGGGTCGAAGACGTTGGGCAGCGCACCCCAGGACGACCACCGCGCCAGGACCCGGCGCTCATCTTGGGTCGCGGCCCGCTCCTCGGCCTGCAGCACACGCAGGAGCCGGAGTGCCGCGAGGTTGGCTTCCAGACGAGCCATCGGCGCGGCCGGCGCGAGGTCGTTCTGGCTCTCGGGACGGAACGCCCCCTGCTCGGCCGCCATTACAGCAGTCCCTCGGAGCGCAGGGCCTCATCCGACAGGCCAGCCAGTTCCAGCAGCCGCGGAACGGCTCCGGCGCGCAGTCGCGCCCTCTCCTCAGCGCTGAACGCCGCAGCCCGGGTCCGTCCCGCGATCAATTCCAGGAGGTGGAACTCACGCCACTGCTCCTCGTCAAGTTCCTCCGGTGACAGGAACGGGTCGTCGCCCATGCCCGGGTCGTTGTCGGCTGGCAGGAGCACGAGCTCGCGAAGGACCTCGCCCTCGATCTCCCACCTCGACTGGGTGAGACGGGCCAGCCGCTCCAGGTGGGACTCCCCCACCACGGTCGAGACAGCCATGCGCTGGCTCGTCCAGCGCTCCTGTACCTCACGCTGGACATCCACGCCGAGCGAGGTGAAGAACTCTTCAGGGTTCGCCAGCTCGGCAACATGCTGGGGGCGGTGGTCCTGCCAGTGCTGCTCCGCGATCCGCCCGTACTGATTCACTCCACCACTCCCCACGTCCCGTGGGCAGCGCAGAGGTACCAGTTCTCTTGCAGTTCCTTCCTGCGCTACCAGAGCCGATGGTTCGAGTTGAGCGGCGCCCCGAACGAAGTGGAGACGCTAGGTTCCGCCGGGCGGGAACCGAGTCCCCATGATCTTGTTGGCGCTCCCTTCCTGCGGAATGGGTGACGGACGAACCCTGGTCACAGAGCGCGGCCGAAAGGGCGCGTTCGTGTGTCGGGAGCGGGTTCGAGAATCAGGCTGGTCTTGGTCGTTGGCAACCTGCTAGCCGGTGGATATCCCAGGGGCGCTGCCCCTGGACCCCGCCAGGGGCGAGCGGCCCCTGGACCCGCAGCGCGGGGGCCAGCCCCCGACCCCGTCAGGGGGCGTTGCCCCCTGCACCCCCCGCTGGGGGCCTACTCGCCCCCCAGACCCCCAGCGCCAGGCGCTTTGGCGCCCTGGACCCGCCCCCCATCGCGCCCTGCGCTTACCTCCCTAACGGTCGGACGCGCACCCCTCGGGCGCAGGGCGCCCTCACTGGGCACGATGGCCTGAGTGACTTCCTAGCGCCGCATTCGAGCACTCCTGTTGGACGGCATCGGGGTTTCCCCTCGAAGCCTCGTCAGCCTGGTTGGTTTGTGAGCAAGCTGGAGCTCAGCAGTCCCAAGCGTGGCCGTCGGATGGTTGTTTGGATGATCCTCGAGGGTGAAGGGGCACTGTGAAGGCTGCTGGTTGAGACAGTCGGAGGTGTGCGGCGGGTGTGTCAGGAGCCCTCTTTTATAAGAGGCGCGAAGGATCGCAGGCCTCTGACCTGCAGTTTTATCGAGTGCGAGTGGCTCTCGCCGACACACTCATGGGGGAAAAGTGTTAACGCGCCCAGCACAGATCGGCTATAAATTCGCTTCAGTCGAACTTTTTTGACACGTAGTCGCACGCGAGAAACCTGCAGGTCAGGATTGCCTGGCTGCATTGCGAGCGGGTGCTGAAGCGTCGTCGACACATGGGCATGTGTGCGCTTAGAGGGCACAGAAACTTCGGCTGAGCCGAAGTTTCGGCGCTCGCTGCCTCGTTGAGTTCGGCTGAGCCGAATATTTGGAGCGGGCGACTTCATCTCGCCGACCCGAAGCCTGCGACTGACCGCAAAAGTTCGGCTCAGTCGAACCTTTCGGTAGGCGAAAGTCGACACGCCGCACCGCCTCAAAACTTCGGCTGAGCCGAAGTTTTGAGCTAAGCTCAGGCGCGCTTGAGTAACAAGGAGGTACGAGTGACGCCTGATCCGCCGACGCGTCAACCGCGTCGGCCCGTAGACACCCCCACCGAGCCCTCAAACCGTGGCGACTTCCTTCTAGAGGACGTCATGACAACGCTGGCCATGAAGATGGGGCAGGCCTCAAGTATCACGCCACCCGGGGCAAGGAGGGAGAGCCGGCGGACCCCACGCAAGGTGAAGCAGATCCGCATCGACTACGAGGATCAGCCCACCACTATCCATGACATGGCAGGCGACGAGGGTTACAGCCTCGCCAGCAACTGGTTCACCGCAAAGCTCGCCCAGCTGATCATCGCGAATCGCATCACCCCGTCGCAGGTCGCAGTGTTCCTGTATGTTGCCAGCGGCCAGAAGCGCGGGACGGGGGTCACGTCCTACACCCAGCAGGAGATCACCGATGCTCTCAACGTAGAGGTCAAGAAGCAGCCCGGCGCCAAGGCGATCACACGCCCGACGGTCAACCGGGCGGTCAAGGCACTGTGCAAGTACGGGTGGCTCGAGAGCGCGGGCTACGGTCGGATTCAGCTGAATGTTCGCCTCTGGTTCTCCGGGAACAGTGACGATCAAAGGGATGTGCTGGGGCAGATCGCCGCGAATCATGACAATGACCCGCACGCCTTCCCGTACCGAATCGGTCCTGGTGACCTCACCGGCCAGGAGGCGTTCGACTTCCCAGACCTAGTCACTCGACCAGCGAAACGGGACGTGGCCGGGTGATATCCAACGAAGACGACTACGACGTGATCGAGGAGAAACCGACTGATGGACATCCCCGTCCTCTCCCCGCTCGTGAGCGAACGGATCTGGGCCCTTCCCATCGGCGCGGCTGCTGTCAAGTTCCTCAACTACCTGGTCTACCGCAGTGACTTTGGTGGTGCTATCCCTGTTCCACAGAAGCAGATGGCGATCGAGTACAAGGTCGTTCCCTCGACAGTGAGCGTCATGCTGGACCAGCTCGTGGAGCTGAACATCGTCCTGCGCGCGCCCGGGGGCGTCGGCAAGAAGGGCAATACGTACTGCCTTCACCCGCTCGCCGCCAAGTACGAGAGCATGGAAGCCCTGGAAGCTGGCTGGCACCAGGCCCTTCTCGACATGAGGGCTGGCCGACTCGTCGGTCTAAACCTGCCCGAGTACCAGACGGTCCCGCCGGCTGAGGGCGATCGCAGACTGCGAGTTGCCTAGAACACGAAGAACGCCCCGCCAGGATCTGGCGGGGCGTTCGCGCTTGAGTAACTAGGTAGGCTCCAGTATACGACGTTGCCGAGACTCTGCCCAGAGCTGGCCGCCAACCTTGCCGGTTGGCCGGGGGCCGTGAGGCAAGGTTGACCTAGACCTTGGGCGTGGCGTCAGTGGCCCCTAGCGAGACGTTTGCTGTCGAGGGCCTTCACGCCTGGTCGACAGGCAGCAGTCCCTCGACCTGCAGCTGTACCAGCGCCAATCGAGCAATCTCGCGGGAGACGTTGTACGCCCGCGAGAGCGCCAGATCGTTCGGTACCTGGAAGGTCGGATCTTCACCCATCTGCCGCCGGAGCACGCCAGCCAGCCACATGGCTCCCCCAGGCAGGAACTCATTCAACGCGACCGCGATGAGGATTCCCGGAGTGCCACGAACGCCAGCCTCCGTGGCCATCTCCTTGAGGATGGCCTTGTCCTCCTTGGTTGGCTGCCACCATCGCTGGACAGGGCCGGTTCCCTTGAGGGGCCCCTTGCTGCCGCGTGCGGCGAAGCGGCTGCGGGTGGGGGTAACCCGGGCAGGCATCTTGGCGCGAGCCATGGCGTCAGGGACCTCGTCCGCCACGTGGTCGAGTGCCTGGATCACGACCTCGGTGACATTGAGGTCCTGCTCCTGGCGGTAGTCCTTGAGGCGGTTGGAGACGTCCTGACTCACACGGAAGCCACTCTGCCCGCCAGGCGAGTCCTGGTCCTCCTCACCGGTATCGCCTGAATCAAACATGGGCGCCGGCGTCTGCGGGCGAGTCGCACTAGGAGCGCGCCCGGGGGCCACAGCAGTGGGGCTCTGACCGGGAACAGCAGGGGGTGCTGGAGGCTGGTTGTCCCCCCAGCCCGAGAAGGGGTCGTCAGGCGCCCCTGCGCCCTCCGGTGGTGCGTCGAAGAGGTCCTCCAGTGCCCCCGGGCTGCCCTGCTCCTCGGCGTCCTGCAATCCCACGTTATCTACCTTCGACATCAGGCGGCCTTCCTCAGCTCAGCCGCACGCTGAAAGATCTGTGTCACAAGCACCTCGTAGTCCTCGGCCAGCGGCTGTGCCGAGTCCGGAATTCCCTTCGAGCCGGCCACACGCTCCTGCTCGAGCTCGAAGGCCGTGCGACCACGGTCACGAATGAGGCCGGCCATCGTCGACGAGTGGCCTACCGCCCGCGGAAACACGTACGCGTGCTTGCCCAAGATGCCCTGCGAGCGCTTCACGATCTCCTTGTGGATCTGCGTCGAGTTGCGCGGCGAGAAGCAGTGAGCCACCCCGAGGATCCGCAGCTGCCTGTTGACCTGGACAGCCATCTTGAAGGCCTGACCGAAGTCCTTGAGGCCGTCATCAAGCGACGCAGCGTCGTACTTCACGGGCACCACGGCGAAACGAGCGGCCAGCAGGCACAGCCGAAGGAGGTCAGGGTTCTCCGGCGGGGTGTCGATGAAGACGGCCTTGTATCGGGGAAGTAGCGGGGCGAGGCAAACAGCCATGCGCAGGTAGGCGGCCATGAGGCCTTCATTGCGTGCCACGTCGGTGATAACACCGTTGATCTTCCGCACCTCGGGGCCGCCAACGATGACGTCAAGGTTCTCGCGAACCCCGGTGAGAGGCACCAGAGGAGCCCCCTTGGTCATCGACTCGGCGAAGGCCGCACCCTGATCCCGCTCTCCGAACCCGAGATCCCGGTGCATGTTGCCCTGGCCGTTCACGTCGATGACCAGGCTCGGGAGCCCCATGCGAGCAGTCTTGGCCGCGGCGTTGGCGGTCAGCGTGGTCTTACCCACGCCACCCTTCCCGTTGGCCATCACGAAGACGTTGCCGAACTGGTCGTATTCGATCCCATAGTCGGCGAGGTCGAAGGTCATCGGGCGGGGCTCACTTTCGGAGTCGGCGAGGCCCTGGTGGGCTCTTGCATCTTGGCAGATCGTCATGACGCCAAGCGTGGAGACACGCCGGCAGCCATATCCGATCAGCACGTGAGAGTACACACGCCCCCACCATCCGTCCAGCACAACGGCTGTTGCGAGGACCAGCCATCGTGGACACCGTCGGAGCCTCATGGTTAGTCACAGTCGATCTCCCATGAGTGTCTCCGCGCAGGCAATAACGACTTTCTACCGGCTTGTGCATGGAGTGGCTTACACGTTGACCTGAAGGCAGAGCAGCCGGGTCTGATGCCTGTTGAGAGTCCTAAGTGCCCGCCTACAGGTGCCCCTGTATCTACGCCTTAGGTAATGCGAGTTTCGTCTTAAGCGACAGTGCCTGGGGCAGGGCATGCACACGTTCAACTTGGATGAAACGCGTGGCATCAGCGGGTTCAGGCTTCGTCGACGCCCACTCAGAGACAAGCTGACCACCCTGCATCGCTCCACCTGGATGGGCCGGGATAGTCACATGTTCCCGCGCCAGGAGACATGCCTCTTTGGAGGCAGGATTTTCATCAGGCTCGGACACAAGCAAGTGCGAGCGCTTGTAAGTCGCCTGACAAACACACCTGTAGCCACGTTTCAAGTCTGTCTGATCACCCTCCGAGGCCACAGGCACGCTCACGGTCCTAGGAGCCCGTGGCTTAACCCATGGGGACGCCAATTGGTCAACGGGCTCACAGGCAAGTAGTAGCCCCTGCCTGGAACTGAGTAAGGGTGCACGCCTGTCAAATGAAAGGTAACCGAGCCGCGCACCAGGTGGCAGTGCACGTTTACACTCAGCCGTTACTCTCCCCTTCTTGTCGTGCCCTACTCCAAACTTATGCACTCGTTGACACTCCGGTCTGTCAACACACTGATGTCGACTCAAATCGTCACCCCTCAACGCAACCATGTACCGAGTCATGCTGGCAGAGGTGTGTGGAAGCACTTACACACACATCAAAACACGCTAACACCCCTGCATTTCCTACCGTCTTCTTCAATCGCTGGCCAACAGAAGAGTCGCAACCCGTTGTGCCTGCTGTCTTTGTCGCCTGTGGCATAGCAGGGTGAAATGCTTGAACAACGGAGGTGTCCAAGGAGGTTAAACCTGCACTGTCACGCGTGGATCGGCTTGCGGGGATTCAAGGCTTGACGCATGCCATGGCACAGACGAGCAAGAAGGTTGTCTGGTGGTCTTGGGCCCATGTGGGCGTTCATGACAGGTGAAGCGACGGTCTTACATCAATCCCTCCGTGGGTGACAGTCTGTGTGTCAACACACATGTACAGATGTGTGTTGCTGTGTTTGTTTTGCTGTTTGTTGTCACGTCAAACGATCAACCCTTGGGTACATCATCGCAGGTCAGGCGGCCGTTAGTGCGGTAGCCCTTCCCTCAAGACGTGGCGAGCCTGATCTGTCACACAGCCATGTATGGCACAGTTTTGATCTCCTTCGGCATCGGTCATGCCGAGTTCGCGCGGGCTTCCCTGTCGCCTAGACGGGTGCTTGAGGGGATGAAGAGCCTGAGGTCTGTGGGGTAGGAGCTAGGAGACTGTCTTCGCCTCTCTGTCTCCGAGCTGCTCCTCACACCTACGCTGGAGCAGCTCGGCATTGGAGCGTCCAAGTATGTGTTCGTGGATCTCAAGCAGCCTTGGCACGGAGCAGCGACGGTCTGAACTGATCGATAGGATCCCGTCTCGGCCGCAGAGGGCGCGACGAGAGCGACCATCCCTAACACCGGATCACCCACATCTGGTTGCTGGCATCGACTCACTGTGTGCAGGGTGATCAGTCACGAGCTGCGGACGGTAGTGGCACTGATCGAGGAGTTTCGGTTATTGCGAACGCGAGGTCTCCCCAGCCGTGCAGATGCTGGCAGCTGCCGTGTGGACGATCTCATGCTGTGTGATTCTGAATCACGATCCTTCAGATCATCCTGATCGCGAAGAGAGCTGAGCAGTATCGTCCTCCGCCTAGCCCTGACAAAGCCAGGACCTCATACATGAGGCCGGCGCATCCGTGCAGGTCGGATTGAAGAAGCTCATCGACACGGGTGAGAAGACTGCGGAATGCCCGAGTTGGCTACCCCTGGCCGACTTCCACCTGGCAGCCACCAGGTTCCTTGTGAAATATGTCCACAAAACTAGTTCTGGGATGCTCGTGGTGTGCTGCGGTCCACGACTGGTGGGGCAAATATCGCACTCCTGAATGCGAGGCTGCTTGCTGCCTTGGAGCCAATGCCGTGCATCTCAATGCGCTCTAGTGATGTAGGTCGGCACGGCCACGCTCGATCGGACCCGATCCTGATCGGCGAGGCTTTCCTGGATGATGTGGACTGCGAGGTACTGGCGAGTCGAGGGCACGCACAGCCCAAGCGTGAGGCTCTCGCGCGAACTTGAGGATGGGGCCCACGGCATTCACTGCGGGCGGAGACACAGGTCGCGTTCGCCACATCGGGAATCGAGGCTCCGGGCTGCGCTTAGTGCCAGTCTGTCAACGGTGGTCGGATGTGGTGGCGGAGCAGATCCACGTGAGTCCTTCCACGGTGATGGTGACTCAACTGTGTAAGCAGCCGTTCGCGAGATGCTCGGGTGTTCGCCGGCAGACGGGCTTCCCTGGCCCACCGCTAACTCCTCCCGGGCAAAGTGCTGTGTTGACGTGGCTCTTGTCGGGGCAACCGAGCAGGTGGCCCGGACGACGCGGATCCGGCTGACGACCAAAGCTGAGCATGCAAGCGACGAGTCACGCAGTTGCTTCCGCGGGTGAGCCCTCGGCTGGGCGACCTGGCGGGGAGGGCCGGATGAAGGAGTCTGCAGATCTACGCGTTCACATGGAGTGTGTTCTGGGGCTGCGTGGCCCCAGTGCCTCAGATGTGGGGCAGGTGGGCAGCGCTCGGTTTCGAGACCACTCGTTCTGAAGCTGTGCCTATGGCTGGCCAGCTAGCGGAAGGCTCAGCGGCTGGAGAGCTCAGGCGTTGAAGCCTGACCGGGTGGTGCTCCATACCTTCGGCGCGTCCGGAAGGTCGCGTGTGAAGGCTTCTGTTTCGCGACGGGGGAGTGTGGGCGCGTCGCCAGGCCCGACCGGAGTTCCGACCCGGCGCGTTCCCCCGTGTGGAGCATTCTGGTCGCGCTTAGTGCTCCTCGCCGCTGACCGGCGCGACGAGCGTTCACTCGCTAGTGAACGGCTATATGGCACATAACGGGCGCTCCAGGGCTCAGTAATGACCCTCTGACCTGCATGTTTGCGGAAATCCTCACGAGAGGGCCTATCTCTGAACTGTTGGAGTGATTGGACGTCGGCAGTCGGGTTAGGCCGTCATGTGGGCGCACAGCGGCTTTCGTGATCCAGGAACGCTCATTCTGAGGCCAACAGCGCGGTTCTGGGCGCTCGGAAGCTCAGATCGCACGCGCGCGCCTCTTCTCACCCTCAGCTCGAGGCTGCCCCGCCGGCTTCGTGAAACACCCATCTCCCGTCGGTCGCGACGTACAGACCCTCGATGACCTCACCCGTCGCAGGATCGACAACTATCCCGTCATCGCGCACATGCTCCAGCTGAGCTACACCAGGATGCGTCGGCTCAAGCTCGGACACACGCCGACGCTCTGCAAGGGACGCTTGCTGGCGGGCCCAGCTCAGCCGCTCCAACTCATGCCGGCGACGTCGGCGATCCGCCACACCCTCCGTACCCAGCCGGCCCGCAGCCTCGGCCCAACTGCCGACAGGCGTGGGCGCAGTGCTGGAGGATGCCCCGATTCCGTCTACCGCTGCGGGAGATAGCGCGTAGACCTCTCCTTCGCGCACAACGAGCCCGAACTCCGCCAGCCGCCTGAGCTGTCGGTAGGCGGTGGGGCGTGAGATGGACGCCGTTCCCTGCAGTTCCTGAACGGTCTGCACGCCCTTCTCCGCCAGGGCTGCGAGGATGGCAAGACCGCTTCCTCCCAGACCTCGGTGGGCGAAGGCGTCAAGGTGCATCAACCTGGCCGCCGCTCGGGAGTCGATGTCTGCCTCCGCGGGTGGTGGTATCACCGTTGGACCACTCATGACCCCCCCAGCCTTCGGCCCCTGGGGGGTGGTCCAGGCGTGAGACTTGGTCTGCACGAGCGAAATCAGCATCCAGCGTGCTCCTTCGGTTGCCGAACCGTGGTCGAGCTGGCGCAGCAGGCGGGCGTCTTGGAGTCGCTGGTTGCTGTTTCGGGCGGTGGTCCGGCTGCAGCCCATCCGTTCGGCGAGCTCGCGTTCTGAAACGGTGTGATCCCAGCCTCCGGATCGTGTGCAGATCTCCATTCGTGCGATCAGGTTCCGGAGGTCGGTCTTGCCGGCGATGCCCTTCCAGGGGGTGCGCTCGACCCGGGCCCTGAAGGCGGCGAGGGAGCCGTGGAAATCCTGGCGGGTGCAGATGCGGTCGGTGGCCTGTACGTGCTCTCTTGCGCCGTCCCAAGCCCTGCGCACCCACTCCGCAGCCCTGTCGTAGCCGCGGCGGTGCTGGATGCTGCGGGCGTGGTGGCCGGCCTTGTAGGGGCCGTCGACGAGGACCTGGACGAAGGAGGCGCGATCCCATCCGACGCGCACGGCGTCGGCTGCCAGCGCTCGGGTTACGGCCCATGCGTGGTCGGACGACGCTGTGTTCTTGCCGCCGCGTTGGCGGTTGTTGGGGGAGTAGGCAGATTCCTGGTCACCGTGGACCAGGAGCTTGTGCATGCGCGGGGAGAGCGCCGGGAGGGAAGCCAGGAAGCCGGTACGTGCCTGGGAGTTGGGCAGGGAGCGGGCGGCGGAGTCTCGCCCCTGCACTGGATCCCGGCGGGTGTGTACACCCCGCAGCATGGTGCCCTGGCGGCTGAGGCTCGGCCGTCGGCTACTCGTGCCTCTCTGGGGCTGTCCCGTGCCGTCGGCCGTGAAGGTGGTCAAGACGAACTCCTGACGCGCGGGGTCGCGGAAAGGAGAGCCCGGTGGTGTCCGCTGCGGTGCTTGATGACCCGGACAGCGAAGCGTGTCGCGCGCGCCGAAGCCCGATCGGGGTGGGCCAAGTCTAGACAAATGGGCAAGGGTGAGTGACAAGCGGCAGCGGTCTGCTGCATCATGAGGGCGATCCGTTCCCCGTGCTGATGGAACGTCGAAGCCCCATTGCAGGGGCTCCGTGCTCCGAGGTTGGAGTGATTTCGCCCGGGCGCTCTTCTGGGAGTGACCGGGACTCGTTCGACTGGCAGGTCGAGCGATGACGAGGGGCCTGCTGGTGCGGTGCTCGAACACCGCACCAGGCCCACGGCCGCCGGGCCGTAGTGGCGTTGCGAGCCAGCGGCCGGCGGGGGAGTGCTACGTCATCGGTCCCTCCGTACTGGGTGAAGCCGGTCGAGGGCTGCGCATTTCTGGTTCGTGCGCCGTATCCGTTCGCTGGTCGGTGTGGGCATGTCCGCGGCCGAGGGCGGGACGTCCTGTGCTGACTGGCCCCCTGTCCGAAGGCCTCTTCTGGCGGGGCCTACTCATGCGGCGTGACTGGGTATGGCCGAGTGTCGTGTGAGGACGACCGATGAGTCGGTGGCCGCACGGACGGTGTTGTGCATGAGTCGGCCGTAGGCCACGAGGTGGGCACCGTGCGAGTGCTCAGGGGCGAGGATGCTGACAGACGCCACGACGCCAGGCTCGGCGCCGGGAATGGCGGGAGCGCCGGGAAGCCGCCTCAGGGGCACGGAGACGAGAGACCAGCCAGGTATGGCCGCGGGGGAGTGCGCGACCTGCATGTATCGGATCCGGCGGAGGTCCTCGCGGACCGGACTGTCACTCGATACCAGATTGGCCAACATCACCAGGCCGGGTGCGTCCAGGTCGAGCGGCGCCTGGCGCAGCTCGTCGACCGCCCCGGGGGCGAGTGCGAGCTCGCGGCGGAAGGCGAGGCTCGTCGCGCCAGCAGCGCCGATGCAGAGCCGCTCGCCGGTGAGGGGGGCGTAGGTGTGAAGGAGCACAACCTGGTTGGTGCGGTGGTGCAGGCCATCGAGGAGTCGCTGAGCGTCCAGCAGGGGCGTTGCGCTCGGGTGGAGCAGGCCGGACGCCCTGGACATCACGGCGGTGGTCTGGCACAGCTCGTAGTAGCCGCGGCGCGTTCGCGTGGCCAGGCCAGCGTCGACGAGCTGTTCGAGGCGGCGGCGCACCGCTTCGTCGCGCATCCCGGTGCGCGCGGCGATGGTGCTGAACTTGTGGGCGCCGGGGCCGAGGTTCAAGAGGGCAGTGAGGACTGCGAACTTGCGGTCCCGGATCGCGCGTGCGCCGGTGGTGTCGGTGCTGGTGTCCACTGGTCCTCCCGGGTGGTGCCGAATCAGCACGTCAGCCGGGGCAGTTGGTGCTGGTGGTCTCTCGCATGATCTCTACCGGGCGTACCGGGCATTGGCCAGGAAACGGCTCTTCCAGGAAGAGGCTCTTCCTGTAACCCTTCGTGACCAGGGGTGAGTAGCACGGGTAGAAGCAATCAGTATTGGCCCAAATGTCAGTGCGTTCCGTAGTGTTGTGCGCACAAAAGCTCCACGTCTCGAATCCGCGATTTATCGATAGATCGTCGTGAACCGAGAGGTCCGAGCCTTCGCAGAATGCACGCATCGCGAGGTGCAAGCAGCGTGATCCCGGCATATCGGGTGTCTCGTCGAGTGGGCAGGCTCAGGTGCACAGGGCCGCGATCCCTGGCCACGGGACACCAGGCCCTGTCGCGCATCCGGGAACGGGACACCACCGACAGGCACCTTCAGGGCGCGACAGCCAGGAAATTCCGCCAGAGACGCGGATGGAGGCGGCTACGGTGAGCAGCCGATCCGCCTTCCTGGCTTCGCCAAGCTGTCCGGGCCCTTGACCCTCACTCGGGAGGACCGTTCGAGCGGGCCGTGGCTGTACACGTGTCTGTCGTGAGGTCGGGCACCTGGTCCACTGGCTGGTGCACCTCGGTTCCAGATTGGAGAAGACCCGTATGTCCCCGTCCCACGTCCTCTGGCTGTTCGCGCTGCTCTTCACTCCTGCGGGAGCCGTCGTCGGCGGCGTCGCATGCCGCAACGCTCTCCAGGCCCGGCGGCTGCTTCGCCACGGCACGATTGCACAGGGCACGGTCACTCGGCTGGAGCGGACCCAGATCGCTCCCGGCTCGGACAACAACGGCACCACCAGGACCTTCGGAACGACCGTCTACTACCCGGTCGTCGCCTGGGCTACGGCGGACGGGCGCATCATGGAGAGCCGAGCACGTATCGCTCGGCCGGCGGGCAAGGTCCGTCCCGTCGGGGCACGTATCGACATCCGCTATGACCCGGCAGATCCGACCCACTGGACACTCCCAGCTGACGGCAGCGCCTTCTGGTGGCTCTTCGTCGCCATGGGCGCGCTCTTCAGCATGGTGGGATTGGGGTTCCTCCTCGGGGCCTTGTCCTACGGTGCCTGAGTGAGGGACCGACCTGGCCGCGCTCTGCCCCAGCCGCGTGATCTTCCGCACTGCCGCGTCGGTAGGCACAGCCAGCCGGGGAGAGGAGTGGAGCGGCCTCTCTCGGGCCTGTGGCGGACCAGCGACGTCGCACAGCGGGACGGGGAGAGAGGTCCCGTCCCATCGGACGGGATCCCGGCGTACAGCCCGACCTTGTGCGCGAACGGTCAGGCAAGGTGGACCCCCAACGTCGATCGCGAGCGGCCAGGCGACGGCTAGCGCTGGCGGCCGGCGTTCCGTCCGACAACCTGCGGATGCGCAGGATCACGAGCCGTCGATCCCGAGTCCGCGGCTACTGGAGCCATCCCCAGCCGTGGGTGAAGAGAGGTCAGGAAGTATGCGCAGCACTCCAGCAGGTGAGGCGTCAGGCCTGGCCGGGACGCTGACCCTCTCGTCACCCGACGGGGCAGACGAGGCCGCACTCGAAGTCGGTCCGTTCCAGGCGACCTACACACCCCCCGACTGGTACACCGAATCCGGCCCGATGAGCAGCCCGCCGCCAGTGCCGGCGGTGAGTGAAACCCCTCTCAGGCTCCACCACACAGCACAGACACCCGGGATGGCCCGAGGGGCGGCGGAAGCACCCTCCGGAACCCCTCATTTCCAGAACGAGTCTGCGGGCGCTCCGGCTGCCGTGCCGCCCCTGCAAGCCCCTCAGCACCCGGCCCCCGCCGGCCCGCCGCTGATGTCGCCGGGCGCAGGCGCTCCGCAGCCGCCGTACTACAGCGAGCCGGCACCCCGCCCTGAGCAACCTCAGCACGCCGTCCCGGGGCCGTACCACCCGACAGGGCACGCGAACCCGGGGCCGCCGCAGGCTGCGTACGCACCACACCGGCCGTATCCCCCCGTGCCCCGAGCGCAGGCCGCGCCCGCAGAGCGAGTACCCCAGGAACTGGGCTACTCAGCCTCTACCGAGCTGTCGTCCGATCGACTTCTCCGGCCGGGAGCCACCGCCAAGGCGCGCAGCGCCAGACCGGGAACACGCACGCGATTCAGGATCGGCGCAGGGAGACCGGACGCCGATCTGCAGCACAAGCTCGCCCTCATCCAGACGCCCGTCCACACGTGCTACCGGATCGCCGTGATCAGCCTCAAGGGCGGGGTGGGTAAGACGACGGTCACCACAGTCCTGGGATCCACGCTCGCGAGCGAGCGCCGGGACAAAGTGCTCGCCATCGACGCGAATCCGGACGCCGGCACGCTCGGCCGACGTGTACGCCGGGAGACGCGAGCCACGATCCGCGACCTGGTACAGGCGATTCCCACCCTCCACACGTACATGGACATCAGGCCCTTCACCTCGCAGACTCCGTCAGGGCTGGAGATCATCGCCAATGACGTCGATCCGGCGGTCTCCACGACGTTCAACGATGAGGACTACCGCAGGGCCATCGACGTCTTGGGCCACCAGTACCCGATCATCCTGACCGACTCGGGCACCGGCCTCCTCTACAGCGCGATGCGGGGCGTTCTCGACTTGGCCGACCAGCTCATCGTGGTCGCCACTCCCTCCGTGGACGGTGCCTCGAGCGCCAGCACGACCCTGGACTGGCTCAGCGCCCACGGCTACGGGGACCTGGTGCGCCGCAGCCTCACCGTCGTGTCGGGGGTGCGGGAGAAGGGCAGGATGGTCAAGGTCGAGGACATCGTGGCCCACTTCAGCGCCCGCTGCCGCGGGGTGGTCTCCGTGCCCTTCGACGAACACCTGGCCACGGGCAGTGAGGTGGACCTGGACATGATCCGGCCCAAGGTCCGAGAGGCGTACTTCGATCTCACCGCGCTCGTTGCGGAGGGCTTCGCCAGCAGACGCACTGCGCCTTCGCACGCAGTGCCCTCCTCAGCGCAGTCTCACGGCCTCGGCGCCTATCCGGCCCAGGGCGGGTACGGTCCCCCGGGAGCCCCCAGCGGAGTGCCGCTGGGCCCTTCAGGGGAGCGTCCGCGACAGGGCTGGTAGACAGGGCCAACGGACCGCCGTCTCGCATTACCGCAGCTGCGGGGGCCAGCCGCGCTCGGGCTGCGATGCGCGGTGGCCATCGGGGCGCGTGGCGCTGGCCGAGGGCTGGTGCCTCTTCCGCCGGTGGGGGGTGTGGCAGGGCGGCGGGCCGGAAGCCTGCCAAGCCGGCTCATCGCCGTCCGGTAGGGCTAACCAAGACCGGCGATCCCCTATGGCAGCAGTCGTTCGGGGGACGTCGCCCACCAATGGGTGACCTGGGCCACAGAGTTCATGCCCAAGGCTTCGCGCAGTGTCGAGACATGGGAGGTCACGGTGCGTTCGCTGTACCCGAGGAGCTGGCCGATGGTGGCGTAGCTCTTGCCCGCAACGATGCCCCGCAGGATCGTCCTCTGTACCTTTGTCGTCTTCGTGTCTTCCTCGGGCCCGGCGGCGCCTTCGCCCTCCTCCGGCACCCATGGATCGGCTCGCTCCCACTGCTGATGAAAGTGAGCTGCGAGAAGGGCGCACACGCCGCGGTCTTGCGTGTACCAGGCGGCCGTCTCCATCTGGACTGCGCCGTCCTCCCCGTAGACCTCGAAGAATGCGTGCTTCCGGTCCACGATGATCAACCGCAGGAAGTCTTCGCCGAGGGTGCGGACCTGGGCGCCGGCGTGTGTCATGACCGCCACCCAATCCCGCTGGGTCGAGTTGGAGCGTCCGCTCGTCCTGTAGATCGTCCGCACCGTCACCCCGCGTTGAGCTGCCTGCAGGTCCCGCGGAAGGGCGCCCTTGAGCACTCGGGGCTTCCGGTAGCCCGGCTGTGAGGTGAGGATCTCGAACTCGGCACCCTGGATGGTGCGGATGGTCTCGGCGTTGACATCCGGAATGGAGTTCAGAAGTAGGGTGCCGACCGGGCCGGGGCTGTGGTTGAACCGCTCCTGCTCGGCTTCGAGCTCGCGCACGTGGGCGGGAATGCCGGCCAGCGCGTCTCGCGCCTCGGTCAATACATTGAGGACGGCCGTGGTCAGCTGTGTCTGCAGGTACCCCGGGTGCGCAGGGACGTATGTGCCTGTCTGGTGGGTGTTGGGGAGCAGGACCGCGCGCTCGAGGAGCGACGCGAGGCCTGGTTCGTTGGCGGGCAGTTCTTCTCCCTGCAAGGCCTTCCGATAGGTGTGAAGTTCCGTCTCGGTCAGCCGGGACGTGTCGGGCGTGATCGATATTTCCCGTTCTGACATGAGTTGCGTCTTCCTCTTCCTGAACTGCGGGTGCACGCAGTATCCCGAACCTTGATCGCGTTCAACACTCAATACAGGCTGGACCGTGTGCCACAGGACCCGTGGTGCACAGATGGGCGCTGCCGCCCACGGTTCCGTGGGGGCGGACCGACTGAGGAAGGACTCATCACCTTGATTTCCAGCAACATCCGGTCAACGGGCACTGCTGCGCTGCTCGCGCTCCTGGCCGTCGTCGGACTCGGCGCCGTCGCGGCCACTGGCTCGGCCGACACGAACTGGGGCGTCGCAGCTGAGGGGGAGGTGGCAGTGCAGGCTCCCGTGCCGCCGGCGCCACCGCAGATCCATCCGCGGGACTCCGACTGGGGGTAAGCCGCCCTGCGTTCACGCGCAGAGCACCCGGCACTGCGGTACTCCGCCGGGCCGGGTGCTCGGCCGCGTTGCGTTAGTCCGCCGAAGCCCAGGAATAGGGAAACTCGTCACGCCGATTCGCTATTCCGGGATCATTCACTGGCCTACCGCATTTTTGTGTTGCCCGCTTTCGCGACTGAGGGAAGATTCCAACCTCGGCGGGATTGAGAAAATTCAATCCGATACTTCCCCGAGGGGGTCGGGAAAGGGAATACTTGCTTGCATTTTTGTCGTGAGCATGGACATAGTGAGGCCCCCGTGCTGTCGAGAGAGGGGCAGGCTGACACGCCAGTGTGGGGAAAGTTGTCTGATGAGCCGCTACGCCGAGGGGGAAGCGCCTTGAACGCCGGGACGAAGACCGGGGCACCTGCAGTGGACGACGACCTTGCCGCGGAAATGCGGGCCCAGCGCCTGCGAAACCTGATCGTGGGCCGGCGCGAGTTCCTCAACCTCCGTCAGGAGGAAGTAGCTGACCGCCTCGAAATGAGTGCGCGAAACTACGGAAACTGGGAGCGCGGAGTCGTCAAGGAATGGACTGACGACAAGCTCTTCCAGCTGGCGGAAGCACTGGAGATGACCGAGTTCCAGACCGTCCGCCTGTTCCTCATCGCGGTCGACCGGCTTCCCGATACGCGCCCGATAGGCGGGCGCGGATGCGTGGAAGGCCCGTCACTGGACGCGTTCCTCTACGACTACGCAGCAATGATGGAAGCCCTTTCCCTGCCGACGTTCCTCATCGACCACCGCTGGGAAATCAAGTCGGCCAATGCCGCGTACCGAGAGCTCTTCCGCGGCATGGGCCACCACCCATCGGCAATGCCGTCCAGCAACTTCCTGCGGTTCGGACTCTTCCACCCGGACGCGCCCGCCATCCTTGTGGACTACCGCAACTGGCAGCTGTCGATGCTGGCCCAGCTCGCCACCAGCCTGGAGCGCTACGACCAGGACATCAACCTGAGGCGCCTTCGACGTGACGTCCACCTGGACCCCGCACTGCGTGAGGCCTACCTCGACGACATGCAGACCTGGGTGCTCGGCGCCGGCGCCGACCTCGTCCACCACGAGGGAACAGCCAGGATCATTCGCCACCCCGACCCGGTCATCGGGCTGCAGAGCTGCCGTCTCGTGGAGGAGACGCCCCGCGCGTTGCAGGCACGCGGCCTGGCGAGGATCACGCTCGTGCTCACCGAGCTGGACACAGAAGGTGCGGCCGAGTTGATGGGCCCCAGGCATGCACCCTGCGGGGTCTAGGAAGAGCAGGTAGGAACACCCGCGCGGCGGCCGCCGCGTTCCACCGCAGCCTGGATATACGAGCCCCAGGCACGCTCACCCTCGCAAGAGGCGCGTCATTCCTTGCCGTGGTCCGGCCGCTGAATCCTGAACTCGATGTACCGATCCCCCGAGTCGGTGGTGCACACGGTCTCGTCGAAGGGGATGCCTTCCATCTCCAGCCGGGCGCGGGTCAGGGTGGCGATGCTCGTCTTCCCGCTGTTGATCGTTCCGAAGAGGACGGACTCGTGGTCGAACGCCTCTGCAGGCTCCTCGGCCGCGGTCTTCGGCGTGCCGCGCCAGCCGACCATGCTCACGACCCTCGCCCAGGGAGGGGGCGTGGTCCAGCGCGAGAAGTCGTCCTGTGGCGCTGGGGCAGTCAGGCCGGTGCGGCGGCCTTCGCGTGCGAGCTGGTCGACCAGGGCTTCGACGCTGATCCCGCGCCGGTCAGCCTCGGCCTCCAGCAGGTGGCGTGCGCCCTCCAGCGCGCCAGGCGGGTCGTTCGACATGGCAGCGTCTCCAGTGAGTTGTTGGCCTCGAGCCATGATTCAGAGGAATCATCGGAAGGGTGCTCCCGCCGCCGCAGGGTCTCCGCGGGGGGGACCGGGACCGCAGAGGCGAGCTCGAACCGTGGCGGGGGAGGGGACACCGCGGCCGTCAGTGCGCCGGGCACCGGGCCCGGTCAGGCACTCATACGCATGGCACCGCTGGCCAGCTCGCAGCGGGCACTCAGACGGGCCGCGCAGGCAAGGGCAGCCGCGGCGTATTCCCGCCGGTTCCTCTCCATCTGGGGGCGCAGTCCCATCACGACGAGCGAGCCGTAGACCGTCGACCCGCGCCACAGCGGGACGCCGATCATCTTCCAGTCCGGCAGGGGAGACTCGGTCATCACATAGCCCTCGGACCTGATCTCACGCATGAGGTGCCCTCGCGGGGCTCCGTCCAGGTGAGAGAGGATCGCCAGGCCCGCCGCGTCGTCCGTCAACGGCGAGTACCGCAGGGCCACCTTGGCATCGACATCGGTGTGGTTGAAGGCCGCCTGGAAGTCGCTGCGCCGTCCGTAGGTGTGGTTCACCATCAGCCGGCCCGGCGTGTCGTCGACCATCACTGCGCTGAACGCCATGGCGACCTGGGCAGTCTGCCGCTGCAGCACGGTGGTCTCGCGGTCCAGGGCGCTGTCGTGAGCCAGGTTGAGGTGGACGCTGGCGTCGGGGCGGTGGTTGGCGACGTCGGTTGCCACTCCGTACCGACCAGGCGCCCGGTAGATCAGGTGCTTGGCCGCGACGCCGGCGCGCAGAATGCGGTGCACGGTGGACTTCGTGACCCTCGACTCGTCGATGATCCGGCGCAGCGGGTGCAGGCCCGGCCCCATGCTGTTCAGGGTCTGCAGGACGTGGAAAACCCGCCCGTGAGCCGTCATCCCGTCGTCCGCGCTACCGGCGACGTCGGCTGTGTCGAGAAAGCCGGAGTCGATCACTGACGTTCCTCCCCGTTGACGTTGCCAGGGCTTGTTCCCGTCTCACGGGCCCCGACAGGCACATCTCTACCGGTCAAGGTCGAGTTTGTGGAGGAACCGCCCTTTCCTGGAAGCACCTCTTCCTGTCAGACGCCAACCGCACCATGGAGAAGCGATGTTCAGCCCGACGGACTGCAAAAGTGCAGGTCAGATAGCCGGGCCCGCCTGCCGGTCCCCTCGCTGACCCCTGACGGTTGCCACACTCGACCGCCGAGGGCAAGGAGCGGCCCGTCCCGCGGACTGATACCTCAGTGGCGTGCTGACCTGCGGAAATGAGAAGTCTTCCCATCTCGTGGACCGTATCCCGCCAGCGGCCACCACCAATTCAGGTTCCGTCCCGCTGGATGACACCCTGCCACCGAAGGTGACCACGTCCAGGGACCACGCGCTCCCGCCCGTTGCCGCCCTCCGCCCCCGACGGAGACAGTGATCAACACCCGGTCACATCGCTGACCGCACACTTTGCCGATCACACTGGAGCGTCTCCGTGAACACCGACACGGCTCGCCGCGAGGACCCGCGCACGCCAGGGCACCTCCTCGTCCTCGGCAGCGGGCCGCAGGCGGAATGGGAGGCCGCCCTCAAGCGCCTGGCGGAGGCCACCCCGCTGCTACTCATCGACGACACACCCGCGACCTGGCAGCGGCACTATGCGTCCGCGACCCGGGTCGCCAACACGCTCAAGCCCGAGCAGGTCGAGCAGGCCGCCCGCTGGCTCGCCATCAAACACACCATCACCGCGGTGCTCCACTTCCACCCGGCGCATATACGAGCGGCCGCCGCTGTCCGGGCAAGTCTCGGGCTGCCCGGGCCCAACGCAGGCGTCCTGGCAGCCACCAGCCTGCGCCACCGCACCCTCGAACTACTGAACCGCGCGGGAACCCTCAACAGCGGCGGCATCCACGCCGACTCCTTCGACCAGGCCCTCGAAGCCGCCCACACCGTCGGCTTCCCCCTGGTGTGCAAGCCGGCGGCACCGCGACGACGTTTCGCCGCACGAGTCGTCGAAAGTGCCACTGAGCTGGCCGAAGCCTTCTCCGCCGCGACGGCGGCCTCGTGGCCCGGGGCCGGCACCATCGTCGAACCAAGGCTCGACGGCATCGAAGCCACCGCATACACCCTGGACTCCCGCCTCGTGGCCATCTCCCATGCCACCTTCGACCCCGAAGCAGAGCCGAGCCTGATGCCCCTCGAAGTCGTCGTAGATGCCGACGATGTCTGCGCCGCCGCCATCGAGAGCACTGTCGCCCGAGCCCTGGAGGTAACCGGCCACCGGCAGGGCATCGCGCAGATCCGCCTCCGGATCACCCCCACCGGCCCCCGCGTCCTCAGCCTCACCACCCATTTGACCGACCCGCTCGTCGCCACACTCATCGAACAGGTCACCGGCATCGACCTCATCGCTGCCTCCGGCCGGCACGCACGGGGTCTGCCGGTCGAGGCCGAAGCCACCCCACTGGGTGCGGCCGCCATCCGCTACGTCCAGGGAACCGCCGCCAGCCGCCTTAGCTCCACCCCGGCCACGCGTTCCACCATCACGCCCTACGCGCGCCTCGACCGGTACAACGCCGACAGCCGCACAGGTCCCCTACCCCGACGTGGCCACCTCCTCGTATCCGGCACCGACTTCCCTCAGTGCATCGCCAGGCTGCGCAACGCCGTGGCCGAGATGCAGACCCTGCCCGCCACCACCTGACCCAGGAGTCCCAGATGTGCTCAAGGGCCCTCTTCACCGCCGAACTGCCCAACGCCCCAGGCCTCCGCCAAGGAACAGGCCGGACCCCCACGGCCACCGCTCCTCCCCGGTCGGCAGCCCGGCCGACAACCCCCGCCGCGATCGAGCTGCCGGTGCCGGTGTGACGCATAGCCCTCTTCGCCTACCCGCAGACGGCAAGGCACCCTGTCAGCCCCCACCGGTAGCGTGCAGAGCCTCAACCGGCTTGATCGAGAAGGGACAGCGGTAGTGCACGAAGTGGCCTCTCATGAGGTGGACGCCCAGCAGATGGCCCAGGCGCTCGAGGACATCAAGCGGCGGACCTTCGGACGCTGGCACACCATGCAGTACGGGGGCATACGCCTGGACGACCTGGGGGCGATGCGCGACGAACTTCTCGACCACGCCGCCGCCCAGCTCGCCAGCGCCTCCGAGCCCGGCACGCCCCTGTTCGAGGTGCTGCGCACCGCCGCGGAATGCGCCCTCGGGCTGCTCAGCGTGGGCTGCTTCCCCGATGGTGACCAGGAGATCCGCTTCCCGTTCATCGACGAGCAGATCAGCAGCGAAGACACGGCCTTCAGCGATCTCATCACCGAGGCCCCCACGGCAACTCACTGGGTGGAGACCTTCGAGCTCTGCCTGATCAGCGGCCTGGTCTGGGAATGGAGGCGGGTCATCGGCCCCCTGCTGCGAGAGGACTACGCACCAGCAATCCGCAGCGGCGTGCCGTACTCGCCGTTCAACTCGGTCTCCCAGCCAGCAGACCTAGCCCAGATGGACGCCCTGGCCCGGTACCTGACCCTCTCGCCGGGGCACCGCCCCAGCGACTGGCCGACGGTCGCCCTCTGCATGCCGGACGCGGATGAGCGAGCCGAGGCAGGCCTGCGGCTGGATGCGGCAGGCCCCCTCTCGCCCGACCAGAGCCTGCTCCGGTGCCTCCTCAACGATGACCAACCTGCCTTCGAGGAGGCGCTGGCCACCCGCCTCAACGAGCACCGTGACGGCCTCGGCGATGCCCCCGCCCCCAGGACGATGCTGCCCCTCGCTCCCCTCGCCCTCGCCGCCCTCGCAGTCCAGGTCCACGGCTGGCAGCTGGACGTCCACTCCGCCTATCTGCCCCAGGTGTTGCTGGGATCCACAGACGCACTGCCCCGAGCGGCCGCCGCCGGCGAGAACAACCTCGGAGGCTGGGCCGCACGCTGACCGACACCCCCAACTGCAACGATCCGAACGTCGAGCCCCGGAGCATCCCCGCCCACAGGCAGAGAGGCCCCGGGGCTCTGCGTGCTGGCAGACGATCGCGCCAACTCGATCCGGCAGGCACACCCCACCACTACCGCCCCTTGCCCGGACCACCGCACGCCCAGGCGACCCCCTCTCGAAAGGCCCACCCGCACCGCACGACCTGAGCGCACCAGACCTCGGCCCCTGACTCACCGCCCGTCTCCCGGCAGCGTCCCGTCACAAGGCACGCAGGACCAAGTCCGTGTGCCGGACCCCGGGCAGTAGCCCCGGCGCCGGCCCGAGGCTGCCACCCCCGTCCGGCAACGTGTGCACAGCCACCCCCTGCCCCCCGACACACGAGCCGAGGACAACCGTGCCCACCCGCGCCCTCTACGCCGCCGAGCCCATCGCGCCGCAAACCGTGCCCTGGAGCTACGAGCACGCCGCAACCGAGACGATCACGAGACCCGCCACACTCGCCGATTACGATGCCGTCAACCAGCTCCACGACCGCAGCTCCCTGGCATCGCGCTTCGCCCGGTACCAGAGCGCCCGCCGGGACCTTCGCTTCGCCGAGTGGAGCCACCTCACCAATCCGGACCGGGCCAGCTCATGGGTCTCCCACCCGCGGCACGACCCCCAGGACATCGTGGCCACGATGAACCTGGTCCGCACCACGGACGCCAGCACGGCCGAGCTCGGCCTTCTCATCGAAGACGGCTGGCAGGGGCGGGGGCTCGGAACCGCACTCGCAGCCCAGGCACGCGCGGCAGCCCGGAACCTAGGGTGCTCCTCCCTGGTCGTCATGACGGGTGCGGACAACGTCCGGATGCTCAAGATCATGCGCGGGCTCGGAGCCACACCCGCCCGCACCGGGGGCACAACCCTCGACTTCTCCCTCTCGGTGGCGTGAGCCCGTGCCGCTCCTGGAACCGCAGCCCCAGCGGCTGAGCCGACCTGACGGCACCGACCTTGCCGTCTACCAGCGGGACCCGATCGAGGACACCGCCGACGTCTCTGTGGTCTTCGTGCACGGATGGCAGGCCTCCGCCCGGGTCTGGAACGACGTCCTCAGCCGCACGACTCTCGACGGCCGACTGCGCGTAGTCACATACGACCAGCGCGGGCACGGCGCATCGACCCACGGCCGCGCTCCGGCAGATATCAGCGTCCTCGCCCGCGACCTGGCCGCCGTCCTCAGGGCGCATGCCGCAGACCTCCCCGTCGTCCTTGCCGGACATTCCATGGGCGCCATGACGGTCATGATGCACGCCCTCCTGTCCGCCCCCGTGGCTTCACCCCAGGTCGCAGGTGTCCTGCTGGCCAGCCCCAGCAGCGGACGCCTCGACCTACGACGTCACGACCAGCCAGCGCTCACCCGGGCCCTCGGAAGCGCGCGCAGTGTCATCGCCAGCGCCTGCGCCACCGCTCCGCGCCCTGTTCAGTACCTCCGCAACACCCTGCGCCCCTCCCATGAACCGCGGCCCCCACTGGATGTCGCCGCCGCCTGGTACCGGGCGATCCTCAGCTACGACGTATCGGGCTCACTGGACGCACTCGCCAATGCCCCTGTCCACCTGGTTACCGGCGCCCAGGACAGACTCATCCCTCCGATCCACACCTGCCGTCTGGCCGCCGAGCTCCCGCACGCCCGCGTACACGTCGCCGAAGGCGCCGGACACGGCCTCCCGGGCGAGCGCCCGGACCTCGTCGCGGACCTACTGCGAGAACTGGTCACCGGCGCACGTACGCAGCTCACCCTCCCAGGCCACGGAGAAGGCCGCTCGCAGCTGCTGACGGCATAGCCCGCTGACCTCGAATTATCAAGGCGCCGTGGCAGAGTGCCGGGTTACCGTTGGCTCCAGCACGTAACCGAGGGGGACCAGATGGAAGCCAGCATGATCCGGCCACGCGCGGGTCGCCCGCCGGGCGGCGTCCGTACCGGAGACGACGGCCTCACGGATCGCCAGCGTCAGGTTCTCGACTGCATCACCAGCTCGGTCCGCACCCGCGGCTACCCGCCGTCCATGCGCGAGATCGGCCAGGCTGTGGGCCTGACCAGTACCTCCTCCGTTTCTCACCAGCTCGCTTCTCTCGAGAAGAAGGGCTTCGTACGCAAGGACCCGAACCGGCCCCGTACCTACGCGCCCCTCCGCCCCCTTTCATCCGAAAGCGACGCCGCAAACTCCGATGACCGAGTCCACGACGTGACCACCACCACGCCGCAGAGCCAGGTTGCCGAGGTGCCTCTCATCGGTCGGATCGCCGCAGGCACACCCATCACCGCGGCCGAGGACGTCGACGGCGTCCTTCCCCTGCCGCGGCAGCTGGTCGGCCACGGTGACCTCTTCGCCCTCACCGTGACGGGCCACTCGATGGCCGGCGAGGGCAGCATCCTGGATGGGGATGTGGTCGTTGTGCGCAGGCAGCCCGTCGCCGAGCTGGGAGCAGTCGTGGCCGCTCTGATCGACGGAGAAGCCACAGTGAAGAGACTGCGGCGGGACGGCACCGACGTGTGGCTCGACCCGGACAACCGCGACTACGAGCCGATCCTGGGCAACGAGGCTTCGATCCTTGGCAAGGTCGTAGCCGTCATGCGCGGTCTGTAGAGGCCGCCCATCCCACAGTTTGCTCACCTTGCGCCACACCGCCTACACATGTTGCTGGGCGCCCAGAAGCGGTGTCTTCCGGCGCCTGGTGCTCATGGGCGTTCGGGTCCACCCATCCAGAGGCAGTAGTGTCATGTACCTGTACTCGGGGAGGAGTTGAGCGATGCGCACGACAGTACTCATGACTCGACGCTGGGCCGCCACGGCAGTCATATGTGGTGCCCTGGTTTCTGGCTGCAGCAGCGGCGGAAACGGCGGTGGGGGAGCCAGCGCTGGCGCTGGCGGTCACGCCGCACCGCTGAAGGAAGAGCCGAAGCCGCTCGCCGCGGGTGAACTGAACCCCCTGCTGCTCACGTCGACGGACCTCGGCTACGGGTACATCCAGAACCCGAACCTCGCCGACGACAAGAACGACGACGTGACCACTCAGGGGTGTTCCACCCTGGAGAAGCTCGGCAAGAGCGACAGCGACCTCAACTTCGCCTCCAAGGCGGAAGTGAGCTTCACCTACGACACCAGCACCTTGGGCGAGGAGCTGCACAGCGATCGCCCGTCGGTGCTCTCCGCCAAGCTCAGCAAGCTCTTTGACGCCTACCTGGCCTGCTCCTCGTACACCCTGAACACCGGTAGCACCCCCATCGAGGTGCAGGTCTCCAAGTCGCCCCTACCGAAGGTGGGAGATGAGCAGTTCGGCTACTCCTCCACCCTGAACCTGCCCACCGGGCCCCAGGTGGTGAAGACCCTTGCGGTTCGCAAGGGGAACGTCGCCGTGATCCTGGTCGGTGCTCCGGGCCTCGTCGACCGCCACATCGACAAGGCTGTGGGCAAGCTCCCTGCGGCCTGACAACCCCTGGCGGCCATCCCGGCCTGTGCGGGCGGGCACAGGAGGTTCTCGGGCGGCCGGTCCGCTTATGCGGGCTGGCGCCGCGGGGGGATCAGGGCCTCACGCAGCTGACCGAATACGGCGATTACGGCGTCGAGGGCCTCCGGTGTGTGGGCGTCAGTGCACACAATTCTGAGCCGGTGTCCCGCGCCGGCCGTCGCCAGTACCGCGTTCGCGTAGATGCCGTGGTCCAGGAGCAGGCGCTGCGCCGACAGCATCGCCTGCTCGCTGGCGAAGCGGACCGGGATGATCGGCCCGAGGCTCTCCTCCACGTCGAACCCCATCACCTCCAGCGCCGCCCGCAGACGTTCTGCGGCCGCCAGCGCGTCGGGCACCCGTTCAGCGTGGCGCCGGATTTCCCGGAGGGAGGCGTGCGCGGCCGCGGTCTCTGCCGGGCTGAGGCCGGCCGAGTAGAGCTGGGGGCGGCAGTGATGGCGCAGGTAGTCGATGGTTCGCGCGTCGGACAGCACGGCGCCGCCCTGCGAGGCCAGTGACGTGCCGAACGAGACGGTCATCAACGGCACCTGGCCTGCCATGCCGCTCTGATGGACAAGCCCGCGCCCGCGGCCGAGAAGGCCCACACCGTGGGACTCGTCGACCAGCAGCGTTGCCCCGAAGCGCGCGCACACCTCCACGAGCTGTGCCACCGGTGCCGCCCGTCCGGAATCAGCGAAGAGAGCATCGGTGACGACCAGCGCCGGGCGCCCTGGAGCGGTGGCCAAGGCCTCGGAAAGGGCGTCCGGGCTGCAGTGCTGGTAGGAGAGCACTCCGGCACCGTTCGCGCTGGCCAAACGCGCGCCGTCGACCAGGGACGCGTGCGCCCGCTCGTCCACCACGATCATGTCGTCCCTGCCGACGAGGCAGGAGACAACGCCGAGGTTCGCCATGTACCCGGTCGAGAAGACCAGCGCGGCCTCGAAGCCGAAGAAGCCAGCGAGGTCGGCCTCCAGCTCTTCATGGAGCTCGAGATTGCCGCTCTGGTGCCTCGGCCCAGTCGCCGACGTTCCGTACAGCGCGAGCGCGTCCTGAGCCGCGGCGACGATCTGAGGGTTGGAACTCAGTGCCCGGTAGTCGCTGCTGCCGAGCATGCACACCTCGGCTCCGTCCAGCAGCACCTGGCCGCGGCCCGCAGGACCTTGGGAGCCCGGGTAGTAGGGGTAGAGGCCGAGCGCCCGCGCGTCGTCCGCTGCGCCGACGACGCGGCACTTGTCCAGCAGGTCCATCCAGGGATCCGATCTGTCGTTCGCGCGGGGGAGGGCGGCTCCACCTTGACGCACCCCAGACCGGGGATGCCCCACCAGGGCGCGACCATCCCATCCCCTGAGACCTTGTCCCTTCGCCACGGACCGTCAGCCGGGACGGACCCGCGCCCCCGCCCCCGCCCGCCCCCACGATGCCGACGCGCAGCCCACCAAGTACCGCGCACTGCTGCGAGACCGCCCCTTCCTCGCCCTGACGGGCCGGACGCTGCTCTTCCTCTGCGTGTACCAGCAGGTGCTGTTCGGACTTCCCGTCGCCATGGACCGCGACGGACTGGAGCCCTCCAGCTACGGCACCACCAGCCTGGTCAACGCCATCGCCGTAGTCCTGCTCCAACCGCTCATCCAGCCCTGGGCCGACCGTCGCACACCACTGACCGTGTGCACCGCAGCATCACTCACCCTGGGCGCCGGCATGGGCAGCCACCTCGTCGTCCACGGCAGCCTCACCGCATACTCTGCCGCGGCGGTCCTGTGGACTAATGGGCGAGGTCCTCTTCTTCAGCTCCGTGATGACCATGGTCGACCGCCTCGCCCCAGCAGACGCCAAGGGCCGATACACCGGCGTCTGGGCATCCACCATGGGCATCTCAGCACTCCTCGCGCCGCTCATCAGCGCGGCATCCCTGAAGACGGGCGGTCCCGAACTCATGTGGACGGGAAGCCTCGCCCTGGGCCTCACCGCGGCCGCCGGCTTCCTCATGCTCCAGCGCAAGGTTCCAGCAGCCCGCTGCCCAGACAGCACGAGCCGGCGCAACCTACCGGAGAGCCCTTGCCCGGCTAGGGAGCCGTCCACGTACCGTCCGACCGCCCAGGCCGACTCCGTGCCTGGAAGTCACCGGCAACGAGGACCGCACCATGCCCCCTATCCGCATAGAGAGCATCCCCACTTCCCATCAGCTCTTCCCCCGAAGCAGCCACCCCGACCTCCACCCCAGCGCCGTCCATCACGGCTGGAACCTGGGACGTCAGCTCCTGCTCCACGCCCACCGGAGCAGCCAGGCCAACGAGGCCAGCGCAACCGGGCCCGCACGAATGCGAGCCATCGACCAGCTCCGCTCCCTCGGAAACATCGACGAAGCGGCAGGCCCCCTCGCCATCGCGCTCTACCTCGCGGCCGTGGAGCAGGCGGTACCCACCGAACGCACCGACTCCCTCGCCGCGCTCGCGGCCGATGCAGTTGCCGATCTCGGCGCCTGGGGAGTCACCGCACCGACCCCGTCCGACCTCGAGATCATCGCCCGAGCGCTCCGCGCCCTCTCACCCTGCATGCCCGACTGAACCTTCACCTCAGCCGCTTGTCCACCAAGAAGGCCGCCCCTGGCGGCCTTCTTCGCTGCTCGCACCCGCCCGCAAGGGCGCGAGGCGACCCAATGTCCGGCTGGTCGAGAGGCTCCCGGGAGACGGAACACGGGGGAGGGCCGCGCATTCCTCGGACGGGACCGGCCGGCTGGACGGGCCGCAGCGGGGGAGGGGGCGATTCCCAGAACCGTGCTGCCACGCCAGGCTCTCCCACAGCATCCTGATCTCACTGCCAGCGACGTCCCGGAAGGCCTGACGTGAACCTCGCCAGCACTGTCGGCCACCGCCTGGCCAGGCGCCTACGCCCTACCGTTTCCATCACAGACACCACCATGCCCGGCGAGGTCCACTCCCTCACCCGGTACGTAAACCGTGACGGTATTCAGGCACGAACAGGGCCCGGATCGGGCTACCCGGCCGTCGGCCAGCTCTTCTTCCTCGACCGCGGCAGCAACCTCCGCGAGGAAGCGGGCTGGGTACTTCTCCGCCTGCGCTACCGCTCAGCCTCCGGCCTTCCCGCCGGCACCACTGCCTGGATCCCCAAGGCCTCCACAAGCCTGTGCACTGCCCTCGCGACCAGCTGACAGCGTCAAACGCGACGTCCCCGGCACCTCCTGAAGTCCGAACAGGAGCCGATCGCCAGAGGACTCGCCCACAGCCTTCGAACTGATGGGGCAGTCGAGCCTGCCCTGCCCCCCCGAACTCCGAGACCAATGCCTGCGGCCTGGACTCGGCATCGGAGAGACGCGACCACAGATCGCCGTGGCCTCGCGTCGCAGCGAACCCGCCAGAAGCCTCCACAGCGGAGGAGACGCCGAGTTGCGTCCCTAGAACCCGGCACTTCTACCTTCCACTCCGTCGGCCCGTCCACCACACCGGCGCCGCGGAGCTTTCAACACGTCGCCTCATGCCCCTGACCTTGAACTCCGCGGGACGGACCGGGACGACAGGCCACCGCAGCGCCACCGCGCCAGCCTGATCCCCCCTTCTGCGCGCCGACAGCCGGTCCTACGACGACCATCCGCTGCCGCGCACCCCTCCGCAGCCCGTCAGAACTCCACGAGGTCCTCCCATGAACGCGACGAATGTTCTGCGCACCGTCGACATGATCCGACGCGCCACCGCAAGCGTGAGCGGCCATCGAGCCGCCTGGCGTGAGCTCCATGAAGCCCGCGCCGCCCAGACGCTCTTCTCCTACGACGCCGGCGAGGTATGCGAAGCCGCCCAGAGCTCCACCCTTCGATCCGAACGACGGCTTCAGCTCGCTGCCAGTAAGCTCCACCCCTGGCGTCCGCTGCTGAACCGGTACCCGACCGAACACCACCGCCGGAACGCCACCAGGAATCTGCTTGAGCACTTGGCCGACGATGACGTCGCCTTGATCAAGGCCGCCGATATTGTAGTAATACAAACATCGGCGGGTAAGGACTCCGTGGTCGCGCTGCACCGTGTAGTCGCGGCCGCCCGCAAGGCCGGCTGCATGCACAAGCTGCGGGTGATGCACTGCGATCTTGGACAGGCCGAGTGGCCCGGAGTCCGGCAACTCGCACGCCGCCAAGCAGAGCGATACGGAATCCCCTTCATCCTCGTGGAGAGCGAAGGCGGCTTCCTGGGCATGGTGGAAGACCGAGGCCTCTGGCCGGACTCCGCGCGACGCCTGTGCACGGCCTACCTGAAGCGGGACCCCACGGGCCCCGTCATCACCAAACTCGTCGAAGGCCTGGGCCTGGACCGCCAGGCGATCGTGCTGAACGTCATGGGCGTCCGCGGCGCGGAATCCCGCTCACGGGCCCGCAAGAGCCGGCTGACCCTCGATGACCGGACTTCGAGCTCCAACCGCCTGGTCCTGACCTGGAACATCATCCACGAGCTCTCCGAATCTCAGGTCTGGCGGGAAATCGCGGACCACGTGCTCGAATACCACCCGATCTACGACACCGGGCTACAGAGGCTGTCATGCGTGTACTGCGTGCTGGCCGGCCCGGACTGGCTCGTCCTGGCAACACGGATCTGCTTCGCCCTCGGGCTGCCCCACCCAGACCTGTACACCGCGCTTGAGCGACAGATCAACCACAGCTTCAAGCAGAACCTCACCCTCGGCGGAGTCGTTGCCGCAGCCCGGATGCTCGACGCACTCGACGGCCCCCTCACCTGGAGCCGCGGAGATGCCCTTCGCAGGCACCTGGGTCCTTCCGCCGCCGACGCTTACCTTGCCAAACTCGCTGTCTGACCGCGTCCCACCAAGCACCAGCCATCCGAAATGAGGAACCCATGTCCAACAGCCAGACCACCACCGAATCGTGCCAGCCCGGACACGCACTCGTCCTCCAGCCCGCCGGCCACGGCCTGTGCAAACTCGCCTGCGCCTGCGGGGGACTGCTCGAGCCCACGCCCGACACAGAAGAAGCCCACCGAGAGCGGCACCACCGCCACCTCAACGAGGTCCAGGCCGACAGCACTACCTGACCCCGGCCGAGGCGCCCCACACACAACCGGCCCCCGGTGGTGTTCATCCCGACGAAGGGGATGCACACCACCGGGGGCCGCTGCCGTTTCCGGTGCGCCCCGCCCTTGACCTCCTAAGTAGACCGCTCCCTACGGTCCGGCGCCGGACGCACACCCGTGCGCCTCCCGCCCGTGCACGTCCACCCACCACGTCAGGACGCGCACCCCACCAAGGAGCAGAGCCATGGCGCCTTACGCCACCACCTCACCCTCCCCGCACCTGCACCCCAACGAAGTCGCCGAGTTCGAACGCATCTGGCGAGGCGAGGCCGGCGGCATGAGCGAGGCCGCCATACGCAAACAGCACGCCCGCCACATGAAGGTCCTCAGGGACCTGCGGTCTGACGCCATCAGGCCGACCGCGGTCATCCCCACCAGGCTCCACACCAAGGCCCAGCAGGCGCAGATAGCCGTCGACTCGGTCGCTGCCCTGATTCGACAGGACGAGGAGGCCCTCGCCACCCGCGGGCGGAGCGTGCTGGAGAACCGTGGGCTCGTCCGCCGCCGCACCCGCGCCGCGCGCGGACCCATCACGGACGGCGCGCCGGCCCGCGCGTAGCCCGGAGGGAGGAGCCCACCAGCTCCCCGAAGCGGGTCCACATTCCTTCAGGGAGGTGGACCCGGATCCGCCCGGCGCCGCAGACAGCGCCCGAGGTACGCGGCGCCGGAGCGAAGCCAGGAGCTCCGGCGTCGCCTCCCAGGACTTGGCCAGCCACCCCGATTTCGTCCCGCTCCGCGGGAAATCCAGACCCTCCAGAAGACTGGGCGACGGAAGTGCCAGAGGTGTGCTGCACACCGCAGGCCGAAACAAGGGGACCCCCCTTCACACCACCACAAGGCGCGGGGAGAACCGGTAGCGCAAGGTGCGTGGCACGCCACGCCTTCCGGACCGTCTCCAGATCCGGCCTCCGCCCCCGCACCCGAACGGGAGGCGGGGCCCGTGCGGTCGGCGTGCCAGACACGCTCATCTCCGCCCGGGGCGATCACAGGTCCGCCAGTTGCGGAGCTAGGCATCCCGCCGACCAGCATCACCGCACCCCGGGAACGCCCAGAGTCCCGAACTAACGAAGCGGATACCTCATGACCACTGACGAAGCCATCACCCTGTGCGCCCTCTGGGCCCTGTTCCTGCACCTCCTTCCGCTCGGGGCCCTCGTCCTGGAGACGGCCTTCAGCCCCAGCCCGGACTTCAAGGCTGTGCTCCGCGGGTCTGCTCCTGGCCAACTGCGCCCTCGCAGCACGTTCACCGCAGTAACTCTGGCCGCCGCTGCGGTGCTTCTCCTCGCAGCGGCCGTGCTCAGCCTGGTGGGCGGAGGCAGCATCCTCGGGACGGTCCTGTTCGCTGTGCTCACCGGGGTTGAGTCCGGGCTGGTCTACGCCTGGCACCGGCCCCACCGCTCCGGCCCCGAAGCCACCGATGCCGAGGCGGCTTCCGACACGGCGGAGGGTGACACAGACCCCAAGGACACTCCTCGCCGGTAGGGCTCGCACCACCCGACAGAGGCCCGCTCACCGAAGGCGCCTTCGGCGAGCGGGCCTCTGTGCGCGGCCGCTCGAAGCCCCAGCGGCTCCATGCGGCCAGCGGCTCGCCTGCGCACCCCGGCCAAGGCTTCACGCCTCATGGTTGCGTGTCTAACGCTCCGGCCCCAGATCGTCCAGTCGTCCGACCACTGCCGAAACAGAAGCGGAGCAGCAACGTGAGTACCACCCCAGTCCCTCCACGGAGCACCGACAGTCTCAAGGACCGCGAGACCGCACCGACGTCCGCCCAGGCCGCCCCCTACGCGGTGGCGTGCCGCTTCGACGTCAGCGGCGACATCGCCCTCTTCCTTGAGACCAACCCGAACCTGCCGGGCATGGTGATCGCAGCCCTCCAGAACACGCACAAGGGCTGGAACTATGCCATTCGCGCCCTCAGGGCACCGGCGAGTTCCCTCCCCCGCGGGCCGCGGGGACCTCTCAGCGCAGTCGACGCTGACATCGAGGACCTGAACCTGCGCGCCGGACTCCGCAGCCTCCTCGACGACTACTCCACCCTGCTGGCGGGCCCCGTGCCCGAACATACCCTTCCGCCGCTCGACGTCACTGGCCTCACAGCCACCATCGCCGCCGGTAGCCTCCGATGCCGAACGCTGACCCTCCACGATGCCGCGGGTCGCGAGGCCGGAAGCACCTTCGTGAACCTGCCCCAAGACTGGACTGCCGAACGGTACGAAGGCCCCCTCGCCGATCTCCACCCCGAAGCGCTCAAGGCCGCCCAAAGAGCGCTGCGCACCACCCTCACCCGAATCCGGCGCGCGGAGGCCAACCACCGCGCCTACCGCGACGCCTTCGGATCGGCCCCCCTCACCCTGTCGTCGAGGCTGGACCTTCCCGACCTCATCGCGGAGTGGAGCCAGAACGGGGACGACTGCGGACTCGAACTCTCTCTGCGCACCGCCGACCCCGCGCACTCGTGGCAGGTGCTGCGCCTCCTGGGGGAGTGGCTCGGCAACCTCGAAGAGCGCACCATCGCCGTCACCATGGACGACTGCACCCGGGAGGTGACCGCGACCCTGCGCGGAACCATGCCACTGCACCTCCTGGCATGGGACCGCGCCAGGGCGAGCACCAGCACCTGACCAGCACCCGGACACCATCGGCCCGCCACGTCGCACGACGCGGCGGGCCGAGTCGCACTCCGGGCCCGACCACTCGAACACCACCTGGCAGCTGCCACGAGTTGCCGGGCTAACCCCGCGGCGGGCCACTGTGATCACCGGCGAACAACAGCGCGCCGCGCACCGCGCCGCGTAGCTGCTCGCACCGTTGCGTAGCCCACTCCTCTCACGGGACCGGGCGCTGGCAAGGCACCGAGACTCCGTAGCCATCGGCCGGACCTTCTCACCGACTGCCTCCTCCATCGCACACCACCCCATCCGACCCCGGATCACCCGTGGAGTGCCACCATGGCCACCGACTGGCTGCTCACCCAGAACTCCCGCATGAAGGCGCAGGGAATCTTCAACTGGACCCTGCCCGCATGGGCCGTCACCCTCAAGGACGAGGCCCCCGACGGCACCATCACCACCCGCAACATCAACGTCTGCCCCCAGGCTGGCGTCTGCGCCAAGTTCTGCTACGCCCTCGACGGCGCCTACCGCTACCCCAACGTCCGCCAGCGCCACGAGAACAACCTCCGCCTGGTCCTCGACACCCCCCTGGTCTGGCAAGAGCGCATGGCCGCCGAACTGCGCCACCGCCGGTACTCAGGAGCCGCAATCCGCATCCACGACGCGGGCGATTTCTTCGAGGACTCCTACACCATGCAGTGGCTCGAACTGATACGCGGCGCCCCGCAGGGCCAGACCTTCTACGCCTACACCAAGGAGGTCTCTCGGTTTCAGCGCCTGGTCGAACCCAACTGCCCTGCCAACTTCAAGTTCGTGTACTCCCTGGGCGGCAAGGAGGATCACCTGATCATCAAGGAGCTTGACCGCCACGCCGATGTCTTCCCCGACACGTCGTCGCTCGAAGCGGCGGGCTACTCCTCGCAAGAGGCCTCCGACCTCCTGGCCGTCTTCGGGCCCCCCCGAGTGGGCATGGCGGCGAACCGCCCCCGAAAGGGGCTCAAGGACCACTCCTTCGGCGAGCTCCAAGAGATCGACGACATCAAGGCGGCCGCACGACGCGCCCGCGCCCGCGCCAAGGCCCGCCGCGACAGCAGCTGACTCGGGGCCTGTCGCACCCGCCGGAGCGCACAGGTTCGGCAGCGGTCTCTCAGGCGGGTGTTGCGGACCTTGACCTGCGACTGGTCAAGGTCCCTCCGTCGGCCGCCAAACCAGGCCGGTACGCGACCCATCGCCCACACCAGGAGGTTTCCGCCTTGACCACTGACGGCCCCCAGACTTCCGGGATCCCGCACGATCCAACGACTGCCACCGCGGCACCGGCCGAAGTCCCCATCCTGATCCGTCCTGGATCGGGCCTTGCGGGCCTGCCCGCCCTCGCCACCGTCTACCGAGCAGAGACACAGCTCGGAGCCGGAGAATCCTGGCAGCCCCACAACACGGAGAGCCAAGAGCACGTCCTGGACGGAATCGAGTTCCTCCTACGTCGCGGACTGGCCACCGCACACGCAGAAGGGACCATGCTCGTCGTCACCGTCCCCCTCTGCCAGACGGGCCTGGACCAGGACGAGCCCCAGCTCGATGCCGCTCCTCGCTCCCGCTACGTCCCCCTCGGTCAGCCCTGACCGCGCGCACCCCAGCCCTGCCCCGCAGCCTCCCCGGCTTCGCGGGGCAGGGCTCGCTCGTCCGCCCCCCCAGCCGGCCGCCGGAGGTTGCCGCAGTAGCCCACCTGCTCGGCAAGGTCCCCGCAGCAAGCAGCCAGGCACCTGCCAGCAGCTGCTCCAACCCATCCGGGGGACAACCGCCATGAACCGCACCCACACCGAGACTTCCTCAGATGCCCGCGTCCGCATCCGCACCGACATGACCCACGCGCTCACCCTGGCCCCCGAGGCGTGCGGCGCCTTCCTCGCCGACTACATGGACACCATCCATGAACTCGCCAACGCCTACGCGGATCCCAAGGCCGCATACCTCGCGCTGAGCAACTACGCGGACGACACCTACGAGCGGCTCATCGAGGACGAGGAAGCACTTACCGGATGACGAGGCCCCCGGACAGGCCCACGGTCCGACAGTGACGGGCGGCCCGCCGCGGCTCCCCGCGACCGGGAGGGGAGCACCCATCCGCTCGCACCTGCGAGGCCTACGACCGGCGGCCAGCCCACCGGCGCCAAAGGGAGCCCACCGGCCAGGTACCTCCTTCCGTCCGCGGCACGGCCACGCAGCACCTCGCCGCGTACTTCGCTCCCCCACACACCAGATACCCCAGAGCCCGCCCCGCCGACCTCGGCCGGGCGGGCCTTCCGCATGTCCGGCCAACTTCTGCCCAACCACGCCGAGCGTCCCGCGAGGTTGCAGGACTAACCCTGCCCCAGGCCACCGTCCATCCCGCCAGGCACTCCGGCAGCACCTTCCCGAACCGGAGACACCCGCAGGCATTCACGGACCACCTACCGAAGGACAAGACGGTGCCCAACACCCTCAACTACGACCCGACCATCCCCGAAGGCAAGGCCATCGCTGACCTGTTCGACGACGTCAAGGCGATCGAGGACGCCGACGGCAGCTGGGACGGCGCCGACGTTGTGGACCTGCTCACCGGTTGGTTCACCAGGCTCGGCATCAATGTCAAGGGCCCCTCCCACCAGGCCGGACCGATCAAGCCCACCGCGATCTCCCCCGACGCCACCGCCGGAGAAATCACCCAGCTCCTCCTTGCCGCGCCCGGCTTCACGGCCAGCGGCTACCCCACCGGGAACCCGGGCTTCTTCTACGCCCAGGACGACAGCGACGAGCACGCCGAGTTCACGCTCCTCACCTTCCCGACCGCCACGCCCGCTCTCAAGCGCGCGGCCATCGCCGAGCTGCGCCGCCACGGATTCGCGGCCAAGGAACTGGAGCCCACCGTAAGTGGCGGCGGGACGATCCGCGTCCAGAGCTACGTGCTCTTCCCCCTGCCCGAGGGCGCCGGTCCCGTCGACCGTGCCGTCAGTGTTCTGTACGAAGCGGGCTTCACCCACGCCGCCTCGCGACCGCAGGCGGTAGTACCCGGCTACACGACCCCCAGCCCCGTGTCCTGGCGCCCCGGCTGGCTTCAGATCGATGTGATCAGCAAGCGGGGGCTCGGCCGGGAGTCCCGCGAGGAGGCAGCCCGCGCGGCTGCCGACACCTTCACGCACCGCGGCTGGGAGGTGGAGATGCGCGGTACCGAGTCGTTCCACGTCTTGGACCCCAGCCACGCCCCGACGTAACCAGCCCGACCAGCTGACAACGACTCGACCGAGGCGCGCCGGACCGCTGGCCCCAGTCCGCTGATCCACATACGAGAGGCCCCGCACACGGTGCGGGGCCTCTCCGAGGTTTCACCACTTGGCCCGGCTGGTCCCTCCAGTCCCTATGGCAAGCCGCTTGCCGGCCTAACCGACAGGAGGCCGACAGTCACCCTCCACGCCCCAGGGGCAACGAAGCCCCTCGCACGGAGAGGCCCGATCGTGACCTACACACCGGAAACCCCTCAGCACGCAGCCGAAATGGCCTGGCACGCCGCCCGCGATGCCTACCGCACCCTGACCGCCTGCCTCCTGATCCAGATCCAGCCGCTCCTCCGACGAGAGCTCCACAACGAGGAAGCCCCCTGGTCTCACCTGGTCGCCGACCTGCCTGACGGCGGCCGCGTGACCATCCAGCTCAGCGACGGATCCACCGCCCAGGTCCACTTCACCGGCCTCCACCAGGGAGCCGTCGAGGCATTCACCACCAGGGGACAGATCCACTTCGGAGACGTCTTCGACTCCCCCTTGGCGGAGACCACGCCCAGCACGCACACGCGCCATCTCTACCGGGCCACCCAGCGCATCAGAGTGCAGCCCGACGGCAGCATCACGGGGGACTTCACCCTCCCCATCCCCTACCTGATGCACGCGGTCGAGGGCCTCACGGAGCTGAGCTGCCGCTGACCCGCCGAGAGCTGAACCCCTCGCGTCGCCGTCGTCCCTGCCCCGTGCCCCTCCAGGGCGCGGGGCAGCTTCTGTTCTCCAGTCGCCCGCTGACAGCGGTTGCGGAGCTTGGTCCGCGCTGCGCCACCGTCCTCCCGTCACCCCACTCCGCAACGAGCGAAGGAGAGTTCGCATGACCCCCACCACCGCCGCCTGGTCCTGGGCCGTGACGGTTACCACCCCCGGCGGACAGCCCGTCCCGGCGATCGCCTTCGACGCCCTAGCCGACTTCGAAGAGGCGCGGGAGAAGGCAGCCGACTTCCTGACGCTCCTCGGCGAACACACGACGTACGAGACCGATGCCCGGCAGGTGGTCCAGGTGCTCAAGGCCCTCCCGGCCCCGGACACCGAAGCGCTCGCCCGCTCTGCCTACGCCGGGATCTACAGCGCCCACGTCCTTCCCGTCGCACCCGGCCAGAGCCCCCAGGAGGCATGGGAGCAGCACATGCCCGCGCTCTTCGCCAACCAGCTGGCCAAGGCCTGGACATGGGTCGTGGCTCGCGTCGACGGCGCCGACGCCCAGGTCATCGCTGGTGGAGGCCCTTTCCCTACCGACCGTCAGAATGCCGAAACGATTCTGCTCGGCGCCCTGTCGCGCATCAACCACCCCGACGCCACGGCACTCGCCGACCAGTGGAGCAGCGACGCCAACACCACCGACTTCCGCTCCCACGGCCTCTACACAGCGGCACTCGTCGAGGTCTCCGAAGGCCTGGCCGCCAACGCCGAGGATGCCGTCCAGGACGCGCTGACCGAGCGCTACGACTACGTCGCCTACCACTGACAGATCACCTGTGACATCGGCCCCGGACCGCCCAGCGGCCGGGGCCGAAGCACGTGCGCGACCAACGCCACCCACCCCACCGAGCCTGCGTGGATCACTCCGCCATGCGCAGGACAGAAGGGCAGGACGGCGGCGCATATCAGCGCTCTCCAGCTCTCCCGCCCGCAGCGTCGTGGACTTGCGGGCCTTGGCAACGGCCACGTCATGGTGCGGCCAAGACCCCGGGCCACGCGCACCGGGCCCATGGACACACCCCTCAGGGCCGCCCCTCGGCTCGCCTCCGAGCAGGAAGAGAGACACCCGCATGAGCACACCCACCACCGCCACGGCCCAGCCGCGACCGCTACCGAGGTTCCAGGCCGCGACGGCCCCGGGCACGGGCTGGGACTTCACCCACCGCGGGCTCTCATTCAGTACCTACCGGCCGACTGGCTTCGCCGCCTCCGGCCCCACGGTCTACGGCTGGTCTGTGTTCTGGAACATCACCTCCGAGAGCCGCGAAGAGATCACTGGTGGATGGGGGGACAGGGCCTCAGCCGTCCGCGCGGCGCTCCAAGCCGTTGACCAGCGTTCCGAGGCCAACAAGCTGCACTGGGAAGAGAACAGCGGCACCCACCCCCAGCCCGGACGCTGCTGCCTGCACCTGGACACCCGTCACGCCGCAGGCCGCTACGGACCGACCCGCTGCACGGCCCCCCGGTGCCGCTGCCACAAGTACCAGCAGGGCCCGCTCGTCCCCATTCGGGCCGAGGACATCCCCAACGGCGCAGTCCTGGCCCTGCACCCCGCCAACCTGGGCCCCTTGGAGTTCCCTGTCGCGCACTCCGGCCAGGGGACACGCCCGGGGACGATAGACCGGCCTCGCATCACGTGGATCCGAGTAGTGACCGCAGCCGGTGACGCCTACGAGACCGACACCGACACCACCGTCTACGCCCTCGCGCACACCGTGCCCGACTCCACGCCCCGCGCCGAGTAGTCCACGTAGAGCCCTGCCCGCTGCCCCGGCCCCGCACTCCCCACAGTGCGGGGCCGTTCGCGTGCTTCTACTCCGGCGGCCCCAGGAGATACAGCGCGACGGTCGGCACCGTCGCGTGGAGCTCGCGCGGAGTGCCTGGCCCCTTGGCCCCCGGCCACAGGACTGCCAGCCTCGCGATCACCTGGAGCCCACAGCCACACGGTGTCCGGGGCGTTGGAACCCACACTCGGCGCGCCGGCCAGATGCGGTGCCGCTTGCGCGGCTTGCCCCACGCCCCAGCACCGTCCTCCCCGTCTGGCCCGCATCCCGCGGGCCTCAACCCCAGGGGAGACACCAACCCGTGTTCGACACCCACAGCCTTCTCGATGCCGAGCTCACCGGCACCCGTGCCTGGAGCGCCCTGTACGCCGCTGTCCTCGACTCGTCCCACTTCGCCGCACAAGCCATCGACGACAAGGAGGTCACCGGTCTGCGCTTCTTCGAGCCGAGCCCCGGTGTCCGGGCCGCTATGACCGTCAACGGCACCGTCACCATCGAGCCCGGTAGCGGCGCTGTCACCCTGGAAGCCACAGGCATCACAGGCCCCCGCTGGTTCGCCGCCCTCCACCGCCTGGGCACTCTCGACCCCAACGAAGACGGCACGCCCTTCTGGACCTGGCGACCCCACGCCCACGACCAGCCCGGCGTGCTCGCGGGCAGCGCGAACCTCGGCCCTCGCATCACAGCAGAGACGCTCATCACCCGCCACGGTTCCACCGCCGCCACCGCCGCAGCCACCCTGTGCCTGACTCCCGCCACGCGCGAGACCTGCCACATTGCGTGGTCCCTGGCCGCCAGCGCCCTGGGGACGCTGACCACCGGCAACGCCGCCTACCGCTCCGACATCCTGCCTGCGCCCGACCCCGAGGTCTTCACTGCCTCGGACACCGACTACCAGGCTGCCGCCCAGGACGTGGCCTACCTGTGTGAACGGCTGGACGAGAACGTGGACTTCGGATACGCCCGCGACCACGATCCCACCTGGCCCACAGACGCTGAACGCGCCGCCGTCCTCGCCCTGCGCGGCCTCCACGACGCGCTCTCCGATCGCGCCACCCCCTAGCGGCTCACTCCAGGCCCCGGACCGCAGCCAGCGGCCCGGGGCCCGCCGATTTCTCCCCTGCACGAGTCGGCACGCGGTTGCGCACCTAACCCGGCCGCGCACGAAGGTGTGCTTCCCCGGGGACCGCCATCGCGGATGCCTTCGTGCGGCGGTCGGTGATCAACCCTGCCAACGGCAGGACCGGCGACGGACTCAGGTCTCCACACTCGCGAGGCCTCGTCCCTTGAACTCTCCCACCCCTACGCGAACCCAGGAGTGCGCACCCATGGCGAAGCCGTCCAAGAGGCCCACCCGCGTCGAGGCTCTTCAGGCAGTGATCGACTCAGAGTGCACGGCGCCGACCTGCCAGCAGTCCGGAACCTGCCGTCACGAGGGCGAAAAGGCCGCCGCACGTCACATGCTCGAACGCCTGCTGAAGAAGCTGAGCATCGCGGCCGAGAACCAGGCTGATGAGCACGCGAAGACCTGGGCCGACATCTACGCCCGCGGCTACGACTCGCACGGCAGCACCTACCGCATGGGGGCGAAGTACCGTACCGGCCAGCCCATGAAGGAACGCACCGCAGGAATCCGTGCGGACATCAAGATGGCGCGGATGGCCGGCAAAGCCCCCCTCGTGAAGGATGGGCCCGGTCTGGTGGCTCAGGCGCTGGGGACCTACCGGTTCGACCCCATCGGCGAGGCGCCCGACCAGATCAAGATCCGCGTCCACATCGGCGCTGGCTACGGCTCCATCCGCATCCGCATTGACAACATCCCCCAGGAATGGGGGTGGGTCGCCGAGGAGATCACCGATTACCGGGACGAGAAGATGACCCGGTGGGCACCCTCTCAGGCCCTGAAGGATCTCAAGGGTGAGCTGAAGGCGGTCGGCGAGGCCTACAACGCCGATCACGGCTCCAACACCATGACCGACTGCTCCGCTCGATCGTTCTTTGTCTTCGTCGACGCAGACGACCCCGACACGCTCGCAAGGCGCGCCGAACATCAGCGCAACTCCCGAGCCCGCCGCACCGGATGAGTCGCCAGACGGCTGTGTCCCGCCCCCAAGCGGCCATGCGGCGGCACTGCCCTCCCAGCACAGTCCTGCGCACCGACTGAGCCATTCTGCGTTCAGCCCTTATGGCCCCTTGGACCGCTTCTCGCGGCCCGAGGGGCCATGCCATTCCACACCGCTGCCCATCGCCAGGAGGAGCGTCACCTCACGCCGTGCGGCCGCTGCCGAGCCGCCCTCGGTCTGCTGGCCAGGGGCCGGGCCGGGCCGGTTGCGGGGCTAACCCGGTCCTGGCAGAGAGTCGTCCCGTCGGGCACCAACCGCCATCCACGGTCCGGTGAGTTCCGCCGGCAGCGATGCGGCCACGGCTCCCATCCGATTCGTCCCGCGCATCCCGGCCCTCTTGCGCTGACCAACGCGTCGCGCGCCCTCCCCACAGTCCCGCCTTTGCTTGAGGAGAACCATGCCTGCCCCTTCCCCGCGCCCGGTCGCCCTGACGGCAACCGTGATCCCGACCAGCGCCGACGTCACCCATCACGCGATCCCCGCACCCGTGTTCATGACCCTCATCTACTCCCAGTGCTCGGCCGGCCCCTACCGCGACGACCAGCAGCCCGATCCTGCCTGGGACGCTCCCGAAGCCCAGTGGCGGTGCACCAACTGCGGCCATCCCACCGACATCGACGCCATGGAGTTCGACCCCGGCGAGCTCTGCACGGTCCGTGATCACACCCTGGGGTACACCACCGATGCCCCTCGGGCGCGCCCCACCGCCAACCAGCCGACCGCATCCCAGAAGCCTTCCGCGGCCCTACGGGCCACCGCTACCGAGATCACCGCGACCCTCTGCATCGACTGGTCTGAATCCCGCTGCGGAAAGTGCAACAAACCCACCCTTCTGAGCGCGTACCGACACACCGACATCTCCGGATACCAGGCGAAGCCCGGCGCCGGTTGCGGCGCACGGTTCGTGAACACCGCCAGCCTCTCGCGGGACATCTCAGCCGAGGACCTGCGCGAGCTGCGTCCCGACCTCCCCGTACGAGGCCAGGACGAGGCCTGAACAGCACCACGTCGCGCGGCCCCGGGCGCTCCAGCCCGGGGCCGCTCCCATGTCCTGCCTGGACCCGGTCCCGCCAACGGACCTAGTCCAGGGGCCGCTCCGTTCCCGCAGGCGCACGCTCCACGTCTGCCGTGGCCGACACCCCCGAGCTGCGCCACCAGCTTTCGGGCCCGGTTTCAGCACGTGAGCGACAGGTTGCCGGGCTTGCGTAGCCATGGGCCAGCGTGCTGCCACCCCGCGCCGCCTGGCGGCGGGACAGCACCCGCGAGAGGACCCACCCCCATGGCTTCTGACTTCACCTCCCTGCAGCAGGCGCAGGAAGCACTCGACCGCATGACTGCGTACCTAGCTGACCTCGGCACCCCGGCCGCTGCAGTCCAAGCCCTCCTCGACAACACCGACCCCGGCCCGTGCAACGATCGCCGCGGCGGTTCCTTCTGCCAGCTCGACCTCGGCCACCCCGGCCACCGCCACATTTCGGTCAGGCCCCCGGCCCCGGGCACCAAGACCGAAACGGAGTGGGCCAGCAGCTGGAGTGACCACGACACCAAGAAGCACGGTGCCTACGACCACTGCTTCTTCCTGCCCGCCCTGACGTCGCCGGCCGGACAGGCTCATGCCGAACTCGTCGATCTGCCGATGGTGTTTATCTGCCAGCCAGTCACCGAAACCCTGCTGTACGTGCACATCCGCCTCGGCAGCAACGACAAGGGCCTCACCTCCTGGCTGCGCCGCATCGGACTGAACCCCGATCAGGCGAAGCGCACCCGGCACGGTGACTACCTCGCACGCGGCCAGCTGCACGGTGCCCGCATCGCCCTGATCGCGCACGCCCACTCCTACCGCTAGCAAGACAGGCCAGCTCGGCCCGGTCTGGCCCGCACCGCCAAGGTGCGGGACCTCCGGCCGCGCAGGTTGCACTGGCTAGCCCTCGACCGCGGGATCCCCGGCCTCGGCACCCCCTACGGTGCCGAGGCCGTTCCCGTCCCACTTCCGTCCACACCAGTCGGCATCGGCCCGGCACGACAGCCCTACGCGGTGCCCAGCCCGAGCTCTCCGCTGCCCCCGCGTCAGTGGACCTTGCGCGGCTAACCCACCCCTGCAGCACTCTCCAGTCAGCAGCCAGGGGAGTGGTGACAGCCACCCTCCCTCAGGGTCATGACCTGCCGGGTTGTCCTGGCCCAGTACATCCCGCCAGCACAGCCGGTCCGCCCCTGGACACGTACAACACCCACTGAGTCCGCCCCCGCCCCGACACTCGCACAACGGAGGTCCCGCCCATGCCGCTCACCACCGGACGACAGCCCGCGCACACACTCGGCGTCGGCGACCGCTACCTGGCCACGGGCCCTGACCGAAAGCCCCTCGAAGTGACCGTCAGCAGGATTCACCGGGACGGCTTCACCGACGCCATCACCATCTACCTTGAAGGCCGCTCGGACCGCGCCGGTACGTACAAGCCGGACGCCCTCGCGTCCGTCACTCACCGCGCACCCCGCAAGACGCCGGCTGAGGCCTTCGGCATTGGCAGGCAACCAGCCACCACCCTCGGCATCGGCGACCGCTACATCGCACACTACGCCCGCGACAAGCGCCACAGCCATGAGGTGACCGTCTCGTACGTCTGGGACTGCGTCGACGGCAGCTTCAGCGTCCACCATCAGCGGGCTGATCCGATTCGGACGAGCCACTTCACCAGCGCGTCCCCGGTGCACGTCCTCCATCGTGCGCCGCGCTGCGACCACGGCGGCCACTGGGAAGACTGCATCTTCTGCGGCGAGATCGAGTGGCCCGCCGAGGTCCAGACCGCCTACATGGCCGCCGCCGACGCGCGATCCGCCCCCTGACCCGAGCCCACCACCCTCAGCCCCGGCCCCGCCTCCGCGATGCTGGGGCTGTCCCATGCCCGCGCCCTCGGCCAGCAGCGCACTCCCGTCCCTCCCGTGCGGCCAGGCGACCACTCCTCTCCGGCACGGAGCGCCGCGGGTCCGCAGAGCGTCAGGCCCGGACAGCCATCGCCACCAGCGCATGTTGCGGGGCTAACCCGGCCGAGTCGCACGATCCACCTCACCAGCCGGGTGCAGCAGCCGTCTGCGCACCTTCGTTGACACCACCATGAGAGGACCTGGCCATGAACAAGGCCCAGTTGATCGAAGCCATTACCGAGAAGATGGGCGGCCGCCAGCAGGCCACCGACGCTGTCGACGCCGTGCTCGACGCGATGGTTCAGGCGGTGGTCAGGGGCGAGCGCGTCTCCATCACCGGCTTCGGCTCGATCGAGAAGGTAGCCCGCCCGGCCCGGTACGCCAGGAACCCGCAGACGGGCGAGCGGATCCGCGTCAAGAAGACCCACGTGCCCCGCTTCCGAGCGGGGCAGAACTTCAAGGATCTGGTCGCGGGCCGGAAGAAGCTCAAGAAGGGCGTGCTCGCAGTGGCGAAGGCCCCCAAGGGCAGCCTCACCCGCACCGTCTAGAACCCCGATCCGCCGCGGCGCCCCGGTCCTCCGACCGGGGCGCCGCTGTTTGCGGTCCAGCAACGGTGATCCGGTCCTGCGCCCAGCTCCGCCCCGCGTCGCAGATGCCCCCAGCCCACGGCCGCGGCCGGCGCGGCCCACGTGCTTGCGCGGCTTACTGACCCCTCGAGGACGCTGGCGGCCTCCCCAGACCCGGCACCTGCCCTGCCGCACCCGCGCTCGACCAATCGGGCCCGCGCCGGTCGCTGGGGGTTGGCACCCACTTGGAAGGACAGAACATGACCGACATCCACGCTGCGCCCACGCTCAATACAGGAGCCCCTGACCGTGGAGCCGACGAGCTCCGTCGGGCCGAATCTGACGGAACCGCGACCTCGTCGTCCGCCGCCGGACCCTGCTGGGCCATGCCGACGCCCGGCGAGGACCAGCAGAGCCCTCATGTCACCGTGACGGAGTACCCGGTGCCGGACGGGTTTCGTTTCACGGAACTCCCCGACTGGGTCGAGCGGCCCACATGTGCTGTCGGCTCCGGGACCGAAGGCCTCGGGATGCTCTACAGCATCGAGGCCGACCCCGCCGTGTTCGTGTGCATCCGCCACATGGACCTGGGCGCCAGGATCATCACTTCTCTGAGCTGACTCGCCCGAACCGGCCGACCGGACACCGCAGGCTTCGCATCCGACAGGCGATGCCGAACCGGCCTCCCCCACGCAGCAAGAACCCTGAAACCAGACCTGCACACCCCACCGCGCGGCCCCCGGACGACCCAGCCCGGGGGCCGCACGCATGCTCCGGGCCGCCATCGCCGCGCGTTCCCTGTCGTGTTGTGCGCCTTGCCCACCAGCTGGCCAAGGTCCGGTCATCAGGGGAGCGGTGCCCACCGACCCGCCCCTTCCAGACACTCTCTACCGCCCGGAAAGGGCCTTCCTGCGATGGCTGCTCAGTTCGGCATCAAGCCCTCTTACACCTCTGCTCACTTCTTCACCGGCGGCTGCGGTGACATGCGTGGCTTCACCCAGGCCGGATTCAAGTCCCTGTACGCCGCGAACCACCATCCGGCATCCGTGCAGACCGCCCGGAACAACTGGCCGGGCCTGCTCGTCAAGGAGGCCGACGTGCAAAGCATCGACATGCGCAACGTCCCGTCGGCCGATGTCCTGGTCGCATCGCCCATCTGCACCGAGGCATCTCCGAACAGCGGCAAGACCGCACCGCGTGCCGCGATCGAGCTGGACGAGAACGGCCGCCCCAAGCCGGGCCCGGACTGGCCTCAGACCCGCATCACCATGTGGGAGCCCGTCCGCTACGCAGAGTTCCACCGCCCCCTCGCCTACGTCGGCGAGAACGTCCCCGCATTCGGCAACTCCCCGCTCTTCAAGGCATGGCTTCAGGTCTGGGACGCGCTCGGCTACACGCCCACGCTCGCATCGGTCAACGCCGCCCACCTCAAGGTCCCTGGCGCACGCCCCCTGCCTCAGTCCCGCGACCGGCTGGTGTGGTGCTTCCTGCGCAACGACGTTGTCGCCAGGAACGGCCTCCCCGATCTCCGGCCGACCTGCGACGCAATCTGCCCCACCTGCGGCCCTGTCGAGGGTGTCCAGCGCTGGAAGAAGAATCCCGACTTCCCGGTGGGTGAGTACGGACCCAACCGCCAGTACTACTACGTGTGCCCCGACCGACGCTGCCGCGCCCGAGTCGAGCCCGTCATCCGAGGAATCGGGGATGTCATCGACCCCTCCGTATCCGGTGACCACTTCGGCAACGGCTACTTCAAGGGCAAGCAGCGCACCACGCGCACGCCCTACGGGCAGGCCACTCGCGACCGCGTCGCCGCCGGGCTGGAGAGGTACCGCGGCAAGCCCTTCATAGCCACCCTCCGAAACCACTGCTCGGCGTCCTCGCTGGATGACCCCATCGGCACACTCTCGGCACAGGGAGGAGGCCACCACTACCTGGTACGGCCGAACGCCAGCCTGACCATCGACGACTGCGAGTACAGGCCCCTCACGATCCAGGAGAAGGCCCGCTGCCAGGGATTCCCCGACGGACACGAGTTCGCCGGAACCGAGCACGACAAGCGCCTCCAGGTCGGGAACGCCGTACCCGTCAACGTCGCCCGCTGGCTCGCGCAGCGCGTCCAGGCCGTCCTGCCCCGCTGACGCGGCCACAGACACCCCGCCGCACAGCGTGCGCCGCTCACACTGACCATCCCTCGCTGCCCGGCCCCGGCTCCGCAAACGCGGAGTCGGGGCCGCCCCGTACCCGCGCCCTCCGCAGGCACGCCGGCCTCGGCCACATCCGCCGCGCGCTTGTGGGCCTTGGCCGTCGCTCCGGCACTGTCTGGCCACCGGCTGGGCGTGGTGTCCGACCGACCCGCCCCAACCGCCCACCGTCCACCGGCGCAACTTCTTCGCGCATGAACACACGAGGGGTCCTGCCCGTGACCACGCCCCAAGCACGCCGCACCACCGCCCGCCGACCGCTGTGGGACACCGGCTGGGGAACGAAGCGCGCCGCCGCCTACGCCGCTCGATGCGCACGGTACGTCAGCATCGACCGCCTGCAGCTTCAGGCCAGAGGCCGCGCCGCAGCCCGCCTCGATTTCCCCTACGCCGTGGGGCGCGGTCCTCAGCGGCACGAAGCAGCCGCCGCCATAGCCATTCGGTTCGGACTCGACGTCCGCCGCCTGGACCGGTCCGGGCGCGCGCTGCGCATCACGGGCCGTCCCGATGCGGTGGCTCGCTACGCCGCCGCGCTCCCCCGTGTCCTGGACCACGCTGAGCAGCTGGCCAGCTGGGCCGCACGCATGTACAGCCAGTGTGCCCGCAAGCCCCAGCACACCGACCACTTCGAGGGCCTGGGTGCCCGGGGGCCCCACGCTGCCGCCTACTTCCGTGCCGCCGCCTTCCGCCGGATCGTTGAGGTCCTGGTCGGCCCGCAGGACATCGTCGTGCCCGAGGTGGACCTCAATCTGCCCCTGTGGGAGCAGGCCGAGACCCTAGGCGGAGTGCTGGGCGAATACGGCTGGGTAGAGATCCGCGACGCCTACGACCCCGATACCGCCCAACGACTTCTCGACAACGCCGACAGGGTCAAGACCCCGGCCTCTCGCTGGCCGGTCACCAACAAGCACGGCGAGCAACTGGCCTTGTTCGACGACGCACACCTTGCCCCGCAGCCCATATCCGGCCTGGTCGTCGTCATCCCCTGCTCCAGAGCGAAGACCAGCCACCCGGCCGCGGCGGGGCAGCTCTACACCGGATCGCTCCACAAGCACGCCCGCCGCACCGCCGATGCTCTCACTGCCCAGGGCGGCACCATCCTGGTGCTCAGTGCCCTTCACGGCCTCCTGCCGCTGGACCAGGTCATCGAGCCGTACGACCACACATGGAAGGACGAGGGCAGCGTCACTGTCGATGACCTGCAGGCCCAAGCCGTCGACCTGAGGTTGACCGGCGCCGACGTGGTGCTGCTCACCCCGAGCCAGTACACGCAGCGGGCCATCGTGGTCTGGCCCAACGCCCAGACCCCGCTGGCCCACCTGGGCATCGGCCGACAGCGTGGCCGGCTGACCGCCCTACGCGAAAGCGCCCGCACCCGCACGCAGACGCCGCGTGAGACACCGACCGCCCCCTCACTCCCAGCCGCGCAGGCCAGCTGCCCGATGCGGAGCCCGCGGGGCTTGCGGGGCTTACACCAACGCGCCCGACAGTCACCCTCAGCCGGGCCACGTCTCCCGGACGCAGCCGCACTCACCTCACCAGGAGCCCATCCCATGACCACGCCCCACACCCGCCCGGTGATTGCCACCGAGCAGGCCGAAGACAACGAACCGCGGTGCCTCCACGAGGTCAGCATCCGTCCGGCCGACCTCACCAATCCGGTCGCCGCCTGCGACCGAAAGGGAGCCAGTGTCCGCGTCGGTGTCTTCACCGAGGAGGGATGCGTCGAGTACTTCGACTGCGCTGTCGCCGCCTCCAACCACGCTGCCGAGCTTGACACCGATACAGGCGAGAATCTCCACCGATGGGCCCTGATCTGCCCCAGCCACGACGAGCAGCCCGCCGACACCTGCGAGGACTGCAGCACCATGGATGACACCGGCACCGAGGAGGAGGAACTCATGCCCGACCACACCGAGACCACCCCCACCCCGGAAATCGGAGAACCGTCCGTCGAAGAGCGCTACTACGCCGAGTCGGAGACCGTGCTCGCGCACCCCGAATACCGGGAGGATCGCGTCACGATCACCGCCGCGGGCAGCACCGACGGTACGAGCCTCCGTCTGCCGCATGCCGCCGGGCACAACGTCCACGATGTCCTGGCCGCCACCGGATGGCGCCTCCGGGACCGACTGTCCTACGTGGCCTCGAGCAACACCCACCGGGGCCGCGTCGAGCGCACCACCCCGGCCAACACCCCGGCCGCCCAGGCCCTGCGCACCTACTTCACCGAAGAGGCCGCCGCCCGGAGGCTGATTGCCGACCACATCGCACCGAACCTGAATGCGCACACCCGGCCCGTCGTCCTGGACGGAGAACCCTTCCCCATCGGCTGGACCTTCCGCGACGGGTACGGCACCCACGCCACCTATGCAGCCGTGACGCGCTCCGCCAGCCTCGACGGACTCACCGGCCACATCTCCCGGGAAGACGCGGAAGCAGCCCTTCGAACGGCTTGCGCAGCCCCCTTGTTCACCAAGGGTGACCGGGTCGTGTGCGCCGACGGCCGCACTCGCACCGTCGAGGGCATGACGCACCGCCCCGGCGAGCCGGCCCGCGTCGTCGTCGGCGCCGGTGCCGAGTGGATCGCCGCCGAGTGCACCCCCACCCCGGCCCCTCTCACCGAGGAGCAGGGCCGCTACACCGTGAGCCGGAACTACCTGAGCCCGACGGACTTCCAGCCCGTGACCGACCACGACGGCACCGTGCTCGCCTACACGTTCCAGACCATGGAATCCCGAAGCGATGGCTACGGCTGGGTGCGCCAGGACGGCACTCTTGCCCCGACCACCGAAAAGCGGCGGGATGATCTTGAGCGCCTGATCAGGTCGGATCATGCAAGCAAGACACGGCCGCCCCTCCACAGCCCGAAGGCCACCGAGCAGGACGATACCGAGCTCCGTTCCCTGCGCGGCCTCATCAGCCAGCTGCGCACCATCGCCCGACACGGTGACATGGATGAAGTCCGCGCAGCCCTCGCCAAGCACGATCAGGACACGGCTGAAAGCTGACGACGAACCCGATACCTGCCCTCCGGCTACACCTCAATGGCCCCGGCTCCGCTCCTGGCGGAGCCGGGGCCATGGCGTGCCGCACCTGCGATCAAAGCGGTCATCCCGGCGCTCCGCTATGCACTGCTCGTGAGCCTTGCGCCCCCCGTGCCTTGCACCGCTTGGGCTCCGCCGTGCGGAGGTTGGGACACAACGGACCCGCAACATCCCGCGTCCGGATCTCGCCCAACTCACAATGCAGGAGATGCTCGTGCTGCTCGCCGAACCCGGCCACCCCTACGACGACCCTGACCACCCCGCCCAATGGGCCTGGCGATACGGGTACCTCGAACTCCTCTACACACCCGGTAGCAAGACTCTGTCCTTGTCGCGGGGCCCCAAGTACTCCATCGGCGGGAAGCGCTCCTGCCGTCGCTGCCACGGCAGCGGCCACCTTCCCTGGTGGGAGCGCACCGCACCTGACGGGACAGCCACGCCGGCCGTCCCCTGCCCGACCTGCCCTGCCTACCGCCGCGTGTTCGAGGACATTCCCCTGTGGCCGGTCCACTCCCTCGACCGGCTGCGCCACTGGCTCACTGCGCGCCGCCGCACCGCAGCCCCGCCGGCCGTTTGGGACAACAACCCCGGCCCCATGCGGGCTGGCGACTACGACGAACCACCGTTCTGACATGGCAACCAAGCCCCGTACCCTTCGCCGCGCCACGAGCGCCAACGGCTACGTCAGCAGCGACGGCCGATACAAGGTCACTCCGCACCATGGGCCGAGTCTCCGGGGTGGCAGCGTTTCCCGCCCAACCTCGTGGACGCTCACCGACCTCCAGGGCGAGTACCCCGAGCGTGAACGCCCACTTCTCTCCGATATCCGCGACATCCTCAAGGAGCGTCCCTGATGTCCCGCAAGCCCAGCTCCAATGATCTGTACTGCGAGAGCACTCGCAGCAGCTACAGCGGCATCTGCGTCGACCCGGCCGTGTGGATCATCTACTGGGGCGACCCAGTGGCCAACGAGGTCAAGACGAACTACGCCTGCGCCAGTCACCTGCACAAGATCCTGCAGGAGCTCACCCCCAAGGCCGAATTCTGCAGCGACATGTTCCGGGTCATTCCCGCCAGCATGCTCCTCGACTGGCTTGCCAAACAGGGCTCCCAGAGCTAACCGGCAGCCGCCGGGCCCCGGTGCCGCAGTCACGGCGCCGGGGCCGCTGCGCGCTCTGTCCATGCTCCAGACACGGGCCCGCCCGCACCCTGGTATCCCGCCTTGCGCCCTCGCGGTGTCAGGGTTGTTCCACGGCGGGCCGGCCGGGTGAGGCAGACAGGCCGGGGCGGGTTCGCGAGCCCGGGAGTTGCGTGCCTTGCTCCCGGGGCGCGCACCATCTGCTCACCGGCCGGAGGGCGGGGGCGGCATCAGGCCGCCCCTTGACCCTCTGTTCCCGCTCTGGCCCCGGTACCGCGTTCGTGGTGCCGGGGCCGCGCCATGCCCGCGCCTGCGTGCCTGCCCGCTCGTGCCCGCGGGGCCCTCGCCCCGCCCACCTGGTGCCGTGCCGCCACCGCGCCCCCGCCGGGCCCACCCGCTCCGTGGCCCGCCGTCCGTCCGCGCGGCTGCTGGCGCCGGTCCGCCGCCGCTCGCGCCAGCTCCCGGACGGCCCGGTCGTTCCCCTACACGCCGCCTGGCGGTGCGCGCCAACCGGCGCCCGCTGTCCGTCCCCGGTCGGCCGGGGGCGCTCCTGCACCCTGCCGAGCTCCGGGCCGGGCTGTGTCTGCCGGTCCGGGCCCACTTGCGTTGCTTGCTGGCCGCTGTCGCACCGTACGGAACACCGGCCCCGGGCAGCAGGGCCGTGTTCGCTCCTGCTGCTGCGTCCGTGTCCCACCCGTACCGCACCTCACCTCACCTGGAAGGAACTACCTGTGCAGATCTCGAAGGCCACACGTACCGAACTGGAACGCGCCGCCTGCGAAGGACCCGTAGTCCGCCTCCATTGGGACGCCACCGACGCCGGCAGGGAAGGTGTACACCGGGTCCTCACCCGCTCCGGCGCCACCTGGAGCGTGCGCCACCAGGGCTACATGTTCGCCGACCTGTTCCCGTTCGGGCAGGCCGCCGACCTGGTCCGCCTGATCATCGACCGCCGCCACGCCGTCAACCGGCCCGACCGCGGCATGGTGTCCTGCCCGCAGTCGATCGCGGAAACCCTCTGGGGCCTCAACCTCCCCAGCGACCTCAACGGCTGGCGCGTACTCGAACCCTCCGCGGGCCACGGAGTGCTTGCCGCCGAAGGCACAGCCCGGGGATGCACCGTCGACTGCCACGAGATTGACGCCCACCGCGCTGCGGACATCACCCGCGCAGGCATCGCCAGCAACGTGAGCGCCACCGACTTCCTGACCGTCACCGCGCAGCCCACCTACGATGCCGTCGTCATGTACCCGCCCCACCGCCGCGACTTGGCCGTCCAGCACATCCTGCACGCCTACCGCTTCCTGCGCCCGGGCGGCGTCCTGACGGCCCTTGTGTCGCTGGGCCTACAGAACGCGGCCGGTACGCGCGGGGACCAGCTCCGCCAGCTCCTCAGCCTCTCCGGCTACCTGCACGCCCTCGACGAGGCAGACTTCGACGACGGCCCACTCCTGTCGCCGACCGGCCTGCGCCTGTCAGCCCAGCTGATCACCCTCCACGCCGATCAAGACGAACCGGCCACCGGCCAGCGGTAGACCTCGGAGCCTGTTGGCCTAGAGCCTCGACCGGTCCGCGCTTCCACTGTGCTCTACGTCCGTCCCCGGTGCCCCGGGCCGCTGCCAGTGGCTCGGGGCACCGGCATTTCTGCGCTGGCCTCCCGCACGCGCGGCCTGGCGTCCGCGTGCGGCCGGGCGCCGGCTCCGTCCGGCTCGGGTTGCGTTGCTTGCTGGCTGCCGTAGGACAGTGCGGCCACCCGGCACGGGCCCTACCGGCCCGTATCGCCGAACCCGCTCTACTACCAAAGGAGTCACACGACATGAACTGGGCCGATCTGCTCGAAGCGCTGCTTATGGCAGGCGTCATCCTGCCCCTGCTGTTCAGGGTCTTCCGCCTGATGTCCGCGACCGCGTCGATAGCAGTCCAGTGCACGGCGCTGACCCTGCTCGCGGTGTCGTCCTTCCTCCGCGGCAAGGACGAGTACGTCATCCCGCTCGCCACCCTGACGCTCGTCCTGCTGATGTCGCTGCCCCGCAACCGCAACCGCGACCAGGACCAGAACCGCGACCGCGAGCGCGACGACACCTCAGCGAAGAGCTGACCCCCACGAAGGCCCGGCCCCCTGCACCCGCGGACCCTGCCGCCCGGCCACAGGCCCCCCGCACCGTGTGCGGGGGGCCTGTCGCGTTCCCCTCCTCGGCTGACCGCCCGCGGACCCTGCCGCCCGCCCCTGCTCCGGGTCGGCGGGGCTTGCCGGCCTTACTTGCCGCCGTCCCACGATCAGCCCTGTCAGCCAGCCGCACCCTGATGGGAGTCTCCGTCGTGACGACCGCCGTGTCCCGTTCCCGTACTGTCACCGCCCGCATCGACACCGCCCCCGCTTCGCCAGGCGGGTTCACCGTCACCGCGTTCGTGAGCGTCGAGGAGTTCCCCTTCCACGGCTACCAGCCCGCCAGCCGGGTCGCAGAGGTCACCACCGTCGACAACACCTCGCTGCGCCTGCTCTTCGCCCGCAGCCGTGTGGCCGACCACCACGACGCGGCCGCCACCGCGTTCGAGGTCAGCATCGGCCACGCCTGCGATGATCTGGGCCGGCGCTGGCCCGCCGACGTCCGCCCGCTGTCCATCGGCGATGTCCTGGAGGTCACCTCCCCCGACGGCACCGCCACCTTCTTCACCATCGACGGCGTCCGCTTCCGGGAGATCGAGCCGCCCACCGCCCGCGTCCCCCTGGCGGGCACCCTCGCGACATCCCGCACCACCTGACCCCCACCACCCTCCCCGACTCCGACCCCGGCCCGCCTCGGCGGTGCCGGGGTCGTCCCATGCCCGCACCCTGAGCCCGCCGTCACACCGGTGCCGTCGAGACAACGCACCGCCTGGCCGACCCAGTCGACGCCACCAGCGGCCTTCCGAGCCGCACCCCGCTGTGCACCCGCGCTGCGCCTAGCTACCACCGCCAGCCGCAGCAGGCACGGCTTGCGGGGCTTACCTGGCCCCCCTCCACAGTGCGTTTCGGCAGCGAGATCCCGCCCCGCTGCCCGGCCTACAAGCCGTCTGCTGACGCCCTTCCAGGAGGTTCCTCGTGCCCCACATCCTGTTCTCCCTCATCCCCGTGCCCACCGTGCTCGTGGCCTTGTACGTGGGCCTCTCGCCCCGCTTCTCCGACTGGGCTCGGGACATGGCGGAAGACGCCATCGCCGTCTCCATCGCGGTCTCCGGCCTCGCCGAGCTGGCGATCGGGTCCGCGCTCCACGGATGGACCGCCATCGCTGCCGCAAGCCTCCTCCTGGCCCTCTCTCGTGCGTCCCGGTGGATCACAGCGCGCAGGAACGCGAAGCAGTCCCAGAAGTAGCCGCTCACCCCGCTCGGGCCCTCCCTCCCGACCGCCCCCGGGCCGCCCCGTTCCCGGGTGCGGCCCGGCCCGCGGCCGCCGGGCCGCCCCCACCCCCAGGGGCGGCCCGGCCCCCGCCTCACCCGTACACAGCGCCGCCGCCCACGCGCCCACGGCGCGCCACGCCACGACCAACCTTCGTTGAGGAGCTGTCATGCACCACGCTTTCCGCACCCCGCCGCAGCACGCCGCCACCCTCGAGCGGGCGGCGGCCGCCCTCGCAGCCCGCTTCTCCCGGCACGTCCCCGGCGAGCAGGACGGATGGCTCATCCTGACCCGCTCGGACCGGCCGATCGCGGTGTGGGACCTGAAGGAGAAGATTGCCGCCGACACCCCCGAGCAGGAAGCCAAGCGCATCGAACTCGCGCAGGCCCTGGCCGCCGCCGGCCTGGCCGTCACCCTTCCCTCGGACGCCTACATGGTCTTCTTCGCCGAGATCCCCGCCAACCCCACCACCCCCCGCTACACCGTCGTCGAGGACGACAACAGCGGCCTCGGCAGCCTGTTCGGCAGCCCTCACCTGGTGATGGACACCTGGACGAAGGTGCACGTCGCGACCACCCGAACCCCCGAGGAAGCCATACAGCGCTGCGCCGACTTCACCCGCGCTCAGAACGCGCTCGACGCCCAAGTGGCCTCCGGCAGCCTCCCCGCAGGCAGCTACTGCGACCCCAACATCAGCGCGTAGACCACGCGCAGGCATTCGCCCGCTCCCGGCCCCCGGCACTCCCGCCCGCACCGCGGCGATGCTGGGGGCCGAGCCATGCACAGGCCGCTCCGTTCGCGGTGCCCGGGCCTGTCGCATGCCCGCGCCTCGCAGCGCGTGGCGTGCGCTTCCACCGAGTCCCCGGTGCCGGAGCCCGAAGCCCAGCACCCCGACCAGCCCTCGGCCCCCGCACCCGTGTGCGGGGGAGCCGGTCGCGTACCCAGCCCTGCGTCTGGCGGGCCTTGCCCGCCTTACCGGCCGCCGCCCCACGATCCCCACTGTCAGCCAGCCGCATCCTGATGGGAGTACCCGCCGTGACGACGCCCCTGTCCCGTTCGAACACCGTCACCGTCCGCATCGACACCGAACCCACCTCCACCCCGGTGTCCGGCGCCTGTGCGGAGGAGGTCTACGAAGTGACCGTCTTCCGCACCGAGATGATCACCTTCTGCCTGCGCGCCGCGTCCGCCCAGGACGCCGAGGAGCGATACCTCACCGACGGCGAGGAGACCGTCAGCCTCAACGTGGACTCCACCGTCCGCGTCGACCCCGCCCCCGCCCCGGCGGCCCCTGCCGCCGTCCCGGCGCTGGCGCCGGTGATGTCTGCGGAGGAGTACCAGTTGCGGACCCTGGAAGAACTCGCCGACGACATCATCGTGGACGGCGTCGCCTACAGTCGTACCGAGTGGGACCGGATCCAAGACGGCGTCCACCACACCACCACCGACGAGACCCCGGCCCCCGCCGCCCAGCGCACCCGGCCGACCTGGAACGGCACCGACGCCCCGTTCTGACCGTCCGCCGCCTCCCGGCGCTTCCGGCCCCGGCACCGTTCGCGGTGCCGGGGCCGCCCCGTGCCCGCTCGTCTTGGCCGTCGCTCGTGCACGCCCGCGCCTCCGCTCGCCGTGACCCAGCCGCCGTTCCGGCGCACGCCCTGCCCGCCTGTCCTGCTGCCTCCGGCCGCCGCGCGACCGCCCGGTCGAGCCGCGCCCGTCCATCAGGCCGGTCCGCCTGGTCTCGCCTGCCGTGATGGCCGCCGTCTGCGCGGGCCCCCGCCGGTCCTGCCCCGGCTGTTTGGTGCCGCGTGTGGGTGCTTGCCCGGCTTGCCCCGTGCCGGGTCACTGTGCAGATCACCGGCCCACCGGGAAGGCAATAGCCCTTCCCCGCCCCGGGCCGCCTCACTCGGCCGCGGCCGCGCCTCAGTTGGCCTCGCCGGCCCCGCCCCTGCCCGGAAGGACTCCCGTGTCCCGTACCGCCACCGTGTCCCGGCCTCACGCTCCCCGGATCGACATCGCGCCCCTGGACCCCGCGGACCACTCCGCCTACCTCGCCCTGCTCGACCTCACCTCCGACCAGGGCGTGCCCGCCGAAGTCGCCCAGGTTCTCGCTCTCGCCCCGTTCCGGCACCCCTTCACCCACGGCCCCGCCCTGTGCCTGACCGCCCGCACCCGACGCGCCACCACACCGGCTGGAGCCGTGTTCGCCGCCGTCCCGGAGTGGGCCTATGAGCACCCCATCAGCCAGGCCAACGCCGCACTGGCCAGCTTCCTCGCCGCCACCAGCATCGGGATCTACGGCCTGGCCGTCGCACCCGAACACCGCCACCTGGGCATGGCTCGCGCGCTGCTAGCCAAGACGGAGACCCTCGCCCGCAGCACCCGATACCGGCTGGCCTCCCTCATTCACAAGCCCGAACTCGCCGACTTCTACCAGCGCCTGGGATACACCAGCGCGCACCACATCGTGATCCCGACGCCCGACGGCGCGATGGCGCTGACCCAACCCCGCCCCATGATGACGGCCGTCAAGCCCCTGCACCCCAGCGTCCGCATACAGACCGTGCCCGGGGCCCCGGGACCCGTGGTCGCCGGACTCGTGCCCGGCTTCGACCTGCCGCCCACCGCCCGCTTTCGCGACGGACGCCTCTTTACGTGACACCCGCCCGGCCCCCGCTCCCCGGCGGCCCGCTCCGGCCCGAAGAGCGGGCCCCTTGGATCGTCGCCCGGCCCTCGTCGCCCGGCCCTGCGCCCTTCTCGGGCGCGGGGCCGCCGCGTTCCGCCCGCCCCGGCCACACCGGGGCCGCCGCCGCTCGCGCTGGCGGCGGCGCCAGCTTCCCTCGGGCGCGGGGCCTGCCCTTGCCGGTCTAGCTCGCCTCCCGTGCAGGTTGCGGCCCGTCAACAGCCGCGACCACCACGGAGAATCTCAATGACTGCCAGCCCGGCCGCCGCCCTGTTCATCCCCGCCCTGGACGCCCAGGCCCGCATCACCCCCCACACGCCGTACACGTCCCTTACCCTGCCCGCCGACCGCCAGTACGGATGGCGTATGGCCCAGCTCGGCGGTCTCCCCGAGGCCACCTACTACCACCCGGACGCCGTCCTCCACGTCCACGGCAAAGGCCTCGCCCAGCGCCTCCCGGTCAACCCGGTCGCCTGGACCCTCGCTTCCGCCTGGCGCGGCGCCCAGCTCCCCTACCTCCTGGTCGGTCCCGCCCTCATCACGGGCACCGAGAACCGCCACGACGGCAGCTTCGCCGCACTGCCCGCGCCGCTTGCCGCGCAGACCCAGAACGCCATCGCGGCGGCCACCGCCTGGTGGCGGGACAACCACCTCCACCTGCCGTTGTGGCCGTTCAGCCTCGACAGCGCCGCGTTCGCTCCCGCCATCACCGCCACCCGCAACGCCCTCTAGGCGACGCCAGCCCTTTCCTCGCCTGCCCCGCGCCCTCCAGGGTGCGGGGCAGGCCCGTGATCGGCCGCACCGTGCGCCCGCCGGGCCGCCACATGAGACGGGCCCCCGCCGCCCGGCTCCGTGGGCGCCCCGCTGGCGGCCGGCGGCCCCGGCGAGTGGGTGTTGCGGGGCTTGCCTGCGGCCGCGGCACTGTCAGGTCACCAGCCGGGGGAGTGGTGACCACCCCCACCCCCCGTCCGCCTAACTCCCGGCCACCGAGAACCACCGCCGGGCCCCGGCCGCAACCAGAGCTTCGAGGAGACCCCTTGACCACCCACATCCAGCGCCCCGCGACGGTCACCGCTCCCATCGACGACACCGACACCACCACGGCCGCCGACGTCGCGCACACCCTGTTCGACGAGGTACGAAGGGCCGCCTGGGACAAGGCGTCCGACCATCCCGACGACTACGACCTCATGCTCCGAGTCGACGCCATGGCCCCGGCCGACGCTGTCGAAGCCCTGAAGAAGGCGTGCCTGCCTTCGGACCTGATCGAGCCGATCGCCGCAGCCCTCGCGCTCCTGGCCCCGCACATCTACGCCCCCTCCCGCTCCGTCTGACCCTTTACACCCGCCCCGGTGCCCCGGGCCGCTGCCTGTGGCCCGGGGCACCGGCGTTCCCGCCCGGGCCACCTCTGCGGCCGCCCCGGGCCTGCCTCCAGGCTTTCTGGATCGTCTCCCGGCCCCGCGCCCCTCCCCGGGTGCGGGGCCGCCGTGTTCCGCCCGCCCGTGCCACGCCGTGGGCGCCCCGCGCGCGCCGGCGGCCCGAGGCGCCCGACGGCCCCGGCTCCGCCCCGGCGGGTGGGTGTTGCGGGGCTTGCCTACGGGGGCGGCACTGTCGGGTCACCGGCCGGGGAGTGGCGACCACCCCCACCCCCCGGCCGCCCAACACACCGCCCCGCCCCGGCTCCCTGCCGCACCCCAGAGCCTTCGAGGAGACCCCGTGACCACCCGCATCCAGCGCCCCACCACTGGCCGACTGCGCAGCATCCGCCCCGAGCGGCACTACGGCGGATCCCTGGGCGTCACCATCTGGACCTACTCCCGCACCCTCAACGGCCGCCGTGTCGAAGTCGACATCACCCACGACGCCCTCACCCGCACCACTGTCCTGCGGGTCTACCCCTGGGGCGGCGCCACCGCCGCCCGCGAGGTCACCCTCCACCACCTGACCCGCAAGGACGTCGGCCGACTGGTCTACCGCGCCCCCTACCGCAACCCCGCAGGCTACGCAGTCCCCGCCCAGGGCGCTGCCCTCCCCGCCTAGACACCAAGCCCCCACGCCTGGCACCGGCCCGCCCGGTCCCGCTTCGCTCGCAGGCCTCCCGGCCCCGCGTCCCTCCTCGGGCGCGGGGCCGACGCGTTCCGCACACCCCCGCCACACGGTGGCCGCCCCTGGCTCGCGGCCGGCGGCTCCGGCTCCACCAGCGGGTGGGTGTTGCGGGGCTAGGCCCACGGCCCGGCACGGTGAGGTTGCTGGCCGGGGGAGTGGCGCATCCCAAGGGCTCAACTCCCAACGCACCACGAAGCGAAGGGCCCAGGGCCCTCCAGACACGGATGCCCCGTCCGGCAGCAGCCGCAGCACGCCGACCAGTTTTCGCCTGCGGCCCCCGATCCCGCCGTCCCCGTTCCCATCACAGGCGATCACCGCCGCATTGGAGCCACATGCCCAAGTACTTGCCCCAGACCGACTTTCTGCCCAAGCAGATCGCCGAGCTTCGCAACCGCTTGAAGAACGAAACCCGCCAGAGCGCCGACATCCACCGCACCTCACCCCAGCACTACCGGCTGGCCCTGGCCAGTGAGCGAGTCGCTCTGACCGTTACCTGGCGCCGGAACCACCGCGGCGCCTGGAAGTGGAACCACTCGACCCTCACCGTCGATGGCACACCCCGTGAGCTGGCCCGTGACTTCAAGGACTTCATGCACATCTGGAACGACCCCGACGTCCTGTCCCGCCCGGGCGGGCGTTCCGAAGTCCCGACCCTGACGCCCATAAACGACGAGACCCAGCTCCCGCACGCCGTGCGCCAGATACTCGACCGGATCCGCAACGCTGCCGAGCGGAAGACCGACAACGGCACGATCGATGTGCTCGCCGCCGCTACCGACGCGGGATACACCATCCAGGTCACTGGACCCAAGGGCACCGTGCACATGCACTACGTGCCCTGCCGCCACACGCCTGGCTCGTGGACCCTGGCCGCGCGCCACGCGTTCCAGATCTACGACACCAACGGCATGGAGCGCACCAAGAGGTTCGCCGGAAGCCTGGCAGCCGCCCTGGCCGACATGTTCGGGATCAACGCAGCACCCGCTGTTCCCCTGCGGACCGGCCACGAACGCCAGGCCTCCAAGAGCAACGCGGTGCTCGTCAGGAGGCACTCGGTCATCCGCGTCTGACCGGCTGCACCCCGGCTCGGGCCCCCTGGCCCCTGGCTCCGCTCCTGGCGGTGCCGGGGGCCGTTCCACACCCGCTCTCGCGGCCCGGCCCGGGGGGTCGCTCCCCCCGGCCGCCGCGCCCCTGGCTCCCGTTCGCGGCCGGCGGCTCCGGCTCCGCCGCGCGGGTGTTGCGGGGCTTGCCGGTCCGTCCGGCACTGTCCGAGCACCGGCCGGGGGAGTGGTGACCACCCCCACCCCTCGGCCGCCCAACGCCCCGCCCCGTCACTGTCCAGACCTGCCGGACACCACCCCGCACTTCTCCCGCGCCATCCGCGCACTTCCGTATCCCACCGCCCCGAAAGGCACCTACCCGCATGTCGTCTGTCCGTCTGAACAAGAACGAGACCCTGCTCGTGGTCCTGACCGTGCTGGTGGTCATGTTCTGCGCTCTCCTGGTTCTTCTGCTCTCCATCGACGATCAGGACTCCCGTACCGGCCGCCACGCCACCCCCGCCGCTGCTGTCACGCAGTGCGCCACCAAGCCGACCACCCCCGCCACCGTTCCCGGCGACCCCCGGCCCACCACCGCCCCCCGCCCGGTACAGACCGCCCCGAAGACCCCGGCCGCCCCCAAGCAGCTGCGCCCTGCCCCCAAGGCGCCCGCCGCCCGCACCCGCTGACCCCGGCCTGCTCCCCGCTCCGCCCCCCCGGCCCCGGCCCCGCACCCGCGGTGCCGGGGCCGTCCCATGCCTGCGGCTCCCGTCGCGTCCCGCCCGGCCCGCCGCCGTCCCGTCCCATGCCTGCGGCTCACTCCCGTTCCATGCCTGCGGGCCCGCCACCCCCGGGCCCCGGGCCGTGGCCGTCATGGGCCGCCCGGCCGCCGCCTCACCACGCCCCGCCCCACCGCGCCCCGCCCCCTTCCCGCCAACGTCGCGCGCGGGCCGGACCGTCCCGTGGCCGGCACGACCGAGGTGGTTGCGGTGCTTGCCCCCACCTCGAGCACGCTGCGGCAACTTCACCGCCACCCCGCCGCCACCCCGTCTCCGGCCACGCGATGCCCACCCCCGGCCAGCAGGCGCAGCAGGCGGCCCCCCTTTCACCACCAGGAAGCCACCCCCGTGACGACCCTCCCGCCCGCACCACGCCCCTGCACCTTCTGCCCCTACAAGACCGAAGTCCCCTCCGGTGTCTGGTCGGAAGAGGACTACGCCAAACTCCCCCTCTACGACGGCCCCACCTGGACTCAGCCCCCCGGGCTGTTCCAATGCCACGTCCACGACCGCGACGACGACAGCGCCCGCGTCTGCGGCGGCTGGGCCGGATGCCACGACATGGCGGAGTCCCTCAGCCTCCGCCTGGCGCACGCGTTCGGTGAGATCAGCCTGGAGACCGCGCAGACCATCCTCGACTACGTCTCCCCAGTCCCGCTGTTCGCCTCCGGTGCCGAAGCCGCCGCTCACGGCATCCGCGAGATCCTCAACCCCGGCCCCGACGCCCGCCACGCCATCGGCAAGCTCCGCCGCACCCGGTCCGACCTCACCTGAACGCCCGCCCCCACCCCACGAGCACGGTGGCCCGCCCTGCCCGCCAACCCACCAGAGGCGACACCCCGCTCGCCCCCGCTCGCTGCTGGCGGCCCCGGGCTGCCCGGCGGGGCGGGTGTTGCGGGGCTTACCCGCCTGCCCGGCAGCGTCGGGTCACCGGCCGGGGGAGTGGTGACCACCCCCACCCCCCGGCCGCCCAGAGCCGCAACCTGTCAGGAGCATCGGCATGACCGTGTACTGGGTGTTCTTCCCGCAGACCCCCCAACATCCCAGCCCCGAGGCGCGTATGGAGCACGCACCGAACCTGTTCGTCCCCGAACGCGCCCTCCAGCACCGCGCCCAGCACCAGACCAGCAGGGTCTACTACGACGGCGTCGTCCGCCGGACCCCGCAGCCGACCGAGGACTTCCCCCAGGCAGACCGCACCGCCCTCCTGCACGTGTGGCGCCGCCGCAGCGCCGAACCGGTCCCGGACCTCACCGACACCCCGGACGAGCTGTGGAAGCTGTCGCCCAAGGGCGGCCTGGAACGCTCTCCCTGGCAGGCACGCTAAACACCCGCCCCCGCGCCCCCCTGCCCCCGGGACCACTCCTGCCGCTCCAGCCCGGCCCCGCGCCCCGGACGCCCCCCGCCCGGCTGCGGGGCTCACCCGGCTCCCCCCTGCCAGCAGCCCAGCAGCGGCCGCGCAACCCGCACCCGCGCCCGGCCGCGCCGTGTCCGCCCCCCTGATGCTTGCAGCGCTAACCCCTTGCCCCGCCACGGTCCTCCCACCGGCCCGCACCAGCGATGCCACCCACGGCACAAGGGAGTCCCCGTGACCTTCGACATGTACACCAAGGGCGCCACACCGAAGCAGGAAGAGGCCCTCCACCAGGCCGCCTGCACGGCCTTCGACGCCGCGGTAGCCGAGCGCAACGGACTGCCCGGGGACCCGCAGCAGCAGGAGGCACAGCGGAAGGTCGATGCCGCCTACGACAGGATGCAGAAGACGCACACCTCCCACTTCGGCCTGAGCAACTACGGCATGGGCAGGTACCTGGACGTCATGGACAGGCTCGGCATGCTCACCACCGACTACGAGCCGACCTCCTGGCCCGAACTCCCGGCCAGCCTCACATGGGAGGACATCGACGCCGCCGGAGAAGCCCCGGACACGCCGGACGACACCCTCCCCGTGAAGGCCGCCGCCCTCGACTACCTCCACGCGCTTGACGCGCACTTGTCCTGGCACCCGGAGCACCTCACCGGGATCGCGGCGCACAAGTTCACCTCCAACGACGGATGGCACGTCACCCCCAAGGAGATCGAGACCGCCCTGACCGCCTACCGCACCCACACCGGCGAGGAGGTCAAGGCCATCCTGAGTTCCGCCGAAGGCGGCTCCATCGACATCGACCGCTGGATGCAGTGGATCGCCTACCTCGAACGCTCCAAGGAACGAGAAGGCTTCGAGGTCCACTGACGCCTGCTCGGCTGGACCGGCCCGCCCGATCACACCGACTGGGCGGGCCACCCTGTGGCACCACCGCCCCGGCTGATTTGCCGGCCTTGCCGTGCCACCGGGCACCGTCCATCAGCCGCACCGCACCCGCGTGCCCACCACCCGCTGAGAGAGGCCCAGCATGAGCGACAACATCGCATCGGAACACACCGTCGGCGAGCACACCATCCACGGCCGCCGCGTGGAAGTGCACCGCCTGACGTGGAAGGACCACCCCGGCTTGAGCTTCGAGGTGATCGACGCCGAGACCGGCGACCTTCTCACCGAGACCGAGAGCTTCGACGACTACCCCACCGAGGAACAGCTCACCGCCCTGGTCGAGGCCAGCAACACCGCCGACGCGCAGTCCGGGGACGGGCACGAGGACTGCTTCGGCGCCCACGTCACTGCCGACGGCCACGCTGACTGCGACGGCAACGTCCTGTAACCCGGCCGGCCGCGACCCGCCTGCCGCCCCATCCCATACCGCGCTGCGCCCCCACCCCGCCCCCCGTCGGGAACGTCCCCCGACCCACGCCCGACCGGCTTCAGCGCCGAGTCGGCGCCGCCGCCAGGCCGTACGGCATGCACCGTGTGGCCCGGCGTCTACCTGGTCCGGCGCACCGACGGCGGACCCTGGGAGAACCTCCACCTGTCCGACTGAGCAGCCGCACCGCCCCCGCGACCCCGGGCCCGCGTCCAGCGGCCCGGGGCTTTCCATGTCCACGCCCCCAGCCCCGCACGGCGGCCGGGCCCGCCCCCCGAGCGTCCCGGGCCCGCGCCGTGCACCGTGCGGAAGCCCGCCCGGGACACCCCCATCGGTGACGGCTCCGCTTGTGAGGCTTGCCGGCTCCCGGGCCACCGTACGGACACCAAGCAGCCGCACCGCCCCGGCTCGGACCACGCCACCAGACCCGTACCTCAAGGGGAGCACCACATGGACCGTCGCAACGTCACCGGCCTCAACGGCCGCATCCACGAAGCCCTGTTCAACTCCCACACCGACGCCCTGATCGACGTCGCCTGCGACGCCACCCGCTACACGGTCGTGAAGCCGTACACGCTGTTCGACCCCGCCCAGCTCACCGACGCCCCGGCAACCTGCACCGACTGCCGCACGATCCTCGACGCCGCCCCCGGCGCGCCCCTCCACCCGGCCGACACCGCCCGCGAGTGCGCCAACACCCTGCTCGCCGACGCCGACAACCGGGGCTACCCGCCCACCCTGGACGACGAGGGCCTCCGGCTCGCGTTCGCCCGCCTCGCCCCGGACGCCGGACACCTGCGCCCCCTCTTCGAGCGCCTGGCCCGGGGCGTCTACGACCCGCAGAACTCGTACCGCACCCAGCCGCTGTACGCCCTGATCCAGGAGCACCTGACCGACACGCTCACCGAGCGGGCCCTGCAGGTACCCGCCAACACCCCCAAGGTGCTGGTCCGCTACGTGCGGTACACCGGCGGAGAGCTCCAGGCCCCCGTAGGGGTGGGCGACCGGCTGACCTATGACGGGCTCGCCTCCGGCCACTGGCCCACCGGCACGGTCACCGCCGTGGAGAACTCAGGCGTCCTCGTCGACTTCCACAACGGGTACCCGCCCCGCCACTACCACCGGCACGAGGTCCCCCGCTGCTTCGCCTTCAAACTGGACCGCGCTCCGCAGCCCACCACGCCCCCGGCCGCCACACCGCGTCCCTGACCCTCCCCGCCCGCCACACCAACACCGGCGCCTGCCACCCCACCCGGGGCGCCTCATCCCGGACCGCTTGGCACTACCCGCCTCGGCCCCGGCCCCCGCTCCTGGCGGCGCCGGGGCCGCCGCACGCCCGGCCCCCAGGGCTCGCCAACGCGCCACGCCCCGCCCGGCCGTGGGCCCACCAGCGCCCCCGGCCGGCCGCGCCTCCGTCTTCTTGCCGCGCTTGCACCCCGCCCGCGCACCGTGCTGCCCACCGCACCCGTCCGGGACACCCGGACCCCCGACCGGAAGGCAGCCCCGCCCATGTCCAAGTTCACGTTCGCCCTCGACGAGGTCGTCGCCGTCGCCACCCACTCGATGCTCGCCCCCAGCCACACGCTGCGCCCCACCTACGAGCAGTGCCTGAACGAGGAGAGCGTCCACGCCGCCCTGTGGTGGCTGCGTGACCGCACCGGCACCTACCTGACCGGCAACTCCACTCACACCGGCGCCCCCGACGACGCCTACGCCCGCGGGTATGGCCCCGGTGACGGCAACGACGCCTCCGGCGTCCTCGGCGCCGACGACGGGATCATCCACGCCCTTCCTCTGCATGACCCGGCCACCAGGGAGTGCCTGCACTCCGACCTGATCAACGCCAAGCACGACGGCCACAACACCCTGACCCTCACCCTGACCGACGACACGCTCGACCTGCACACCTTCCGCGCCGCCACCACCCCGTAGCCGTCACCACCCCACCCTCAGCCCGGCCCCGCGCCTCCCGGACACCACCGGCAGGCGCGGGGCCGACGCGCGTTTCCCGCCTCCAGCACCCGCCACCCCAGCCCGCGTCCCACCCCCCGACACCCGGCCGCCCACCACCCCCGCACACCCCCGCCGCCGCGTCTACCGTCGCGACCAGACCGCCGCCACCGCCCGCACCCGTACCCGCCACGTAGAAAGGGGAGCCCCTGTGCAGCACCAGACCACGATCAACGACCTCGCCGCCCTGGACGGCCTGTTCACCCTCGTCGACCGCATCACCGTCCCCGAGACCGACCCCAGCACCGGCATCACCGAGGAAGTCACCCTCCCCCCGCCGCTCATCCGCACCCGGACCCTGCGCGACGACACCGTCGTCTTCGTCCTCACCCCGCCCGGCATCCACGAGCGCATCCACGTCGCCGACGGCGCGCCCGTCACCGTCTACTACCGAACCCCCGCCCCCGCCCCCGCCCCCGCGTCCGGCCAGCACTCCGCACCGGCCGCGGCCGCCCCCCACCAGGCTGCACCGCCCCAGCACTCCGCGCCCTGGCCCCAGCCCACCGCACCCCAGGCCCAGCCCCAGGCCCAGCAGCCGGCCCCGGCCCCGCGCCGTCCCGCCGCCCCCTGGCAGTAACCCACCCCCCGCCCCGACGACTCGGCCCCGGCCGCCGCACCCCTCCCGCGGCAGCCGGGGCCGCTGCCGTTCCCACACCCCGCTCAGTCACCGGCGCCCCGCTACAACACCCGCTCACCACCCGGCAACACCGGCGCACCAGCCGCCGACGGCCCGGCCGGCAGCGGGGGAGCAGCAGCCACCGGCACCCCCCGCTCCCCAGACACCCCCGCCGCGCCCGTCACCCCCGTCCCCGGCCCCGGGCCCGGTTCCCGCTCCCGTGTCGAGGCCCCGTCCGCCTTCCGCCTCCCGCCCGCCTCCTGGCCGGTGACCACCCCACCCGCCGTGTCCACGGCGTCCGAGTCCCCGTCCTCACCGCCACCCCCCTCCTCCCGGCCCAACCGGCGCAGCTCCTTGACCCGCTCCGCCCCCACCCCCAACCGGCGCGCGCACCCGGCCACCGTCTCGCCCTTGTCACCCATCGCGACAACCACCCGCGCCGCCACCAGCCGCACTTCCTGGATCCGCGCCTGCCCGCGCTCGCGCACCAGCCGCAGCTCCGCCTCCACCTCGGCCGCGACCTGGTCCTCGTCCTCCCGCGCCAACTCGAAGTCCGCCGCCAGCTCGTCGAACTCCGCCTCCCGCGCCAGCCGCTCCTCCTCCGCCCGCGCCGCGGCCTCCCGCTCCGCCGCCACCCGCACAGCAGCCCGCTCCAACGCCGCGCTACGCCGCGCCATAAGCTCCTTGCCGCCCCGCGCCTTGCTCTTACTCGCTGCCACACGCCACCTCCTGGCCAAGAGGGGCCCGCCGGGCGCGGACCCACCTGCCGCCAGTCTGGATACGCCGCCACGCCCCGGCCCGGCCCCGGCCGCCCGCGTCCCACCCCGTAGCACTCCTGTCGCCCCGCCCGGTCCCGCTCACGGGACAAGCCCCTCCAGCCAGCACGGAGCCGGAGACGGGCACAGCACAGCCAGGGTCACGACTTCGGTGCTCCCCGTCCTGTCGTACGTAGTGCTGGCCCGGGCGTGGCAGCGGTGTGTCCGGTCGGTGGTGGTGGGGGTGAGGCCGGTCTCCGGTTGATGGCCGTTGGTGCGCAGCACACCTCTGGCACTTTTGGCCCGTCCACCCCTCGCGGGGCTGGATTTCCCGCCGGACGGAACGGCTGGGGCGATTGCCTTCCAAGCCCTTGGGAGGAACCCGCCTGGTGCCTTCCGGAGTCCTGCCGGGCTGGTCGACTGCCGGGGTGGGGATGACCGGGGCGGCCGTGACGGCCGAGAACTACCGCTACTACCGGAGCAACGTCGCCGCTGGCGACGGGGTCCACGGTGGTGGGCCGGCCGTGTCCTCGAGCCAGCCGGGCGTCCCGGCCGGTGTGTGGACGGGGCGGGCCGCGGCCGCGCTGGGGCTGGCCGGTCAGGTCACCGAGCCGCAGATGCGGGCGCTGTTCGGCCTGGGCATGCACCCGGACGCCGAGGAGCTGATCGCGGCCGAACTGGCCAGGGGAGCCTCGCCCCGCCAGGCACTCAAGGCGGCCAAGCTGGGGCCGGCCGTGCCCCGGCTGTCCGATCAGTCCCCGCTGGACAAGCAGATCGAGGAGGTCCTCGACCTCGCGGCCGAGCGGCTGTGCCGGCCGCTGACGAAGTCAGAGCGCCGCGAGCTGACCCACCGCACCGCGGCGCTCGCCTTCGAAACCGAGTACCACCGGAAACCGGCCGACGGGGAGGAGCTCGGCCGGTACCTGGCCGCGCGGACCGGGAGCCGGCGCCGTGCGGTGACCGGCTGGGACCTGGCTTTCGCCTCGGAAGAGCTCTCGCTGCTGTTCGCGCTCGGCAGTCCCGAGGTACGGCGCATCGTCCTCGAGGTGCTGGCCCAGGCGCGGTCGGAGTCCCTGGCATCGCTGGAGGAGCAGGCGCTGGCGGTGCGCACCGGCCCGGGCGGGATCGCCCAGCAGCGGGCCGAGCCGGCGCTGATGGCGACGGTCTACCTCCACTACGAATCGCGTGCCGGGGATCCGATGCTCCACGAACACGTGGTGATCAGTCCGCGTGTGAAGGGCCCGGACGGCCGGTGGCGGAACCTGGATTCGCGGCTGCTGCTGCGCGAGATCGTCGCCGCCAGCGAGCTGTTCAACCAGCGCTCACTGGAGCTGATCTGCGACCGTCTGGGGCTGGCCGCCGAGGAGGTGGTGGTCACGCCCGGCAGGCGGCCGGTCATGCGGATCGTCGGCATCGACCCGCGGATCCGGGCCGAGTTCGCGCAGAGGTCGGGGGCCGTGCGGACCATGGCCGAGTCCCTGTTCGACGACTACCGGCGCCGTTACGGCCGCCAGCCCGACACCACCGCCCGGATCCGCCTGCAGCAGCGGGCCACGCTGATGACCCGCCCGCCCAAGGGCAAAGCCCGCTCCCTGGACGACCTGCTGGCCCGCTGGCGGCGCCGGGCCATCGCCGCAACCGACCGCACCACCGTCGAGGAGTTGCTCACCGCCGCCCAGGCCGCGGCCCTGGCCCCCGGCGCCCGACTGCCTGCTGAGGCGGTCCTCGATGTCACCGCCGCCGCCGGCGAAGTGCTGGCGGCCGTGACCGAGCGACGCACCACCTTCCGGCGCCGCCATGTCCTGGCCGAGGCGCGCCGCTACCTGATGCGGACCCTGTGCGGGGCAGCCGCCGCACCCCACCTCGCCGAGGAGATCACCGACCGGGTCCTGGCACACGGCGACTGCCTGGACATCACTCCGCCCGAGATCAACCCCTCCCACCCCGACCTGCTGCGCCCGGACGGCTCCAGCATCTACCGGCCCATCGGCTCGGCCACCTACACCACCCACTCGCTCCTGGCCGCCGAGCACCGCCTGCTGGCCGGGGCTCGTACGCGGGTCATCCCGCCCGTCGCGCACGGCACGTTCGCCCGCACAGCCACCCTCCACCAAGGCCCCCTGGACGCCGGACAGCAGGCCCTGGCTTCCTCCTTCGTCCTGTCCGACCGGCTGCTGCTGGCAGGACTCGGCCCCGCCGGAGCGGGCAAGACCACCGCCATGCGCCTGGCCGCAGCCGCCGTGGACGCCGCCGGCGGCCGCCTGATCCCCCTCGCGCCGTCCTCCCGCGCCGCCCAGGTCCTCGCCACTGACCTCGGGCGGCGCGCCCACACCCTGCACTCCTGGCTCCACCAGCGCGGCCAGGCCGCCGACGGCCACGGCGTCGGCGCCGACTTCGCGCTGCGCCCGGGCGACGTCGTCCTCGTCGACGAAGCGGGCATGGCCGGCACCCTTCTCCTGGACCGGATCCTCGCCGACGCGGCCGCCGCCGGAGCCGTCGTCCGCCTCCTGGGCGACCCGCACCAGCTCGCCGCCGTCGAAGCCGGCGGAGCGCTGCGCCTGATCTCGCAGGCGGGCGCCACCGTCGAACTGGACCGGCTGCACCGCTTCACCACCCCCGGCGAAGGCGATGCCTCCCTCATCCTGCGCGACGGCGAGCAGGCCCGCACCGTGTTCGACTGGTACCGCAGCAAGGGCCGCATCGTCGCCGGCCGGCACGAGGCGATGTGCGACGCGGTGTTCACCGCGTGGGCCCACGACATCAGCCGGGGCCTGGCCTCGCTGATGACCGCCGCCGACAACCTCACCGTCACCGACCTCAACCACCGCGCCCAGGCCTGGCACATCGACCGACAGGACCTCGACACCAGCCGGTGGGCCTTGCTGCGCACCGGATCCCGCGCCCACGTCGGCGACATCATCGTCACCCGCCTCAACCGGCGCCGCATGACGGTGCGCGGCGGCAAGGACTTCGTGAAGAACGGCGACACCTGGGTCATCGAGGAACTCCTGGCCGACGGCGCCGCGGTCGTCCGCCACACCCAGCACCGCGGCCGCATCACCCTGCCCGCGGACTACCTCACCACCCAGACCGAGCTCGGCTACGCCTCCACCATCCACCGCGCCCAGGGCATGACCGTGGACACCTCCCACGCACTGGCCTCCGCCCGCTCCAACCGCGAGGGTGTCTACGTACAGCTGACCCGCGGACGGCGCACCAACCGCCTCTACATGGCCATCGACGACGGCGACCACCTCGACGACGTCCTCGCCGCCGTCGCCGCCCGCCGCAGTGCCCAGCTGACCGCGACCGAGCACATCGCCGCCCTGCAGCGCGACATCGCAAGCCCCGGGCAGCTGTCCGCCGAGTATGCCGACGTCACCGAACGCGCCACCGCCGCCCGCCTCACCGGCGTCCTCGAGCAGATCCTGGGCACCGACCGGGCCGCGATGTTCCTGGCCGCCGACGCCTACCCCGCCCTCATCCGCGCCCTCCACGACGCCGAACGCGCCGGGTTCGCCCTGCCCCGCCTCCTCACCCGCGCCACCCGCAGGCTCTCCTTCACCGAAGCCGACGACGTCGCCGCCCTCCTGACATGGTGGCTGCGCGAAGCCCTGACCGACGCCGAAGAAGCCCGCAACACCGCCCGCGACAGCGCCCTCGCCGCTCTCACCACAGCCCAGCTCGACCATCTCAAGCAGCTCGCTGCCAGCCACCGCGCCGCCGCCAACGAAGCCCTGCGCGCCGCCGATGCCGCCTTCACCCACCTGCCCACCGCCGTCACCACCCGCCGCGCGACCACCCACCCCGCCTGGACCGAGCGGCCGCTCGGCCCCCTCACCCGCACCGAGCTCGCCTCCCAGATGGCCGCCGTCCGCACCCAGGTACGCAGCGCGGCCGCCACCGGCCGCCCCCTCTCGGACGCGGCCCGGGCCACCATCACCGCCCTGACCGCCGAGACCCAGCTGCGCCGCGCGATGACCTGGCGAGACCGCGCCCGCGAGGACTACCAGCGCGAGCGCTCCCCCAACCGCCCCCACAGCAGCGGCCAGTCACTGACCGCCGCCCGCCTCCAGGCCGCCAAGCAGCGTGCCGCCACCGACCAGCGCCAGGCCTGGGCCCGGGCCGCCCTCACGCGCGCCCACGCCGCCGGCGCCCGCATCGACGCCGAACTGCGCCTGCGTGAACGCCTGCCCGACCACGCCCCGCCCGCCCGCGTCCACCGTGAGATCCCCGACTGGGTCGCCGACTCCCACGCCCTGACCCACCCCGACACCCCTGCCCACTGGCGCACCCATCTCGCTGAACGTCACCGCATCCTGGCCCGCTCGCTCGCCGACCGCGGCCACACCCTCGCCGCCGACCCGCCCGCCTGGGCACGGCCACTGGGCCCGCCGCCCTCCACCCGCTCACCGCGCCGCCGCCACGCCTGGGCCACCACCGCCGCCCTGGTGGAGCTGTGGCGCACCCGCCACGCCATCACCGGCGTCCCCGGCCTGGGCCCGCGCCCGGCCGACCCCGACCAGCAAGCCGACTGGGACGACCTCGACGCACGCATCCGCGCCCTCACCGGACGGCGCCGCCCCTCCGGGCACCTCCCGCCCCCCGGCGCGCCCGCCCACCAGGTCCTCGCGGCCGCCCTCGACCACCTCGACACCCCGCCCCCGGCCGGACCCCTGCCCGCACACCCGGCGCTGCGCGATCCCTTCGGCGTCGCGCCCCTGAGCTACGGAGCCCTCGACGCCAAGCTCGCCCGCACCGCACTGGCCGCAGCCCTCGCCGGCGAAAGCGCCCCCGAGGGGTGGATGGAGGAGATCACCCCGCCCGGCGAGGACGACGAGGACGAGCAGCGCACCTTCACCAGGCTGATCAGCGCCCTGTCCGACTACCGGCGCCGCCACCACCGCGCCGGACCCGACATCCTCGGCCCCCGCCCCGAAGGCCTCGCGGGCGAGGAATGGGACCACCTCACCGACGCCATCGACCTCTACACCCACGCCCGCGTCGCACGCCGCCTGGAGCAGATGCGAGAGCGCACCGCCGCGGCCCGGGCCCAGCTCCTGCCCCCGACCTCCCCGCTCCACGAACATCCCCGGCCGGACAACAACCGCCCGGGCCCGCAGCGCCCGACCCGCTGAAACGGACCACCGATGACCCTCCAGCTGCACCTGCCCGGCCATCTGAGGCCACGCTGGCGCGACCTGCCCCGCCTCGCCGCCCTCCTCCAGCGCCGCCTCGGACCCCCGCCCCTGCACCCGCTGACCCGGCCCGCCGCCTGCTGGCTGTGGCTACTCACCCTCGCCACCCAGCACGCCGCCGGACGCCTCCTCGCCCACGGCACCGCCACCGTCTCGGTTACCGGCCCCCGCGTCCCCTGGACCCGCCGGGCCGCCTGCACGGCCGTCCTCACCGCAGGCCTCGCGGCCCACCTCGCGTGGATCTGGCTTCCCCTGGAGGCCGCCGCCTGGGCCCTGAAGAGCCACACCTGGCCGCTCACCATCGCCGTGCTCGGCTTCGGCATCACGCTCTCCCTGCTCGTGGAGACCGGCAACCTGCTCCAGCACACCCGCGCGCTCACCTCCCTCACCGCCACCCGCCGGCACCTGCGAGCACACACCGAAGGCACCTGGTGGGAAGCCGGGAACCTCGCCGGCCACGACAACGACCCCGTCTCAGCCGGCCGCCTCGTCCACCAGGCGCTGCACCTGGCCGACGCCCACCAGGCAGGGCTGGTCGTCGTGGCCAGCAGCCCGGCCACCCACCGCGCCTACCTCCGCCGAGGCTTCACCCCCGGGCCTCTCAACCCGCGTGTCCTCATCCGGCCCCCGCACCCGACGGCCCGTCCTGGCGCGGCGAGCTGACCGGTTCCTGCTTGCGGCGTCCATTTCAGGAGCGGTTCGTTGGGGTCAGTGGCACAGGCGCTTCGGCGCGATGGGGAAGAGGAAGAGGGGCAGATGAGCACGCGTCGCATCGACTCGGAGGGCTACCACCACAGGGTCGCGGCATGGACGGTCGGGCAGCTGCGGGCGGCGTTGGCCGGCCTCCCGGATGACACGCTCGTGGCCGCGTCGATTCCGCACAGCCTGGGACCGCGCCCCAACGACCCGGCGGGAGCCGAAGACTCCGACTGGGTCGTCACGGATCTGGAAGAGGCGCCGTCGGCCTCCGAACCGCTCGTCCTGGTCCTTGACCGGCCCACGGGCCGCTACGTCTTCATCCACCGGGAGGAAGAGGGTGAGTAGCGCCGCCTCACACGTCCCACCAGCCCCAGTTTCGTGAAGTAGCACGTTCTTTGCCTCTCCAGTGCTCCCACCCGTACTCACAGCGGGGCCACTCCGGGCCCCGTGGAGGCGAAGGAGACACAGCGGTGACGAAGACGACCAACCCGACGGCGCCCACCGGGGCCGTGCTTGTGGGAGTGGCGCGGCGGCCGGGCACCGAGCCGCCGTATGCGGACGGTGCGGACTACCAGCGGCGAGGCGATCGTGTGACGGCCGCCGTCGTCGACAGCGCAGGCCACGGCAAGGAGGCCGTGCGCTACGCCGCGACCGTGCCCGCGGTCATCACGCAGATGGGCATGGTCCAAGGCGGCCTGGCCGGGCTGACCACCGCTGGGATGATGGCGCAGGCCCACGACACGGTGCCGCACACCAGCGCCGTGTACGTGAGCATGGAGCCGGACCGGACCACCGCCGTGTACTGGATCGGCGACGCGCGCGTCTACTCCGTCAACGACGGCACGGTCACCCTGGTGACCACCGACATGACCATGGCCAACTACCTGAGGACCCGGCGCGGCTTCGCCCCCGACCTCACCGCGGTCTACGACGACTGCTCCCGGCTGGGCCTCGCACAGGCCGGCTGGGGAACCTGCAGCGTCGCGGAGATCCCGGAAGACCACCTGGTCCTGCTCGTCTCGGACGGCATCCCCGACCACGTGGACGCGGCGGAGATGACGGAGCTGTGCCGTACGCACGCCGCCGATCCGCAGGCCCTGGCCAGCGCCCTGGTCGCGGCCGCCGCACAGGACGCCGACGGCTACCGAGACGACTGCACCGTGATCGCGATGCGCCACCGCACCGCCTGACGCCGTCCGGACCGGCCGCTCCGGGCGGCCGGTCCCTTCTGCTCAGAGGGTGCGCACCGACCGGAAGTCAATGGCCCGGCCGGTCTCGGCGAGCAGCTGCGCCGCGACCCGCTTGGCCTCCGCGGGCACGTCCCCTCGCTCCCGGATGAGGGACGCGTAGATCGGAGTGTCGCCGGATGCCCAGCGCGCCGGGTCGTACTGATGCACGGCACTCCCTTTCACGACGGACCGGGTAGCGAGTGTAGGCGAGCAGAAGGCCAGGCGTAGGAGAACGGGAAGGAGGCCAACTACACGCAACAAGAGGTGGAGTTGCGCACACCGGCATCCCGCCCGCTTGTCCGGGATGCCGGTCTGCCCGGACCGGCGCCACCACGAAGCCCCTGTACCACTGACCCCTGGAGAGGACTGGCCATGCCCGCCATCGGCCCCGGCTACAACGACCCCGAGTACGACAACTACGACCCCGACTGGCGGCACCAGGAAACCCCGTTTCGGAGGTGGCTCCGCGAGCACCTCACCGCGGCCGGCACCGCGTGCGCGGCGGACATCGCAGCCAGCTACGCCCCTGCCAACCGCTACATCGGGCTCGACAGCGCCGACCTGGACACCCTCGCGATGCTTACCGGTACCACCATCGACGACGTGGGCAGTGCTCACAAGGCCGACCTCGGCCACTGGGCGCGCGAGCAGCAGCTACGGGATCACCCCGACCTCGCCGTTCTCGACGCCGATCTGGACCGCCTCCGCCACCGTTCCTGACCTGGAGAAGGAGGCGACCAATCTCGATGTGAATCCCTACCGCTGGCGGGGGGACGCACGAGGTCAGTCGAACTCCAGACGGCGGCGTACGTCGGCGGCCTCCTGCTCTTTCAGGGCCGCGATGATCTGCGGGTGATCGGCGTCGAACGCAGCGAGCGCGTCACAAGCCTGTTCGTAGGCCGCCTCGTTCCCGGGCTGCTGCTCGCGGTAGTAGGCCCCCGGGTCGCCGCCCTCGTCGTCGTGGGCGCGAGCCCGCTGCTCCGAGTCAGTGTCGAGCGCGGCGGCCGCCGCGCTCACGAGCCGGGCGCGCCGCGCCATCAGGGTCTTGCCCTGCGGGGAGTGCAGGACGGCCGTGCGGGCGGCGTGCTCCCTTGTCCGCTCCGCTTGGTCCCGACGCCATTCGTCGAGCTGTTGCCCTTCGGCCGAGGCGTCGAAGGCGGCCTTGGCCGTCTCTCCCAGGGCGGTCAGCCGCGCGGCCTCCTCGGGCGTGAACCACAGCGGCTTCGGGAACGCGGGAATGAGATGTGTGCACCCGGCGGGCATGTCTTCTTCCGCAACGCCGCGCTGAGCGGCGTCCTCCAGCCAGCCACTGGCGATCCGCTGGCCGTCACCGTCGACGGCCTCGTAGCTGACCGCCCCGAAGACGGTGATTAGGGGAGTGACGTATGCGGTACGGCCGGCGTCGAGCGGCTTGCTGAACGTGGTGTCCATGGGGGTCTCCGCGCAGGGTGGGTGACGATGTCAGCGATCCGGCCCTCTGCTCGCGGCAGAGGGCCCTGCTGGGCTGCGATCCTCACCCCGGCAGCCGTGCCGGGCCCTGGGCCCACCGAAGCCGTGGGCGTGCCACCCCGCCTACCGCGCGGGGGACGCGGTGCGTCGAGCACCGCAGCACCAATCGTACTCACGGCGCCCCCACGGGCGGCTCACGAGCTGGACTTGCCGCGCACATGAGGAAGAGGCAACAGGCAACTCCTTCCGCCCGGTCCGGCCCGGGCCAACGATGGAGGCATGACCCGAAACCACACCGAGAACAACGGCCTTGTCCAGGTCGTCCTGCAGTCCGCGGGCACGCTCCACCCCGGCACAGTCGAACTCATCGGCGACGGCCTCTTCTTCGACATCGGCGGCCGCCTGCGCAACCCGCACCACGACCCGGCGATGCGCTACCGGACCGGCCTGGAGCCCGAAGTCCGCAGTCACGTCCTGACGACGCCCGGCGCGAACCGGGTGATCAACGAGATCATGGACACCACCAGGGCCGTCTTATACGGCTACGCCGAGCCACGCCGCCGTCTGGTGAAAGTGACGGTCGCCTGCAGGGGTGGCAGGCACCGCTCCGTGGCGATCGCCGAACAGGTTGCCGAATACCTGCGTGCCGAGGACGACATCTGCGTGGAAGTCGAGCACCCCCACGTCAGCCTTCCGGTCGTGGAGAACCAGCCGTAATCCCCGCGCGAGCAGCAGACCCGCGCGGACCGTACAGAAGAACCTGGCCCGGTCCTTCATGAACAGCGTCTGCCCGGCGTGTGCGTGAACTGCGCCCAGGCACAGGCGAAGGCCCCCGGCGCTCCTCGGCCGAGGGCCGTTCGCCTGCCCCGCCCGGAGCCGACGGCCTCGCGGTCAGCCCGTGCGGCACGTGCTGTTTGTGCGAGCGGTGCGTCCTCTTGCCCGTCGTGCACCGGGTCCTTGCCGCCTGGTGGGACGCACCCTGAAAGAGCTGACTCACCGCTTGGGAACACACCCCCACGGGGAGAAAACCTGTGGCCTCAACGGCATGCAGGTGGCACATAGTGGTCCTCGAACTCACCATCGAGCAGCGAGAACGGACAGCCGCGTGACGACCGCCAACAGCGAATCCTCCACCACCGTGCGCATCCCCGGGCGGGGATGGACGGTCCGGCTCACCGGCCATACCGACCGCTCGGCAACCGTGACCTGCACCGCGACCTGCCGGATGCCGGCCCGCTCTCGCGACCTGGCGACCCTGCGCCGCTTCGCCGCCCAGCACGCGGCCGCTCACGCCAAGGCGGCCACTGTCCGTCCGAACGCCTCCTGTCACTGCCGCTCCCAGCGCTGCGACGCGCACGCCGCACACAAGGTGCACTGCGCCGGCTCCGTCGTGATGGTCCTGCGCCACGACCCCAGTGTCGGGCAGGTCTGGATCGTCGAGGAAGTCTGCGAGAGCTGCGCACCGCTGATCCCGCACGCCCGCATCCTTGCCCGCGCCACCGCTCCCGCCCGGCCCGCAACGGTCAAGCCCGCCGCGCAGGTCCCCGCTGCGGGCCGGCCGGACGTGATGGGCCTGTTCTCCTCTGCCGGTGCCGTCGCCGACTCCGGCCGCGATGCAGTGCGGCCGTCCCGAAGCGGCGCGGGTAGTCCCCGCCGCAGTCCCCGCCAGGGCCGCTGAACGCGGGCAGGTGTCAGACGGCGACGTCGGCCAGGTCGGCGGACGCCACGATGACCGCCTGGGTGAACTGCCGGGTGGCCATCAAGCAGGTTTCCGCCGCCGCGCTCGGATCGGTCGGATTCTGCAGCCCGCGCAGGATCATCAGCCCGGCCAGGACAGCGGTATCGACCGCATCGTCGAGGATCTGCCCCACCGTGAACTCACCCGTGGAAGTCGCTGCCTTCACCAGACCGATCGCGGCTTCGGGATCGTCCAAGAACGAGGCGAGGAAGTCCGCGCTGATCGCGGGGAGCGCCATGGCGGCTGACTGCGAGGCGGTCGGAAGCGCGATCGCGCCCGGTCCGGGAAGGTCGTCTTCGACCGGGCCGAGTACCGCATCGACGAGGACCTGATCGGCTTCGGCGGCCGCGCACCGGGCCTCGAAGGTGCGCTGCCCCTCCGTCTCCTCCCGGGCCACGGCGTCCGGCCAGCGCGCGGCATCTTCCTGCCTGGCGGCATCCAGCCGGGGGCCGGCGGCCGCGCCGAGCACGACGATCGGCAGCAGGTTGAAAGGCACGTCGCCCTGCTCCGGTGCGGCGTTGGCGATGGGCCTGTACACCGTGCCGGCGGCGTTGGCGCAGTCGCCGATCAGTTCGGCGAGGGTGGCGATCAGTCGCGCGTGCCGTCGGCGGCGCGCGGGTGTCTCGAGCGGGTGGGGTGCAGTCACCTCAGCACTATCGCGGGTACGGCCCCTGCCTGTCGCAGTTCTGCCCATGTTCACCGGGGCGGCGCCCTCGCGGTTACCGGGCAACCGGCTGGGCGAGCAGGCCTTCGTCAGTGTGGGGCCACGGCGGGTGCGTCCCGCCCGGCGGGACGGATCCGCCAATACCGCGTCGGGTGCTCCCGCCGGACGGGAGAACCCGGCTGGAGTGCGCAGGGCGTTGATGATCGCGGGCATGCTGCGGCCAGCCGCCCGTTCCCGGACCCGCGCGGCGCCCCCACCGCCGAGCAGAAAGTCCCTCGATGAGCGAGCCCACCTCCCCCCTGCCCGAGGACCTGTCCTCTCTCCTGGCCGCCGCCGGACCCGATGCCGTCGCTCTGGTCGAGACCGACACCGGTCTCGACCTGGTCACCTGGGAGGAAGCACCGGCACCCGTGGTGGGGGAGACCGGCCTGCTCCGTACGCGGTCGACGGGGGAGGGCGTATCCGTTCTGCAGGTCTGCCAGGGGCGGCGCGAGGCTCTGCTGAGGTGGCTGGAGCTGGACGACGGAGAGGGGCAACTGGCCCTGGTCACCACCGGGCAGGCCCCGGCCGAGCACACGCCCGGCGAGTTGGCGGCCCGCCTGCTGCGGGATTCCGCGTCCGGCGACGCCGAGCTCCTTCAGGCGATCAGCCGCTGGTTCTCGCGCCGCTTCGCCCCGGGGCCGCAGAGCATGGAGGCGGGATGGGCGGCCGCGGCCGCCGCCTGGACCTGCCACATGCGCGCGCTGGCCGATGTCCCCCTGACCGCTGTGCTCTCCGCCGCCCGCGAGCTCGCGGGCGACGACGGCCCGGCCACGGACGAGCTCATCGTGCGCACCAGCCTGAAGCTCGCGGACCTGATCGACCGGATGCACGCACCGCACCGCACCCGCGCCGACCTGGTCGCGGACTGGAGGACCATCCAGCCCCTGGCTGCGGCCGTCCCCGCTTTGAGGGCGGGAGCGGACTGGCTGCTCGACCAGATCGCGCTGCGCGACGCCCCCGCGCAGCAGCTGCGCGCCGTCCTCGAGCCCGACATCAGCGATCACCTTCGCGACCTCCGGATAGCCGGCGGCCCCCTCCACGCTCCCGGCCCGGCTCTCGACGCGGCCCGCACCGCCCAGCTGGCGCAGGCCCGTCAGACCGTCCGCTCCTACACCGCCGCCTTCTACTCCGGACGCACCGAGGAAGCGGATCTGCTGCGCAACGTGTTTCCCGCGCCCGCCCGTTCGCTGGAGGCCAGCGCACCGGCACAGGCATGGCGGCAGGTCTCGCTCACCGCCCGTCACGCCCTGGAAGCGGTCTCGACGCGCCGCGCCGCGGCGACGGCCGAGGACGACACGGCGTACTTCGCCGACCCGGAGCGGCTGCATGCCGAGTCCGTCTACCTGACCGCGTGGCAGGGCCGGATCGACATGGTCCACGATGCATTGGGCCGCCTGGCCGCCCCCCTATCCGTTCCCCACGAGGTGCCAGGAGACCTGCGTGAGATCGCGCTCCAGGTGCCCGCGCGGCGTCTGGCCGATGCTTTCGGAACCCACGAGCGGGCGCTGACGGCTCTGGACGGGCAGATCAGCTATCTGCAGCAGGAGCCCATCCCGGCGCACCGGCGGAAGGCGACCCCCGGCGAGCTTGCCCTCCTGACAGCAGTGCGGGACACCGTCGTCCCTCATCTGCCCGTGGGGGAGAGTCTCAAGGCCGGGCTGGACGAGGACGCGATCCGGCGGCGGGTGGAGCAGATCATGGCCGCCACTGCGGCACCGGCCACAGGGCAGGTGCTGCTGCCGTCTGTCCTCCACGACCACGGCCTGAATCTGCAGCAGTCCGGCCCGCTCGGTATGCAGCCGTGACCCGCGTCCTCACCCTGCTGGTGGCGCCGTTGGTCCGGCGCGGTCTGCCCCGCCTTGCCCTGGCCGTCATGGCACTGGCGGGGTCCGCGGCCGCGCTGTCGGCCTCGGCAGCCGTGGTGGCGGCAGGCCGGGGCCTGGTGGCCGTACGGCCCGACACAGGCAACGGCGGTACGGCGGCCGTTCTTCTCGGGCTGCTGACCGTGGCCACCGTGGCGGCCGCGCTGCTGGCCATGGCAGGGAAGGCGGGACTGGCCGTGTTCGCCGTGCTCACCCCGTGCGCCGCCTGCTTCGATCTCGCGGCCCGGCACCGGACCGGGCCCCGCCGCCTGGTACCTGCTCAGCCGGTCAAGCGGCAAGTCCCGCGCGGCGGGCCCTGAAAAGCGCGGCGATGGTGAAGGCGTCCGTGATCCGGCCGCTTTCTGCCATCTGTTCGGCCTCCGCGAAGGAGACGGTCCGCGCGCGACGGACCCCTTCACCGCTCTCCAGGTCGCCGACCGCGTCGATCCGCGCGGCGTACAGCTCGACCTCGCTGGCGAGAATCCCGGTGTCGGGATGGAGGGTTCCCAGGCTGATCAGCTCACGTGGCGAGGCGCCGACTTCTTCCTGGAGCTCCTTGGCGGCGTTCTCCTCGCCGTCGAGGCCGGGACTGCCGCCGCCGCGGGGGATCTCCCAGTGCCAGGACCGGGTGGCATGCCGGAAGTGCTCGATGAGCACCACCTTCCCCTCGTCCAGCACCGGCAGCACGGCCACTGCGGGGTCGGTATGGGGCGCAAGCATGCGCAGGTAGCGGCCCGGCGTTCCGTCGGGGAAGACGACCGGGTCCTGCAGCAGGATCCACCACTGGTCGCGGTAGACGACCTGCCCCTCGGTCATCGGCCAGTGCACGATGCTGATGCCTCCCTCGCCGGGCGGGGTGAGGAACCAGCTCGGCCGGGTGTCGCGCAGGTGCGCGTAGGCGGACTCCGGGGTGTGGTCCATCATGTCCCCGACCTTGACCGACAGGGCGAGCAAGGAAGCGGGAAGCGGCACGGCAGGCGTCACGCGGCGGCCTCCCAGCGGGCCCCGGCCAGATCGGCGGCGAGCTCATCGACGGCCGCGCGGGTGACGTGACCGACCGCGACGAGGTGCGCGATCGGCCCGGCACACGCCAGATGCCACTTCTGAACGACCCACGCGGGCGGCCGGTCGAAGGTGACCGTCAGCGAACCGTGCACCCGCTCCGGACGGACCCCGGCCTCCTCCAGCCGGTCCACCGCGTAGGCGGCGACGTCCTGACAGCGCATCACCAGCGCGGCCATGCCGCTGCGCCCCAGCGATCGCAGCCGTGCCCACATCAGCAGCGACGCCAGGCCTGAGCGCGAGCAGGCCAGGGTGCGGTCGGCCGTCCCGACGTACTCGCCGCCCATGACCTGCGGCATCAGCTCGCGCCGGGTCAGGGAGATCCCGGCGGGCACCGGCAGGCCGAGGATCTTGTGGCCGGAGATGTTCAGGCTGTCGGCGCCGTGCGCGAATGACCAGCTGGGCTGCGGGCTGGTGTGCGCGGCGACCAACCCGCCTGCGGCCGCGTCGACATGCACATGGACCGGGCCGGCCGCGGCGGCCGCACCACGCAGCGCGGCGATGTCGTCGACCGCGCCGCGCATCGTCGTCCCGCAGGTCGCCGCCACGATCGCGCCGCCGGCCGTGCCGCGCCGCAGCAGGACCTGCAGGCGCAGATCGGCGGCGTCCATCGATCCGTCGGGCAGCGACGCCACGGTCACCAGCTCCATGCGCAGCAGCTCGCACGCACGGCCGATGCTGTAGTGCGCCTGGTCGGAGGCGTACACCGGGGCGTCGGGCATGCGGCGGCGGGCTGCGGCGAGCCCGTGCAGGAGAGCCTCGCTGGAGGAGGACGCGACGTACCCGTAGACGTCGGACGGCAGCGCGCCCGCGAGACGGGTGACGTACTCCAGCACGGCGAGCTCGTACAGCTTGGCGCCGATGTCGGAGGCATCGCGGCAGTCCGGGTCTCCGACGTTGTTGAACAGCATGCCGAGCAGCGGCGCGAGCTCCTCCAGCGAGAAGTCGAGGTTCCCGGGAAAGCCGAGCACCTGTTCTCGCTCGTCGCGCATGACAGAGGCCAGAGCGTGGAGCCGGCCGACGTCCGCGGCTGTGTCCGACGGCAGATCCTCGATGGCCAGACCCGCATCCAGCGGGATCGGGGCAGGGTGTGCGCTCACGTCAGCGGCTCCACGCAGGTCGACGGCAAGGGGGCATCCCATCTACGCCCGGCCCGCGCCGTCGTGGGCGTGATGGCGGCCGTGGGCACCGCAGGGCGGGAGAACACGGTGCGCCAACCCCTTCCGGCTCCCGCCCCGCGGACCTCCGTCCCGAGGGCGCCGGGCCGCGTCCGGCGGCGGCCACAGGCCCCGGCATCCGCCCGAGCCCGCACGACGGGACACCCGGCGAAGTCGCCGACCCGGCAGACGGGACAAGCCACTGGACACCCGCGATCGGGCCGGGCACCGCGCCCAGCATCGGCTGCGCCCCGCCCGTCCGCGACGTCCCCGTTGAAAGGCCCCGCCGATGCTCCGCCGTACCGCGATCCGCTCCGTTGTCCCCGCCGCCCTGGCCATGGCCGCGGCCGCCACCCTGACCGTGACCACCGCCCCGGCCGCCCACGCCGTCGGAGAGAACAGCCAGTGCACCGTCAACTGGCCCAACTTCGGCGCCTCGGTGAGCAAGAACGCCTGGAACTACCGCAGCGGCCCGGGCACCGGCTACGCCAGCAAGGGCTACCTCTACCGAGGAGACAAGCTCACCGTCCTGTGCAGCCGGGGCGACTGGAACTACAGCCAGCTCTCGCAGCGCTCCACGTCCGGGATCCCCAAGGGGACCAAGGGATGGGTCCGCAACGACGGACTGGTCAACCTGGCCGGCTGAGCCACCCGCCGCCGCCCCTACCCGACGATGGCAGCGGACAAGGATCCGGCCCAAGCGGCCCCCCAAGCACGGGGGCGCATGACGGTAGAGCAGGCCCTGCAGTTCGACGATTCCCTCTGGCGCCGCTTCACCGCTCTCCACGAAGCCGGGCACGCCATCGTCGCCCTGGCCACGGGCAAGGCCTCCGTCTCCGAGTGCGTGATCGCCCCGACCAAGACCACATCCGGGGACGAGGCCTCCGCGTACACGGAGCTCAGGTGGGACTCGCTCGATGCCCACCTCACCCTGCTGTACGGAGGGGCCGCCGCCCAGCAGCGGTGGCTCCACGAGCAGCAGCTGTGGAGTCCGTTGAGAGACTCCGCGGTGGAGGCCCTGGCGAGCCACGACTACGCGGCGGCCGCGGCAACAGGGGCAGCTCCAGAACAGCTCCGGCAGGCGCAGACCACCGCCCTGGCGCTGCGTGACCGCCACTGGGCGGCCATCCTCGCCGCCGGCGCGCTCCTGGAGAGGAACGGCAGAGTCAGCGGCGAGACCCTCAGCGCACTACTCCACCAACCCCCGGCCACCGCCAGCCCGGCAACTGCACAGACGCCGCTCTCGCCACCGGTAGCCGCCTTCAGCCACTTCATGGACCGGGCCCGGCAGATCGCGGCAGAGTCACAGCGGCGCGCCTCCCACACCCCGGACACCACCGCACAGCTGCCACACGCCCAGTCCGAGTCCCTCGGCAGCCAGCAGCCTGGCCACCGCCACATCCGATAGCCGCCCGCACCCCGGCCCCCTCAGCCGCGACGCCTTCTGCGGGCCCTGGGAAGCGAACCGCCCCCGGGGCGGCCGGGCCCGGGCCCGGTGTCACGTGGCGGACCGACGGCGCCGGTGGCAGCACCAGAAGCTGGGACGCAGCCACCACGGCCGCCCGCAGGCGGGGAAGCGGCGTTGAAGCCCGGCCACGGCCCTGTTGGGCTTGCCGACACAGCGGATGAGCCCCCCGACCCCGCTGCCGCCGCCCGCACGCCGCGCGCCAGCCATGAGCGCCTCGGCGTGCGGGCGGCCTCAACCGACAGGCCCACCCCCGCACCGAGGCAGGCAGCTGATGGCCCACGCGCAGGTCCGCGACGTCCCCCGCACCGCCTCGGCGCGCGGGCCCTTTCCGAAGGCGACGGACTTCCGCCGCCCGGCCCACCCGATGCCCGCTCCGGCCCGCGCCGTTGCGCACACGACTCCGGCCCGGGGGCCCTTCCCGAAGGCGTCCGACTTCCGCCGCCTCACCCACCCCGCGCCCACGCCCGCACCTGCCCCTGCCCCTGCCCGCGCGCCCGCGCCTGCGCCAGCCGGCACTCCGCCGTCCTTCCGGGCCGTACTGCGCCACCGATATTGCAGCCGCCTGCTCATCGCCTCCGTCACCGGCCGCCTCTCGCTGGGCATGGCACCCGTCGCACTGATCCTCGCGGCGCAGGCCGACGGCCACTCCCTGGCCACCGCGAGCGTCCTGGCCGCGCTGTACGGCATTGCCCCCGCACTGGGACTGCCGCTGCTGGGCCGCATCGCCGACCACCGCGGCCTGCCCTTTCCCATCTACCTCGGCGCGGGCCTGGTCGCCGCGGCACTGAGCGTGCTCGCCCTCGCGGGCACCGCCAACCTCCCGCTGACCGCCGTGTGCGTCCTGCTGGCGGGCGCCGGATGCCCGCCCCTGGAGGGTGGACTGCGCTCCCTGTGGCCCACCGTGCTCCCCGACGACGCCCACGTACGCACTGCCTACACCCTGGACTCCTCCACCCAGGAAATCGTCTACGTCACCGGCCCCGCCCTCGCCATCGCCCTGGCCGGCGCGGTCTCCCCGGCCGCCGCCCTCGCCCTGGCCGCCGCCGCGACCCTCGCCGGATCCCTCGCCTTCGCCACCGCCCACCCCGCCCGCACCTGGCGCGCCGAATCCCGCAACCCCGACCGGCTCGGCGCGCTACGCCCGCCCGCCATGCGCCCGCTGCTGGCCGCCCTGGTCTTCCTCGGAGCCACCGTGGGCGCCCTCGACGTCGCCGGGATCGCCTCCGCCGAGCAGCAGAACGCGGCCTGGCTGGCCGGCGCCCTGCCCGCGACGTTCTCCGCCGCCGGAATCCTCGGCGGCATCCTCTTCGCCCGCTTCCAGCCCTCAACCGCCCCCCGCCCCCGCCACCTGGCCCTCATCGCCGCCCTGTACGCGGCCTGCTGGCTCCCGCTGCTCGCCCCGCTGCCCGCCCCGCTGCTCCTGGCCGCGGCCATGCTCCCGGGCGCCCTGTTCGTGCCGCTGCTCACGGTGGCCAGCCTCACCCTGACCTCCCTGGCCCCTCCCGGCACCTCCACCGAGGCCGTCGGCTGGCTCTCCAGCGCCATGCGCCTGGGCCTGGCAGCCGGCACCGCCCTCGCAGGGCCCCTCGGCGGCCACTTCGCCGTACCCCTGCTCGCCGCCGCCCTGTGCACGCTGCTGCTCAGCACCCGCATGTCCCTGCGCCCCTCGGCGGCCGCGGCCACGGCCTGAGTGGCCCCGACGCGGCCCGGTCCCGCACGCCGGGACCACCCCTCAGATGACCGTGCCGGGCCCTGACACCGCACCGCCCTCGCGCCGTTCGCCCGCACTCCGGGCCCACAGGCTCCCCATGAACAGCCTCCCAACACCCCTCTCACCCAGGAGACCATCACCATGAAGATGCGCACCCGCATGGCCGCGACCGCCTCCGTCGCCCTCGCGCTGACCGCCGGCGGCCTGGTCACCGCGACCTCCGCGAGCGCGGCCGGCGGCTGCTACATCACCGCCTCCGCCGCCAACGTCCGCTCCAGCCCGTCGACCGGCGCCCGCATCAACGGCGTCGCCTACCGCGGCTGGGGCTGTACCACCTGGGACTCCGCGTACGTGGGCGGCCAGTCCTGGTACAAGCTCCGCATCGACCGGACGGGCGTGACGGGATGGGTCCGCAGCGACCTGATGCACCACCCCGAGGAGGACATCCACACGTGCATCCCCGAGGACCCCGCCTGCTGACTGTGACTTCCCGCCAGCGGCCGACCGTTCGCAGGCAGCCGCGCACGCGAGGCCCGCTCCCCGTCCGGAGCGGGCCTCGTGTCCATCTGCCGACCAACACGCACGGTCCGTACGACGGACCGCCGCCAGTGGCGGCCGCCGGGTTTCTCCCGCCACCGAGACCGCGGGGCCAACTCCTTTCCCACCCCTAGGGATAAGCGGACTATGCCCCTAAATGTCCCTGGCGGAGCAGGGGCGTCCCTGCTGAGATCACTGCTGTCCGACCACACGTCGCCCCTTCTCAAGGAGCCCCACGATGAACCAGTGCCCGCTCAAGTACCGCCCGTGTCTGACCGTGACCGCCGGCCTCGGCGAGACGCTCTCCGCGCGCCCCTGCTAGCCGGCCGCAGACGCCCGTAGCGACCACGGCGCGTCCCACCCTCAGCGCCCGCCCGGGCCCTCCGTCCAGCCAGTCCGGGCGGGCGCTCTCGCGTCCGGACCCTGCGCATCCCGCCACCAGCACAAGGAGCCCCCTCTCCCCATGCACGCACCTCTCGCCCGCGCGACAACGCGCCTGACCGCCATCACCATCGCCGCCGCAGCAGCCGGCACCCTGTCCTGGTCGGCGGCGGCCGCCCCCGCCCAGTCGGACAAGTACGGCCCCGGCTACGCGATCCCCGACAGCGACGGCAACGCCGCCACTTCCCACATCGGTGCCTACGGCCCCCCGGGCATGACGGTCTACGGCCAGTGGGAGACCTACTGCGCCGACCCCGAGCGCAAGGGGCCCGACGCCGCGGGCGGGTACAGCGGCCCGGCCACCGTCGAGCACTGGACCTCCTCCGTCACAGGCAAACAGGTCCCCGACGCCCACCTCGCCTACGCCTCCTACATCGTCGGCAAGTACGGCCAGACCCAGAACGCCGCCCAGGCGGCCGCAGTCGACGCGGTCGTCTACGAGTGGCTGGCCGGCGGCGCCTATGGCATCGACGGCGCCCGCGGCAAGCAGCGCCTCGGCTACCCGAACGTGTCGTCCACGGCCCGGACCCTGGCCGCCGACTACCTGGAAGAAGCCAAGAAGTACGCGGGCCCCTACCGCCTGACCCTCACGCCGAAGGTCACCGAGACCCCGGCGGGCAAGAAGGTCGCGGTCACGGCCACCGTCACCGCCACGCTCTCGGGGACCAAGGTGCCCGGGGTGAAGGTCCGCCTCACCGAGTCCGGCACGGACGGCGAGAAGGGGCAGGTCACCACCGGCCAGGACGGGACGGCCACCTGGGAGTTCACCGCCGACGCCAAGGGGACCACCACCGTGGGCGCCGAGGCCGACGGGCTGCCCGGCTCCCAGCTCAAGGTCCTGGCCCCCCGCGACGACACCGCCCAGCGGATGCTCCTGGCGGGCGACACCACCACGGCCAAGGACCAGACGGCCATCAAGGTCACCGCCGCGCCGGGCGGTGTCACCATCCGCAAGAAGGACCCGGGCGGCGAGGCCCTGGCCGGAACCTCCTTCCAGCTCCTCGACCCGGCCACCGGCAAGACAGTCGCCGAGGGCAAGACCGGCGCCGACGGCGTGCTGGTCTTCGACAACCTCGCCCCGGGCACCTACCGGCTGCGCGAGACCGACAGCGGCAGCCCCCTGCACGCCACGGTGCCCGACCAGGACATCACCATCACCGAGGGCAAGACCGCGGCCGCCAACCCGATCACGATCGTCGACCCGTTCAAGCAGGGCGAGCTGCTGGTCAAGAAGATCGACAAGGCCACCGGCAAGCCGCTGGCCGGAGCGGTCATCGCCATCAACGCCGACACCGTCGACGCGTCCGGCAAGCACACCAAGGGCAAGGAGCTCACGCAGCTCACCACCGGCAAGGACGGCACGGCCAAGCTCAAGCTCGACGTGACCCTCAAGAACGGCACCACCTACTGGGCCACCGAAGCCAAGCCGCCCGCCGGGTACGAGGCGGACGCCGCCGCCCAGCAGTTCACCGCCAAGCCCGGCGCCCAGGTCACCGTCACCCTCGCCGACACCAAGTCCCCCACCCCGATCAGCCCACCCCCCACCACACCGCCGCCCGCGGCCAAACCCCCGGCCGCCCAGCCGCCGGCCCCTTCCGGACAGCTCGCCCACACCGGCGCCTCCAGCACCACCTGGCTGATCGCGGCCGGCGGCGTGCTCCTCGCGGCCGGAGGCACGGCCGTGTGGGCCGGAAACCGGCGCCGCCTCGCCCGCACCCACAGCGGCTGACGCCGACCTTGCGCTTCGGGCTCCGCACCCCGGTCGGAGCCCGAAGCCACCCGCAGGGCACGGGCAGGCCACCCCTCCCCGCCACTGCGCCGACCCGCAGCGACCCCGCTCACCACTCCACCGGAGCCACTCCGTTGTCCCAGATGACTCTCACCGGCCGCCGCCCGGCCCCGGCCCCGCCCACCGCCCTCAAAGACGTGATGGCCACCCCGCACGTCGCCCGGCTCCTCGCCGGAACGCTCCTGGGCCGCCTGCCCAACAGCATGGCCCCCGCCGCACTCGTCCTCCTCATCACGCACTCCGGCGGCTCCGTCGCCTTCGGCGGCATCCTCAGCGCCCTCTACATCCTGGCCTCCGCCCTCTCCCAGCCGGTCAAGGGCCGCCTGCTGGACTGCTACGGACAGACCCGGGTCTCGGGCCCGGCCGCCTTCATCAACGCCCTGAGCCTGCTCACCCTCGCAACGGTCAGCGCCCAGTCCCAGCCGGTGCTCGCCACCGCCCTCGTCGCCCTCGCGGGCTCCTGCACGCCCCCGCTGGAGGCAGGCCTGCGCGCGCTGTGGTCGAGCGTGCTGCCCGACCCGGGCCAGCGCCGGGCCGCACTGGCCGCCGACACCGGCAGCCAGGGCCTGCTGTTCGTGACCGGCCCCCTCCTGGCCGCTTTCCTCGCCAGCCAGTACGGCCCGGGGACCGCCCTGGCCGCCACCGCCGCCACCGGAGTCACCGGCTCCCTCATCGTCTTGACCTCCGCGCCTTCCCGGGCCTGGAGTTCCCCCGCCAAGCACCACGGCACCCGCAGCGCCCTGCACAACCGCGCGCTGCTCCAGCTTCTGTTCGCCCTGGCCGGCGTCGGCGTCGCCAACGGCGCGGTAACCGTCTGGGCCGTGGGAATGGCCGAGCGCCACCAGATGGACATGCTCACCGGCCTCATCCCCGGCGCCTACGCCGCGGGCTCACTGATCGGAGGCCTCCTCTACGGCCGACGGCCCTGGCCGGGATCCACCGTCTCCCACCTCCTGGCCGGCACCGCCGCCTTCGCCGCCGCCTGGCTGCCCCTGCTCACCCTTCCCGGCCCCCACCCGGCCATCGCCCTCGCCCTCCTCCCGGGCCTCTTCCTCCCCGTCGTGATCACCAGCTCCTTCATGACTGCGGACCGTCTCGCACCCGCCGGGAACATCACCGAGACGTACGCCTGGATGATCTTGTCCCTCGGCGTGGGAACGGCCTCCGGAACCGCCCTGGCAGGCGCCCTCGCCGCCCACCCGCTCGCCGCCGCCACGCTGCCCCTGGCCGGGGCCGCCACCGCCCTGACCGTCCTCACCGCCGCCCGGCGCCGCGCCGCCACGACCGTCACCCGCTGAAAGGCCACAGCGGACACCCGGACCGAAGGACAGCACCGTGCCCGAGACCAGCCGCCTGTACGCGCTCACCAGCACCTACACCAACCCCTGGTGGCCGGCCGAGCCCGGCCCCTCCCTGCTCATCAACGACCCCGTCATGGCCGCGCGCTGGTACCTCGACAACGAGCAGGAGGAGAACCTCGCCGTCGCCGCCCGGATCAGCACCGACAACGGCGCCACATGGCAGGTGCTGCCGCCACGCGAACTGTGGGCGCACACCCTCCAGCACCTCGATTCCGCCGCCCAGAGCCCGGAGGAACCCGTACGGCACGCCGCGGCCGCGCTGCGCGAGCAACTCGACGCGGACGCCACCGCGTGGATCGACCGCCGCATCCGCTTCGTCGAACCCGACAACCCCGCCCCCTACCGGCCGGACACCCCGACCCTCTTCGGCTGGCAACGCGGCGGCGAGGTCTGGGCCCTGGCCCTGGGCACCGTCCCCCCGGACCCCGTCCTCGAACGCCTCACGGCCCAGTACGCCGACCCGCAGCCCGAAGGCCCCGACCAGGCACGCGCCGCAGCCCGCCAGACCCTCGACGCCCTCGCCACCGCCCAGTCACCCCAGGGCACCGACGTGCCCGAACTCCTCCAGGCCTACCAACGCCTGGAACTGCTCACCTTCCCCGCCGGACAGCTGCACGCCCTCGTGCTCCCCGCGCAGGACAACATCCTGAACCAGCTCGCCACCCGCCTGCCCGAGACAGCCGACGTCAGCGCTACCCACCCCGACCCCGAGCACCCCGTGCGCAAGGCCGCGGCGACCTATCTGCACCGGCTCGCACGGCTGGGCCCCGGCCCCCACCCGGACAACCCCTCCGTACGCGAGGCCCACGACGCGCTGACCGCCGCCATCGCCGAATCGGCTGCCCGCACTGAGCCGACCGCCCCGGACGGCCCGCCCACGGCGCTGCCCGGCCACCCCAGGCTGCTGACCGACCTCGAGGCGGCCGCCGCCTGGCGGGCCCGCTCGCCGGCCGCGCGCCGCGATGCCGAGATGTACATGGACGACCTGGTCCGCGCGCACACCCGCCTGGTCACCGCCTCCGCAGATGCGGCGGCACAGGGGGTGGGATGGCTCAACGCCCGGCCGCGCGACCCCGCCGAAGCCGCAGCCGTCGACTCGCGCGACTACTTCGAGCAGAGACTCAAGGACCTCAACGCCCGGCACAGCGTGCTCATGCACGGCTCCGTCCTGGCCGAGGCAGAGACGGCCGCCGTGCAGGCCAAGCACCAGGCCGTCGTGGACGCCGCGCAGGCCACCCTGCCGCTCACACCCCGCACGACCGTCGCCGAGACCGAAGCCGACCACGACGCCTTCATGGCGCACGTCACCACAGCCGAACAACGCATCGACCAGGTGCTGGCCGAGCAGCGCCAGCATGCCCGCAACGCCCTGCAGCGGCACTTCCCCCAGACCGCCATGTACGAGCTGCGCACACGCCTCATGGACCGCGCAGGCCTCGGTCCCGACTCCTACCAGCAGGCCTACCAGGCCGTCGGCGACACCGGCCGGGCCCTGGAAGAGCTCAGCAGCCGGCTGGCGAGCGGGACAGCGGAGTTCGGGCAGCCCCCGGTCACCGCTGAGCAGGTCGCCGCAGCATCCGCCCGCCATGCCGCCGCCGAGCAGCACTTCGACGACCTCTCGGTGAGCCAGCCCCGCACGCTGGAAGCGCTCAACGCACTCGACCGGATCAAGGGGCTCGCCCCGACGGGCCCGGAGGGACGAGCCGCCCGCATCGCGCAGATCACCGCCCAGTCACGCGAACGAGCCCAGCACACACCCTCCGAGGCCGAACCCGTCGGAGGCCTCTCACGCAAGGCCCAGCCGTCCGGGCACATCCACGACGGCCAGGTCCCGCAGAGCGCTCCGCGCCCTGGAATGCGCTGAAGCACCAAACCCGGCCGCCAGGATCCGGCTGCTGCGCTCAGGCGCCGGCCGGGACCGCCTCGGCGTTCTCCTGCGCCGGTACCTCTGCCGCGGGAGCGGAGGCCTTCGGCCACGTGTAGAACACGGTGCCCTGCTGGTTGCTCTTCTCGAGCACGCCCTTCGTCGCGAGCTTCTCCAGAGCGGCGCGGACGACGGGGTCTGACTTTGCGCGCTCGGGATGCGCGGCCTCCAGCTCGGTGCGGATCTCGGTCACCTTCTTCGGCTCGCCAGGCTGCAGGGAGAGCACGTCCGACAGGAGCTGCCCGAGGGTGGGCTCCGACGGCTTCACGGCCTCCTCAACTGCAGGAACCGTGGCCGCGGCATTCTTGGCGGCCGCGGTCTTCTTCGCCGGGGCCTTCTTGGCGGCCGCCGTCTTCTTGGCCGGGGCCTCGGCGGTCTTCTTGGCCGCGGTCTTCTTCGCCGGACCCGCGCCGTCGGCTTTCTTGTTCGCCCGGGGCTTCGGCACGGCAGCCTCCGCTACGCCGACGGCCACCGGAGCGGCGGCCACCAGATCGGCGCCCGTGGGTGCCGGGGCATCACCCACGGGCGGCATGGACTCCATCGCCGCGGTGAGCCACTTCTCCTCGGCATGGAGCTGGGACAGGCGGGCGGTCAGCGTCGCCTGCTCGGCCTGGTTCGATGCGAGGTCGGCGGCCAGCTGCTCCGCATACTTGCTCTGGATCGGGGTGTTGACCGGTTCACTGGCCACGGCAGTCCTCGCTCCTCAAGGGGATGTGCGTTGGTGCCGGATGCTACTCGTTGCAGGCCACAGCCGGTTGGCGTATCACTCATACCGTCCTCTGCCCAATCCCCCGACGGTCGCGTACTTCCGGCGGGGGACTGCGCACACCACACGCAGCGGGTTGCCGCGCGTCGGGCCGACGGAGTGGGCGGGTACTCAGCGGGGGAGCAGTGCCACGGCTTCCTCGGCGAGCCCCGCGACCGCCCTCTGGTACCGCTCCTGTGATCCGCTGGTCGGGTAGTTGCTCATCAGCGGCAGGGCGGTGGAAGCAACGGCGTGGCCCAGGGTGTCGCAGGCGGCGCGGATTTCCGGGCTGGGCTGCGCGGCCCTGTCCGTCGTGGGCACCAGCACATACCGGTGCCGGCCGCGGAGTGGGGGAAGGCCGTCCAGACACCATCCGGCGGATTGCGCGACCCTCGCTTCGGCAGCGGCGGTCTGCTCCTCAGCGGATAGTTCGCGGGTGACGTCCGCGCCGGCCTCCGTGTCCCACCCCCTGGGGCTGCTCTCCACCCGCTGCAGGTGAGCGGCCCATCCGGCTAGTGCGTCTGCCCACCTCGCACCCCAGCGGTCGGCGGCGAACGGTTCCACCTCGTCCAGGAACTGCTTTTGGATCCGGGCTTCGAGATCGTCGAGGTGCTGGTCGCTGGGGGAGTAGGTGTCTCCAGCGCCAAAGGGGTTGTCGTCCTCGTCGAGGTCGGAGGGCTCCTCGTCCTTGCCGGACAGAGATCCCGGTGACCAGCGCTGGTAAGTGTCTGACAGCCACGTCCAGATCTCGCCGCGTTCGGTCAGCTGGCGCTCGGTGACCGTGGAGCCGGGCGCCTTCGTGGGCGCGTTTCGCCAGGGCACGAGAACGAGGTCCGCGCCGGATGCTGCGGCCGCCGGAAGTCCGGTGGGGGAGGCGTCGATGACGACATGGCTGAACCGGGCGTCGAGGTCAGGGTGGCGCAGCAGGAGCGCGAGCTGGCGTGCTTGTTCCTCGCCGTCTCGGTCTACCGACACGCTCGCGAAGGTGTGGGAAGAACCAGGGGGCTGGTGGAGATGGGCGGCTGGGTCCTCGATCATCACCCCAAGTGGGGACGGGGCATCGGGACCGTGGCTCTGGTGATCGCCATCCCACGACCGTTGCCCCGTCCTGGCGACGGCGGTCCGTAGGAGGAGGACACGGTGCCCCTGCTGCGAGAGCGCCTCGGCCAGACCGGCCGCGAGGGAGGTACAGCCGTGGCCGCCACTGGCGTTGCAGACCGAGATGATCCGCGGGCGGGCGGCAGCGTGCAGCTGTTCGGGGTGCGGCCCGTCCAGGATGCCGGGCGCCGGCAGGTGTTCGCTGAAGTCCAGCAGGCCGGATTCGGCGAACAGGCGGATGCGGCGCAGGACGGTACTGGCTGCCCCCTGGCCGTCAGGCCGGTTCATCCAGGCTGGATACGCCGGCGCTGACGGTGCCGGTACAGCTGCCTTCGCGGCGGCAAGGGCCTCGCGATGGTCCGCCGGGAAGAGGAGCGCGCCCCCGCCTACTGTCAGCTCGAGCACGGTGCTTCGTCCGCCCTGAGGCTCGGGATACTGCCCGCCGGCCGGGTTGGTGGGCAGGTGGCTGAGCAGGCGGCGCAGTACTCGCTCGCGGTGGGGCTCGGCGATTGAGAGGAGGAGTGAGTCCTCTCGGGGGCCCACCCACGACAGCGCGAAGGGACCGCCGAGGGCGCCGGGGTGATGGGCGCCGAACTCTGCGACGAGGGCGGACAGCGTGCGGGCTTCAAGAGCGCGCTGGGCATCACTGGCGGCTTGAGGAACGAGGCCGCGGTGGCTGCGCACCTGGTGGAAGGCGGTCTGGTGCGGCTCGCCGGTGTACGCGCTTCGCAGGCGGGCGCGGCGGCTGGTGTTGGTGGACATGGCGAACTCCTGGCCAGCCTGCGTCCCGGCACCGCAGGCTCAAGGAGACGTCCTGTGGGTGTGAGGTGAGGCCCGAGCCCGTGGCACGGTTCGCCGCCCGAAGAAGCGCCAGGTAGCCGGGGTTGGGCGTTGGCGCAAGCGGTCGGGCCGCTCAGCAGCGGCCTGAACCGGCACGGTAGCAGCTTGGCATCCGTCACCGTGCCAGGACGTGCCCGCGGGCAGCCGCCCGGCGTGGATTCCGTGGAGCGCTACGTCCCCAGGTGTCGGCTCCGCCGGACCTCCCGTCGTACGGGACGACAGTTCACGACCTGCCCCACAGCCTCTTGTTCTGCGGAGACTGCGGGCAACGACGGCTGGCCATGGAGGGGAACGGGTGGGCACGGCAGGCGGGATGGGCGCATGAGTACGCAGGGGCAGAGCGGTCACGCTGACTTCCCTCGGGCATTTCAGCAGGAGAAGCGGCAGGTGTGGGCGCGTGACGGGGATACCAAGGCGCTGGTGTACCTGCCCGACGGCCAAGCCGACGGCGAGATCCGCCCGGGAGTGACCTGGCGCGCCTACATCCGGGGCGGCATGCTGCTGTGCCCGATGCCCGGCTGCGGGCCGTTCGCCCGCGTCGTCGCGAGCCCGTCGAGGCGGCACCACTTCGCCCACCGGGCTGGTGCTGACCACGCCAGCGGCACCGGCCCGGAGACCCTGTGGCACCTGAGCGCGAAGGAACTGCTGGCCCGGTGGGCCGCCGCAGAGCCGAGCCTGCACGGTTGGCGGCTGCATATCGACGACACCCCTATCTCCATGCCCGAGGGCTGGCGGCGCCCCGACGTGCTGGCGGTCTCTCCGGACGGCTCCGCCCGAGTGGCGCTGGAGGTCCAGTACTCGACACTGACCGGGGAAGAGTGGCGCGCACGGCACGGCTTCTACGCCCGGGCCGGTGTGGTCGACATCTGGGTCTTCGCCCATCACGGGCCCCAGTGGCGCAGCCGGGCAGCCTCCGGCCCAGCCCGCCGGGAGGAGCTCGCCCACCGCGATCCCGGCTGGACGGCTGCCGTCGGCCTCAGCGGCCTGCACCAGGCGATGCTCCAGGACGAGGTGGTCCCGCTGTGGCTCGACCCCACGGCCCGCACCATAGGTACCGCCACCGCGCTCTTCGCCCCCGCCGCACCGCCCCGAAGCCGGACCAGCCGGCTCGTCCGCAACCCTGCCCTCTACGCCCTGCCCCCGGAACACAACTTCCGCGCCTGCTACATCGCGGCTGATCCACTGGAGGAGTGCCGTATCGACCTGTCTGCCGGCGAGCTCCTCACCTCGGCACGCGCACGGCACCGCCAGGAGCGCATCCGGCTTCTCGCCGATCAGGAAGCCGCCCAAGAACGCCTGGACGCGCTGCAGGAGCGGCAGAGCCAGGACACCGAACGCCGCCGCCAGCAGGAGCAGCAGCGGAGACGGGAGAGAGCCGCGCAGTATGCCGCCGAGCTGGAGGAGGAGATACGGCAGGCGGACCTGCGCGCCCGCGAGGACCAGCGCCTCCGTGAAGAGGAGCTGGCCGCAGTCCAGGCCCGGCTGCAGACGCCGCTGACGGAGGACTATCCGTTGCAGCTCACCCCCGCCCCCACCCCCGCCCCAGCACCGGACCGGCCCAGGGGCTGGTGGCTTCCGAGGCGGCGGCGCCGGAAATGACCAGGCGCACACATCGTGGCGGGACCACCATGGGCAGTCCCGCGCGACCCCGCTGGTTCGCTCATCAACAGATGGCGCCGGAACGGCATAGGCTCGCTGTGGGGATCATGGTTCGACGGGGGAGGGCAGAGGTGCCGAGCACGGGAGCGCACTGGGACGAGGACGCGGCCTGCCGGAACACAAACACCGACGAGATGTTCGTGGAGAGCACGCAGCAGAAGCGCGCGAAGAGCGTCTGCACCGGATGCACGGTCCGCACAGAATGCCTGGCCGAAGCCCTCGACAACCGCATCGAGTTCGGCATCTGGGGCGGTATGACGGAACGCGAACGCCGGGCACTGCTGCGCCGCAGGCCCGACGTCACTTCCTGGCGCAAGGTCCTTGAAGGCGCCCGCGATGAGCAGGGGCATCCACAGGCGAGCTGAGGGGCTCACAAGGCCCGTGGGGTGGAGCCTCAGCCACGGTCGGCCCCTCCACGTAAGTGCTGGTCAGAGCGTTGCGGCTCTCCGGGAAGGGGCTGAAGGGGCCGAGGGCATGCAATCCTCACCGGTCGTGGTGTCAGCGGGGGCAGTGGCTGAAGGGGCCGGGTTCCGCCAAAAGTGCGGTCAGAACAGCATGCCGTCGGAAGGACCGGACTCCGCGCTGCTGGAATCGGGCTTGCCCACGCGACGGCCCCGGGCGCGGTCGGTGAGTTTGCCCTTGGCCCCGGGCTGCAGTGTTCGGGGGTCCACGGCCTCGTGCGGGGTCGCGTCCTGATACTGGCCACCGGGTTCGCTTCGGTCGTTGTCCTTGACGTAGAAGACGCGCCGGCGGTAGCGCCGTGACGGCTCCGTGGGCTCCGCGGTCTCCTCGAGCTCGGCGTACCCCACGATGCGGCCTGCCCTCATCGCTCCACGCGGCTTCCCCGTCCGGTTCCGTGTCTTCTCGAACATCCAGCGGACGTAGTCGTACTTGGCGTCGACGGTCGCCCAGCCCTCGACCCAGACGATCTTCACCTCCTGGGAGAGGCTCGTCGCCCCTGCGTCGGACATCGGTGTCACTCCCGGATACGTCAGTTCGTGGCGGGGGGCCGGCACAGGGGCCGTGAAAGGGGCTGACTCGCGCCCTGCGCCCCTGCCACCCTCTTGTGAGGAAAACAGCAGGTCAGAGAGGTTCTCAGGCGTCATTGGAAAGCTCGCAGGGGCTGAAAGGGGCTGACTTCTTAGATTGTTGAGCTGCAAAGGTGGGACTAGTGATTGGAGGAGATTCCCCAAAGTCGGCCCCTTTCAGCCCCTGTGGGAGGGTCGGGAAGGGCTCTGACCTGCGGTTTCCTGAGGGCGGGACGGGGTGTGCGGACAGCCCCTGCATCGGCCCCTGGATGAGCCCCTGCCTCATGCTCCAGTCCTCTCGTCCGCGCCCGGGGCCAGCAGCCCGAGGCCGGGGAAGTAGCGCTGCCCGTTGGTCTTGGGCAGCTCTCCGGAAGGAATGTTCAGCTTCTGCCGGACGGCGCCACCGAGGTCCCGAGGGGACACGGGCGTCAGGCCCTCCGACTGGCACCACGCCCGGTAGGCCTTCCCCAGATGCGGCTGGAGCACGCGGTATTCGCTGCCGATCACGCAGCAGTCCTTGAGGAACCGGCCGACGGAGTCCTCCGACTCTTCGTAGTCCTGCGTGGCCAGCCTCACCCGCTGAGGGCCGTTGAGCTGGAGATCCTTGCCGTTGAAGTACTGCTTGGCCCCGTCGACCAGCCACTGCAGGATGCCGGGCCCCTCGCTCTCCACCAGCCGGTGGCCGAGGTTGTCGACGACCAGTTCGCTGGGGACGATGCGGTTGAACTCGATGATGCGCATCCGCCGCCAGAAGCCGAATCCGCCGGCCTGCACGACAGGCCTGTGGTTGCCCACGAGCCACAGCTTGTGCGTGGGCGCGAAGCTGTAGAAGTTTTCGTACATGCGGCGTGCCTTGATGCGGTCGCCGCCGGTGAGCAGCTTGAACTTCGCCTCGTCGAACCTGGATCCCTGATTGATCTCCGAGCACACCACCAGCCGCCGCCCCTGGAGGTCGGCCAGCTCGGTCGGGTGGTCGGCATAGGGGGAGGCCATGAGGAAGTTGGGCGGTGCGGAGTCGGCGTACTCGCCGAGCAGGGACAAAAGGACGTCGACCAGCACGGACTTGCCGTTCTGCCCCAGGCCGTAGAGGAAGGCCAGGATCTGCGCGGCCTGATCGCCGGAGATCGAGTACCCGCACAGGCTCTGCAGGTAGGTCTTCATCTCCTCTCCGGCCTCGTCGTCGCCGAAGGTGTCGGTCAGGAAGCGGTTCCACATGGGTGTGGGCATGACCCGCGGCGTGACGGCGGTCGCGTGGGTGTGGCTCTGCGATGGGGAGGCCGGCACCATCCCGCCCGTGCGCAGGTCCACCACCCCGCCAGGGGTGCACAGGGCGTACGGATCGGAATCCAGCTCCTCGGGCTCCAGGGTGAGCTCGGGCAGGGTCTCGGCCATCTTCACCAAGGCGGCCGCCCCCGCTGCGCTGAGGGCGCGCTTGCGGTAGCGAGCCATCTCGCCGTCCGGGTAGCGCACGTTCTCATCGGTCCGGGGATCCCTGCGGGGCATGCTGTTCGCCAGCTGCATGGCGGAGTACCGGATGCCGGTGGTGTTGCTGTCCGGGAGCCATCGGTAGTCCGCCCACCGGTACCAGCCCATGTCGCGCACGTACCGGTAGTAGTCGCCGTACACGGACAGGAACAGATGGGCCATGCCCCAGTCGGTGAGGCTCTCGGGAAGCAGGAGCTGGGGCTGCGCAAGGGCAGTCCCAGCCGTCAGCTGGTGGGCGGCGCGGCCCGGCTGGTAGGACGCGTCGCCCGGGACCCGGCTCGTTGGTACGGCCGAGCTGGCGCTTGTGTAGCTCATGACTCAGCGGTCTTTCGTCGGGTTCAGGGGGCGTCGCTGCCCAGCGATCAGCCCGGACTGGATGATCCGGTGCGCTTCTCGTTCACGGTGCGGGCGGGCCTGCACAGCCGCCTCGATGAGGGCGTTCCGGGCCTCCGCATCGCTCGGCACCAAGCCGGCCGCGACCAGCCCCCCCATGGTGAAGGCGGCCTTGTTGAGCTTGCTGCTCCAGCCGCTGCCCTCCGACAGCCGCTCGCACTCGGCCACCTGCGCGAGCGCCGTGGTCACCACCGCGCTCGCCCACGCGGACTCCGACTGCGGAGCCGCGATCCGCCGAGCCAGGTTCGGAACCCGGGCTACGCGCGGCCGGGGAGCGGCGCCAAGCAGGTGGCCGGTGCGCTGGAGGGCACCGGCCAGCCAGCTCGGCAGCAGGGCGGGAACGCGGACGTCGCCGAGCGCCCGGTAGACCCCGGCGTCGGTACGGGTCCCCGGCGCCACGATGTAGCCGCCCTGAGCACGCACGTCCAACTGCCAGCCCAGTGCCCGTCCGTCGTGGTCGCCGCCCGCGGAGCTGGCCCAGCGGGTGTTGCGGGGAGCGGCGAACCAGAGGTGAAGGCCGCCGGACGGCGTCTGCACCGTCAGCGTCCCCATGTCCTCCACCGCCTCCGGCCCTCCGGCCAGGCGTGCCAGAAGCATGAGGGTGTCCAGCCCGGTGCGCACCTGGCGCGCGTCCTCCGCCGAGACCTCGAAGCCGGGCAGCACACGCTCTGCCTCCACCGGGCCGTCGACATGGCAGTCCACGTCGACCACCACGAGACCGGCCGCCCCCGTGGAGACGCCCACGCCGGGGACCGGCTGCTCGCTCCACCACCGGGCGATCCGCTCGGGCTCGACCGTGGCGGCATAGAAGCCGTGGCACCAGCGCCCCTGTTCGATGCAAGGGCACCCGGCCGGTGCGTGCGGCTCGTACTGGGTGCTCGACAGCCGGCACCGGCCGCAGCCGGGCCGGGGCGTCTTGTGGCCAGCGCGCAGAGGGAAGACCGGCCACCCCCGCCGGGCGCACCAGGCGGCGACTTCGCCCGCCCTACTCTCCACGGCCGCCCGCCTCCCCGTACGGCAGCGCGCCGCCGCGGCCGGCTCCGGCGCCGGGAGCGCCTTCGGGCCAACCGGCCGCCGTCGCGAACGAAGAGGGGTCAGCCGACCAGAGCGGGAACGCTCGCAAGGTCACCATCCCCTTCCTCCGCCACGACCTTCAGCATCGAGGTGGCCCACCGGCCGAGAGGGATCAGGACCAGGGGCTCGGGCGCCTCCACGTCCTGATGCATCCAGTCCGCGACAGCCTCCAGGGCGTGCTGCGCCTCCACCCGGTTGCCGTCGACCACCAGGGTCGTCCGCGCCTCGACGGAGCCGGCCTCCAGCATCTGCCGCGCCAGCGCCATCACCTGGTGGTCGCGCGCGAGAGCCTCCTCGGTCCGCGCGCCGGCCTTCGTCCTGCGGTTCGTGGAGCGGTTGGCACTCAGGGTGGTCGCACAGAGCGCCAGGACGGCGTCAACGGCCTGCAGTTCCTCGGCGGCGGGCATCAGCCCGATCCGATGCAGGTTGCGCAGAGTCTGCGTTCCCACCCCGGCGCGCGCAGCGACCCACCGCTGCGACCGCGGCCGCATCAACTCAGCCAAGTCCAACATCACAAAAGCCCTTGATCTGCGAGCGGCCGCCACCGGCCGACCGTGAAACGAACAGGCCCCAGAGTGAGTGACCCTCTGCCACCTGAAGCTGCGCGTCACTTAACTCCAGAAACGCATGTCTGGTCAAACAACACGCGGTAGATGAGCACACAAGTCCTGCGGGCATGAAGAACCGGCAGGTCAAAATACTTCAATCCGCAGGAAAAGCGGCAACAGGATGCCGATGGGCTTCCCTGGAAGGCCGGTTGCCGTCAGCCGGCCAGTGGATGACCGTCACCCGGGCAATCAAGATCAAATGCCACTGCCCGGCCAGAGACACCGACGGAACCCGCGCCCACCGAGAGCAAGATCCGGCCTGCCCCAACCGGTGCCCGGTCCGGCCCCGTTCCCGCCCTGCGCAACCGGAAGCACATCAACCCGCCCCCTCGTCCCGCCCGACGGGACGAGGCTGCCGCCGGGCTCCCGGTCGGCCCACCTCTGAGCACACTCGCCGTGAAGGACAGGACCAAAGGCGCCTTGGACCCGAACGGAAAGCCTCCTCTTGATTCACCACACCCCCGAAGCCATCCAGGCCGAGATGCAGGAGCGGCTGCGCGTCGCCGGCCATCAGCGCCTCGTCGCGGCCGCGGCCGCGGAGCGCCGCCGCCAGCGCCGTGCCCGCCGCGCCGCCCGTCCCGGCTGGATGCGTCGCGCAGTGCGGACCCTGCGCCGGGCCGCGGCCGAGGGCCTTCGCGTCCACGACAGCATCAAGCAGCAGGAAGGCGCGCCCCGATGACCACCCCCTCCCACGACAACCTCCAGCAGGCCCCCGGTAGCGGCCAGGCCCGGAGGACCGCACGACGACGCGGCGGGCGCCGGGTCCTCGCCGCAGGCCTGGGCGCGGTCGTCCTCGCCGCCGCGCTCACGGCCTGCGCGAACAACGCCGCCCCCGGCCCCGGCAGCAAGAAGAAGCCCACCGCGACACCGAGCACGAAGACGAAAGCCCCGAAGGGCCCGTTCGCGCCCCCGCGCCTCGAACAGGCCTGGAAGAGCGCCCCGGTCACCGGCGACCTCCTGCGCACCAAGCTGCTGGGCAGCTGGCGCACCGACACCGCGCTCTACGTCGGCCGAGGCACCGGCATCACCGTCCTCGACCCGGTCACCGGAAAGCAGCTGGGCACCATCGAGCCGCCCGAGCCCGGCATGAGCCCCTGCGGCATGAGCGACGGCCTGAGCAAGGACGGCCTGGGCGCGCTCGCCTGGCTCAAGGGCGACCCCGACAGTCCCAAGGCCACCTGCGACCACATCACCCTCATCGACACCCGCAAAGGCAACACCGCCCGGTGGACGACCACCGTCAGCGCCGAACTCCTGGGGGGCAAGCCGCTGACCGACGACACCACCCGCCTCGGCTTCACCGGTGACGTCCTCGCCGTCATGACCGGCAACACCGTCGTGGGCCTGCGCACCGACAAGTCCACCGCCTGGACCTGGAAGAACCCCGGCGTCCGGACCGACACCTACGTCCTGAACTGGGACATGGCCATCGGCCCCGACCGCATCGTCGTCCTGCTCGGCACCGAGCACGGTGCCACCTGGACCTACGAGATCGCCACCCTCGACGCGAACGGCAAGCAGCTCTCCGCCACCCCCGAACCGATGCCCACGCCCAAGGACGGAAGCATCGACCTGGTCTCGGCCGCGCCCATGACCGCGCTGGTCCGCCCGGACTCCTTCGACCACACCACACCGCCCGAGCTGGTGACCCTCACCCGCGAGGGCGCCGTCGCCCGGCGCATCAAGCTGGCAACGCAGGCCGGGCCCGCGACCATCGGCCAGTTCAACCTGCTGGGCCGGGCCGAGAAGTACAACGTCCAGCTCACCGACACCACCGTCTACGTCGCCGCTGGCGACAGCCTGAGTATGGAGGGCGCCCCCACCCAGGTCGCCGCCTTCGACCTGGCCACCGGAGCCCACCGCTGGACCCGCCCCGTCGGCGCGGCCGCCCAGCCCCGCTTCGTCGGCGCGGACGACGACACCGTCTACGTCCTCGGCGGCAAGAGCATCTCCGACATGGAGTTCTACGCGTACTCGGCCAAGACCGGCGACCGCACCAAGATCAGCACCGTCAAGGCCCCCGACAGCCTCTTCATGCTGAACTCCGCGATCATCGACTACGCCTCCGGCAGCCTGGCCACGATCACCACCGGCTCAAGTCCCGGACCCGGCGTCTTCATGTTCCGCGCCCCCTCCAGCTGACCCCCAGCCCCGGGCCGCACCACGGGTCCGCGGGCACCTGCAGCCTCCTGCGCCCCGCGGTGTTTCCGCTGGGGGCCACCGCAACACCCCCGCCCGCTCGGCGGGATGCCTTCAACAGCGCGCACCCACAAGGACCTTGGGCCATGCCGGGTGTCATGCGCAACGTCCAGCGGCCAGCGACTGCCGCACCCACCCACCTTCCGGAGACCGACATTCCCGCCATACGCAAAACCCTCGCCGCCACCGCTGTCGCCGCCGCCGTCCTCGCGGGCACCGCCGCCTGCGGCACCGCCGAGAACCTCACCGCCGCGCAGAAACTCGACCAGTCCGTCGACAAGCTCGGCCGGCAGAAGGCCATCTCCCTCGAACTCGGCCTCGACACCGACGCCGCCACCCTCAAGAAACTGGACTCCGGCTCCGCCCCCGGCAAGGAGATGCCCGACCAGGTTGCCCAGCTCCTGGCCGGCGCCCGCGTGTCGGTCTCCGTGCAGTCGAAGAAGCCGCTCCAGGACTCCTCCGACACCGACATCACCGGCATGGCGGTGAAGGTCTCCGGCCCGGACGGCGACCTGCTGGAGTACCGCCAGGTCGGCGACTGGGCCTACCTGCGCGCCGGGGTGAAGGCGCTCGAGAAGGCCGCCGGCAGCAAGCTCCCCGCTCCCGGCCAGCTGCCCCCGGACGCCACCGCGCTCAAGGAGATCCTCGGCGGCGGCTGGGTGAAGATGCCCGCCGACAGCCTCACCAAGAACGCCCCGGGCAAGGACACCGGCCCCTCCAGCGACCCCGCCGCCGACGCCCGGAAGAAGAAGGCCATCAAGGGCCTGCAGGACCTGATCACCCGCGAGGTCCAGCTCAAGGACACCGGAACCAAGAACGGCGCCGACCACATCACCGCCACCGCCTCCTTCAAGACCCTCCTCACCGGCCTGGTCGACGAACTCCGCCCGCTGGCGGGCGACCTTCCGCCGGGCGCCAACCTGCCGACCAGCCAGGACCTCAAAGGCGCCCCGGACAAGCCCGTCACCGCCGACTTCGCCATCAAGAACGGTGCCCTGAGCACGGTATCGGTGGACCTCGCCCCGCTCGCGGACACGGCCAAGAGCAACAAGTTCGCCCTGGTGCTGCGCGTCGGCAAGGGCGAACAGGCCACCGCTCCCGACCAAGCCGCCCAGATCGACCCGGGCGCCCTGTCTCAGCAGCTGCTGGGCGGCCTCGCCCCCCAGCACATCACCGGCGCCGGATCCGTCTGATCCAGCCCAACCGCCGCGCCGGGTGCGGCACCCCCGCACCCGGCGGCCCCGCACGCGCAGCACGGTCCTGACCCCAGCCGTGCCTGACCACAAAGAGGCCCCCATGACGCGTCTGTTCGACCGGCAACTCGCCCAGCCCCAGCCGCCCTCGCTTTACGACTTCCTGCAGACCGTGCAGGCAACTGGCGACGACAGCCCCCGAGCGATGAGAGTCCGCAGGCTGCTGGCCTCCCCGGAAGCGGCGCGTCTGGCCCGCCAGGTCCGGCCCGGCGGCACCGGCTTGTCCGTACGCGAACTCCACGGTGCCCGCGTCGTCGCCGCCGAAGCGGTCCACGACAAGGTCTCCCGTACCCCGGCACCGGAGCTGTTCGCACGCCTGCGCCACCAATCCGTTCTTCCCCGGCACCAGCTCACGTTCATCGAAGCGCAAAAGCTCAACTCCCTGGGGCCGGTGACAGCCATCGGCTGGCTCGTCACCAGCCGCCCGGCCGAGGACGGGTACGCCATGGAGGCCTACTTCTCGACCGAATGGGGCAGGGGCAAGCTCTTCTCGCCCCTTGCCGCCTTCCACTTCGCCCTGGACCACAACGGCCGCTACCGTCCCGAGGCCGGCAGCGACCTCCCGCACGTCGCGATGGCCACCCCGGAGGATCCTCAGCGGCCTGGCCTCCTCCCCGAGATCCTCGACCCCATCGCACAGAGCCTCTCGGGCACCACGGCCACGCTCCTGGCCACGCTGGCCGTCCTCGACAAGGCCGTGCACCTGCCGGAGACCATCCCGGACCCGGCGCAGTCCGCCGCCTACCGGCGCCGAGCCGGCCGGGCCCTGGTGTCGTACCGCAGGATCTCCGCCGACACCCCGGCACTGCTCGATCTCGTCGCCCCTCATCCCGCCGCCTGACCTGTCACGGCAGGCGCCCAGGCCGCGCCTGCCGCGTCACCAAGTGCCGCGCCCCGGCCTCGGCAGGACCACGCCGCCGGACCGGACCGCGGCAGCTACGGCACCTTCCACGCCAGCGGATCCTTGTAGTAGCCCTGGGAGTAGGTCACCTTCCCCACCTTCGCGCCCGCGGGGATCAGGTACGGCGCGCACATGCTGCGGCTCTCGCCCTCCTTGAAGACCGACTCCAGGTCCTCACTCGTGCAGTCCGTCGGTCGGCTGCTCAGGTCCCCGAAGAGCAGCAGCCGGGTCGCCTTGGCGCCGTCGGTCGTCTTCGCGCCGACGTTCGTCATGACCATCGGGCCCTTGACCGGCTCCCCGCCCACATGCCGGGCATCCACGTACACCCACGCCACCTTCTGACCCGCGAACTTGCCGTCCTCGCCCAGCCCCTGCAGATCCTCCGGCTTGCCCTCGACGACCTTCTGCGGGGTGATCAGGAACTTGCCTGTCGTGTCCCACCGAGTGATCTCCTGCTCCTCCTGGCTGGGCTGGCCGAGCACGAGCTCCTGCGCCCCTGCCGCGCCGCCGGGCCGGGCACTCTTCGCGGCCCCGCCCGGCGAGCCGCCCGCAGTGGGGCCGCACCCCACCGTCAGAGCCAGACCGCCAAGGAGAGCCGCCGCCACCAGGGGGCGGTACCGCCGGGACCGAACACTGCGCTGCATCGTCATCGCTTCCTGTCATCCGAACACGGAGAACCACTGGGTCGCGGCCATCGTGGGCACCGCGGCCCAGCCCAGCCCGCGCCCGCCAGTACTCCTCCCGCCTCGCGGGCACGAAGCATCCAGTGGCTCTCCCCGTGTCCCGCCTCACGGGCCCGCCCCCGCCGCACGGCGCCGCCACCACCCCCGCGGCCGCGAGCAGACTTCCCGCACCACGCAACGCCCAGCGAGCCCGCGTCCCACCCCACGGGAGGCGCCGCTGCCGGACCGCGCCGGAGCCCACCGCCGGCCCTAGGCTGCCTCGAGGGCCCGGCACCTCAACCACTGGCAGCGGGAGGACTCTTGGACACCAGCATGCTGCGCACCCCCCTGATCGCGCAGACCGTCGAGGCACTCGTCGCGGACGGCGGCGGACTCATCACCTACGAGCAGGGCATGGGCGGACGGGAGACACTCGTCGCCGCGGCAGCCGCTCTCGCAGCCCGCAATGGATCCCCGCTGACCATCGTGGAGTCAGTGGTCCTGCACGAGGAAACCCGCGCGACGGTCGCCGCGCTCCAGCCCGGCGTGCAGTGCACGGTCATCTCCGCCCGCGACGCCGCACTCCAGCCGCAGCCCGCATCCGGCAGCGTCCTGGCCGTCCACGCCGATCTGCTCAGAGACCCGATCGCCCGTGAGTCTCTGCTCGAACTGGCGCGAGCTGCCGACCACCTCCTGGTGGCCCGCCACGACTACAGCGACCCCAGCCTCGACAGCCTCGCCGGTACTGCCCACCGACTCGATCGACCGTCCTTCATTGCCGCCGCGAACAAGGCCTCCGCCCGTTGGGCCCAGACGTTCGCCCCCACCTACGTCCCGCCGCCGATCGAGCAGCGCGACGGACGCCTGACACGCCAAGAGGCAGCCGTAGGGGACAGAGACGACTTCACCGAGTACTTCGAGCGCAAGCAGCGCTTGATCGCCCAGCTGAACCAGCAGACCACTGACGGGCCGGCTGCGGACGGTGTCGAGTACATCGACCTTGCCGACATCGAGGCAGTCACGCACGCCGACCTCGACCGGCTCGCCGCCGAGGAGCAGGAGCGGATCGCGGCGTTCGTTGAACGTCTTGAGGCGCGGGCACGCGACCGGATCCAGCGTGTCACCCAGGCGGGCGGGACGGACCCTCACCTGCCCCGTGCACCGGCTCAGCAGGACCAGCGACAGGCCACCGCCCACCAGCACCAAGCCTCCGACGGGCGGGCGCCCGGCCGGTAGCACTCTCCGGGATCACTCCACGTCGAGGTAGTACGCACCCGCCGCGGCATCGGCGAAGAGCGTGAACCGGACCTGAGGCGGGACCGTTTTGCTGCCGTCTGCCAGCTCCACGGGCTCAGCGTTGACCAGTACGAACTCGTCGTACCCGCCGACGAAGTCACCCGGCCCGTCTGCCACCCCGACATGGATCGGGGTCTCATCGGGAACTGCGGTGAGCGCGTTCCGCAGCTGCCCTGCCGTCCACACCTGCGGCACGTGATCGAACATCTCAGCCATGGCCAGAGGCTAGGGCGCGCACTGCCCGCTCACGCCGCGCCGCGCCGGTGAGAACAGCTCATCAACTGCGAAGCCGGGTCGCCTCGGCGCCCGCCGCGGCCAGACCGTACGCTGGGGGAGCCGATGGCCAGGGTTTCTGGTCCCGTGGGGCCCGCCGAGTGAGATCCGGGCCCCACAGTCGTCTCCAGACTGCTACGGGCTGCCCGACTGGTCGCCTGCGCCGCGGGCGGTCGGGTCCGGTCTACTGGCCGTCCGTCCCGTCGTCGCCGGGGAAGCGCACGTTCCAGTAGTCCACCGCTGCCGACGGATCAGGGCGGTGCGGCGTCCACGCAAGGCCGTCCACGTCGTGGCCCCAGCTCTTCAGCAGCTCGGACGCCCATTCCTTGGCGCCGTTCACAGCGTCGGCATCCAGCCTGTCGTCCATCACGGCCGTGTGATCGCTGTCGCCGACGCGGTGCAGCACCCACGCCGCGTCGTCGCTGCCCTCCATCGCGTACGCGAGGATCAGCTTTCCCTCATCCTGCATCGTGGCCTCCAAGCCGAGTGTGGTTCATATCGGGGCCAACCATGCCATCGGGTACTGACATGGCTGTTCGGGCCGCAGGCTGTTGCACGATGCCGGCGCCACCGCACCCGTCCTGGAATTCACCGGCGCGCGAGCAGCTCCGCAGCGGACAATCACCCGGAAAGACAGGAGGCGGCCGGATGGTTGCGGAGTTGAAGTTCGAGGACGGCACCCACATCAGACTGCGGGCGCCGGAGCAGCACGGCGTCCCGGCCGTGGGACTGCTTCCTGGGCTGGGCGCGCACCGCCTGGCCGTACGCATCGACGTCGAACCCCTCAACGTCGCCGACGGCGTCAACCACTTCACGCTCGCCGGCGAACTCCGCGCGGCCGAAGGCATCGGCTGGATCGGCTCCTTCCTGCCCACCCTCGTACCGCTGCGCACCAAGGCCACCAGCGTGTCCGCGGAGCTCGTCGTCCCGGTCACCTCCGCGCAGCTCTTGGCCCTGGAAGAGCACCGCGGCGGCCGCGACTTCAGCGTCCTGGTGGATCTGCAGGGAACCCTTCCGCAGAGCACCGCACACCCAGTCGCCCACCTGCAGGAGACCCGGCAGGTCGCCGCGAGCACCTGGGAGCAGCAACTCGCGAGCGTCGGCCTGACCGCCTCGTTCACCATCACCATCCCGCTGCCGATGGCACATGGCCCGATCCGGCAGGCCGCCGAGCACCTGCGCACCGCGGACCGGCAGATCACGGCAGGCGAGTACACGGACGCGATCCGCGAGACCCGCCTCGCCCTGACACTGATGCGGACCCTGGGCGTCTGGCCCACGGGCGGCACCAAGAAGCGGGACGACCAGGACCAGGCCGACCGGTACGGGATCCTCCAGGACCGGATCGCCGCGCAGGCCGACGGCTACGCCGACATCATCCAGGCGGCCTTCAGCCAGGCCAGCGGGCCCCAGCACAACGACGGCGCCATCGCCTCGGCCGCATGGACCCGCGCCGACGCCGTCGCCCTCAACGCCCTGGCGGCCGCCCTGCTGCACCGGCTCAGCAGCGAGACCGCATAGACGCGACAGCCTGCCCGAGCCGAAGCTGGGCCGCCGTCTCGGAGTCGCCCCGCAGCGGGGCCGGCCGTCGACATAGCCCTCACCCCAGGGCAGCGCGCAGCCTGAGCCCGATGCCGCCCTACCGCAGGCGAGGCGACTGGGGTGACGGGGTCTGCTGGGGCGCCCGCAGGCTCTCGAACACTTCCCGAGCCGGCGCAGGCAGGGAGGCGGCGACACGCTGGCGACTTGCCTCCTGGAGCTTGGCGGCCATGGCCGCGATGTCCGCCTCCCGACCCGCGAGCGGATCACCGGCCCCGGCCCGGCGCGGTCTCTGACCTGGCCGCAGTTCGCCGATCTCGTCGAACCGCGCTGTGTACTGCGCACTGGCCTCGCCCCAGTACTCGGGCGCGATGGCCGCGTCGATCGGCTGGTCGAACTCGGCGGTGCGCGTGGCCCAGGGTGTCTGCGGAGACCGCCAGGACATGCCCGTCAGCTCCACCTCGATCCCCGGCGAGTCGGTGTAGGAGACCCAGGTCGTCCGCAGCTCGTGCCGCGGGATCTCCTGGCCGGGCGCCAGCCGCACCCGGAACGCGACATGGGTGACGTCTTCCGCGGGCGCCGGATCGAAGACCTGCTCGTGGGCCATGTCCTCGAACGCGGCCCTGCGGGTGGTGTGCCAGCCGGCGGCGTACGGGAGGCTGCCGTACCCGATGTGGTCCAGCAGCCGCTCGGCCCGCTCGCCCGCATCCCGCCGCTCGTCGTTCATCACCCGGCGCAGCTCGTCCGGCAGCACCAGCCGCAGCCCACCGTGCAGCTCCAGGGCCGCCGGGTCCGGCCCCTGCGCCCGGGCTTGCCGGTACGCCGACGCCCACTGGGCCGCCACCACCTCCAGCCGCTCCCCGTACCGGTACTCGGCCGCGCCATGCCCGTCCAGACCGTTCATCCGGTTCTGGTAGGCGTTGCGGGCCCGTTGCGCCATCACCACGACGGCATCGAAGTAGCGGGCCCACTCCTCCGGCGGCCGGTTGTGGATGTTGCGCTCCGGGGCCGGTTCGGCATACCGGTTCCACCAGCGCGCCCCGTCCTGGGTCCGGCCGCCGTGGTCGATCCATGCCGTCGGGTGCGCCTCGTACAGCGCGTCCATCATCACGGAGGCCAGGTTGCGACCCTGATACTCCGGCTCCACCTCCAGCATCCACACCGACAGAGCCTGTCCGTCCGGGTGGACCAGGAAGTCCAGCCGCCCCGCCGGCACGCCGCCCACCAGCGCCAGCACGCGCCGGGGCGTCCACCCCGGGTCGGCGTCGGTCTGAACGTCGGTCAGCCACAGGGCGGTCCCCGCGTTGTCGAGCTGCGCCTCGGCCCCCGCCATACCGGCCTACTCCCGCGCTGTGGGCAGCCCCACCGCGGCGACGAGGCGGCCGCTGGCGACCCGGACGCCCGGCAGCGCCGACACCGCGGCGGCCACCGCGGCGGCCACCGCCTTCTCCACCTGCTCCGAAGCTGCCGCACCCGGCAGACCCTCAATCGCGCCCGGCTCGACCTCAAGCCCGACCTGCACGGTCAGCAACGCACTCTGCCCGTCAGACACAGCCCCGGCGGAGGGATGGGCGACCAGCTGAGCGGTGCACGAGACCTCTCCCGCACGGTGGGGCTGCGTGCAGGGACCGAAGATCACCTCAGCCACGCCACTGAGCAGCTGCATCAGCCGGGCCACCTCATCGGCGGGGCCGGTCAGCTTCACCTCGGTGAACGCCGGACCGGGCGGGGGCATGTCACTCATCACTGCTCCTGGGATCGTCCAACCCCGCCCCCTTCGGGCCGGGTTACCCAAAAGGGGCGCCGACCTGCGCCCCCGCAGTCAGTCTCGCAGGGTGCCGTGGCCGCTCCGAGGTGAGCCTGCCGCGCTTTCGGGCCAGGCGGTGAGAGACCGGCCACCGGATGCCAGGCCCAGGCATCCCAACCGTGCCGCGCGTTCCGGCAGACGGGAAAGGACCGCACACCCGGTCATCTCCCACAGGGGGCTGGGCGGCAGGCCGCCGCGCACCATGTCCCGCGGGGCGGACCGGCAGACCACCCCGGGCCGGCCCTGCTCCCGTCCGGCGGGACAGCTCCCCTCTCCCTTGCCCACGGCCGACACCACCGACGCACTCTCGTGGCGTACAGGAACGCGGCCGCAGGGGAGGGGCGCCGGTGTCACCAGCCCGCAGGAAGAGCGACAGTCCCAGCCCGGGCGGCATCCACGGGACGCAGCTCATGCTCTCGGCCGAGGTCGAAGACATCACGGCCATGCGCGAAGAACGCGATCTGGGAGCGTACATGCGAGTCCTGATCAGCCCCGCCCCCACCGAGCCCGCCCCCTTGCCCACCGACTTCCGCGACCCGTCCCACATCCCCGGTGCATGGCCCGCTCCACGGCCCCCGGGCCCGGGGCACGCACAGGCCCCGGGAGGGTCCGCCTACTGCGGTTGCCTGCAGTGCCAGGTCCTGGCGGAACACGTCGAGTCCGACGCATGCGCCTGCTCGTCCTGCGCGTACGAGAAGTCGCAGCAGTCGGCTGCCCGCCACGCGGTCTGAACTCCCGGCCCTACAGGACAGTCCTGGCCAGAGCGGCATTCCCGGGCCGTGGCTCCGGCAGCCCCTGAACCGCGTCAGCGGCCACCCAGCCGCCACCCACCCCCTGAACGGCGAGCCCATGCGCTGCCAGGCCCTCCAAGTGCTTGAGGACGGTGCGCTCGGTGAACCCGACCGCCTCGCAGAGCTCCCCCACGCCGCTCTCCCGCGTTCCTGCCGCCCGTAGCGCGCTCCACGTGCGCCGCGCAGGATGGCCGAGACCCCCGTCAGCCTTGCTCGCGAAAGCCGACCCGCCCGGCTCGGGCACCGGCACTGCGGCGGGCCTCCCCTGCGAGGGCAACACCAGACTGTCCCCAACCGACGCCGGGGCCGGCGCGGCCGCGACTGAAGGCGCCCCCTGGGCGGCCCGGTCCCTACCGGTCCTGCTCACCGGCCGAGGGGTACGGTTCACACGGCGGTGCCTGCGGCCCTTCTGATGTTTGCCCATGTCGGCTCCTCCAGCGACTCGCACCCGGCTCCTGATCTCAACGAGCCTGCCAGCCCGTGGAAGCGACATGGACGCAGACGGCCCGGAGAATCACTGACACGGCTCATCACGATGACCTGTCGACGCAGCCGTGCGGTGGCAGCGGTCAGCGGGACCCGGTCAGCTCGTACCGGTAGTCGAGGAGCGTCGCGGGCCCAGTACTGCTCAGGAGCACCACACCCGTGCCCTGGAACGTACTGACAACCACAGAGCGGGACGTCGCGTTGTACACCCGCTCATCAGTGCCGGGGGTGATCAAGAGGCTGGGATCGGTCACGCGGCTCTCCTGGGTGTGCGCCAGGGGCACGATAGCGATCACACCACTCCCGGTCCGCAGCGCGTAGATCTTGCCGCTGCCCGGGGGAACAGGCTGGAAGGAAACCCGTGCCTGCGGGCCCAGGTTGGAGCCGCGCTCGGCGTACTTCTTGAGGATGCTCTTCGCGCTCTCGTTCTCGTGGGAGAGCTGCGCTCCTTCCTTCGTCCCGCCCGTTGCGAAGAGGTCCTCGACCGCCGCGCCCGCCGTGCGCGGCGCCAACGGTCCGACCGCCGTGCCCGCGTCGGCCGTGAGGGCGAGCCCCTGCTTGGTCTCAATGGGCGGCATGGACTTCTCCGGGAAGTTCGCGGCGACCTTCTTCCATGTGTTCGCCGTGTCGGCGGACTTCTCGAAGACCAGCAGCTGGCGCGAGGTTCCTTCGGTGGTGGCCTCGGCTGCGAACCAGTTTCCCCCTTCGGGTATGTAGAAATTCCGCTCTGTGAAATAGAAGGGCTTCTTGTACTCCTGCTTTTCCTTCTCGCTCAGCGTCCCGTACTGCTCGTACTGCGCCTTGCTCCGTGCGTACAGCTGGCCGGCCTCCACGCTGGAGACCAGCTCCGCGTCCTGAGCTGCGTTCGCCCGGTTGTTGACGTCCTGGTAATTGTCGAGGATGGCGTTGGCCTCGGCCTCGGTCACCACGCCGACAGGAGCGGCCGGGGCGCTGGAGCTGGGAGGAGCCGGAGTCGGCTGCGCTCTGCCCGACGGCCCGCTGCAGGCGGAGGCCAGCGTCAGGCAGGCTGCGACCGCGGCGCCGACAGCCGCGCCTCGCGATGCGCCGTAGCGGCGCAGGTAAGTGTGGGTCATGGAGAGCTCATTCCTGTCGAAAGGCCGGTGCTGTCCAACCTGATGCAGGGTGGGCCCCCCGAACCGGCCCGGCACTCGGTCTGCCCGGCAGGCGGGACGGCGTCTGCTCCCCGGGTCCTCCCGGCGGGATCGGCCCGCGCGCGGGTGCCCTTTGCGCCCGGACGAACAGTCCCCGCTGCCCGCCAGGAGCGTAGGCGTCATCAAGTGGGCTGCCATATCCAGCGGAAATGGGAACACCTGACATTTCGCGCGCCGCCGGTGGCGGGAGGCGCGCGCTGAGATCAACCTGATTGCTGAATGCGGCCAACCTTCCTGATACTGAGTTCATCTGTACTTCAGGAAGGTGAGGGAGCCATTCGTGACAGACCAGGAAATACCCTTGCCTGGAACGACCTTGACCCACATGTGCGACATCGAGGTGGAGACCTACCGACGGGCGCTTCGAGGCGAGCTCCTCGAGGAAGACGAGCCCGGCCTCAGGAATCTTCTGGCCAGGGGGGTCCTGGTCGCCAACCCCTTCCACCACGGGATCTACGTACCGACGCCCCCGCACTACCTGGAGACCCAGCTCCACGCGAGCGTGCTCAGGACACTGAGCGCCGCAGTCGAGGAGTTCGCCCAGATCCCCGCCTTCGTGCGCGAGCTCGAAGCGGAACAGCAGAGGCACGGCCAGCCCTTCAGCCCGGCCGCATCCGTCCACCTGCGCAGCGTGGACGCGGTGAACGCTGAGACGATCCGCACCACGATGGGTGCCAGCCGCGAGATCCTCACCGCCCAGCCCGGATTCCGGTCGACGAAAGTCCTCAAAGGGGCTCTGAACCGGCACATGGAGCCCGCACGGCGCGGTGTGACGGTCCGTACGATTTACAGGGCCAGTGAGCGCAGCAACGCGAACCAGAGCCAGTGGGTTGCCGAGGTGACGGCTGCCGGCGCGGAGGTCCGGACCCTGGGCGAGAGCTTCCCCCGGCTGATCCTCGTCGACCGGGCGCACGCCTTCTTCGAAGCCTTCGACGAAGACGGCGTCCTGATCCCCAAGACCGCCTGGTACAGCCAGGACCGGGCAGTCTGCGAGGTACTGGCCTTGTATTTCTATACGGGATGGGAGCGGGCAGACCCGTGGCTGCCCGATGCGAAGGACGAGCCCGCCGGCAGCACCGGGGCGGAGCACAAGACCACGAAGCTCCAGCGGACAATCTTGCGCAGTGTCGTCGCCGGCCGCGGCTACGACCAGATTGGTAAGGATCTCGGGGTGAGCGAGCGGACAGTGAGCGTGCACCTCTCGAACCTCAGGACCGCTCTCGGCTTCAAAACGCTGCCCCAGCTGGCCCACTGGTGGGCGACGTCACCGGAACGACTGCTCTCGTAGACGGCACACGAGGGTGAACCGTCGCAGAGCGGCGACGCTCGCTGCCTCGCGCTTTCAAGATGCCCGAAGGCCGCTGTCGCAGCCGCCTGGCGGCATCGAGTACCACGTTCCTACGAGACCATCCGTACGACGTGGGGTGCCACTACATGTGCGACGTGATGGACCCTGCGCTCGTATGTCCATGCGGTCGGATTCAGCCGAGGGCCGCCGGCTCGGGGGTCGGCCGGGACTGAAAGCTCGAAGCGCGTGCAGACGGCACACCCGCGGACAGGACCGGGATCCGCTTCGTGTACGTCGATCCGGTGGTCGCACAGATTGACCAGGGCCACGAGCGTCATCGCCGCAGTGACGCCGGGCTGCTCCGGATCCTCCGCGTCTCCGGACACGGCCGCGAACCGCTCACGGGCCCGCTCGAACGACCCCTGTAAGACGGCGCCGAGCGAGCAGCACTGCCCCAGGGTTTCAGGTTGGTAGACGACCACGGCACGAATGTAGGCGGGGCCGCACGGCGGCCGCGGGCGAATCGTGGAACCGGCCCGAGCCGCTTTGGCCTCGCCGATCGTGACGATGGGAACTCGCACCGGAATCAGTGTCGGTGCGGGCGCTGTCCGTCTGGAAGGATGAGGAGGGCATCCGGCCCGCTCCCGTCCGTCCGACGGCTGCTCAGCAACCCCTATCACCATGCGGCAAGGACGATCAGCCGCGAGGCGCCGCTGCTTTGCCGGGGTTCCCGAAGGCCTCCAGCCTGGTCGCGTCCTGCTCAGGCGTCAGCTGTCCAACTGGGTCGACGAGCGGGTTGCGGCGGCGGCGCAGGGCCTGGCTCAGCAGATCAGCCGCACGGGTGGCAGCACCACGGGCCAGGACTTGGTAGCCGGGATCACCGAGGTCGGGCAGTGACGCGGAGCCCCTTGGCTCGGGCGACGGCCTGGGCAGGGCCGGGAGGGGCGGAGCGGCGTGCCATTGGCGCCGGTAATAGAGATCGCGGGCGTCCGCTGCGGGAGTCGGGAGGCTCTCGGGCCGGTAGTAAGGCTGTGCGCTGAGGTGCTCGGGGTCGTCTACCAGGGCGAAGAAGTCGGTGGGGGCGTATCCGCCCAGCAGCAGCAGGGTGAGGGGCTCGTGGTCCAGGGTCCGGGCGTAGTACTCGATGAGGGCGGCGATGTGGTCGCAGACCCTCTTGCGGCTGCGACAGGGGCAGTCGGAGTTGCTGATCTCGCTGAGTGTGGGGAGCAGGCTCACGCCAAGGCTGAAGGCGAGGTCGATGATGTGGAGCATCGCGTCGTGGCTGGTGGAGGCGGCGAGGTGGTGGGCGTGGGGGCGGGTGGCGGCGGCGAGCAGGAGCCACTTCTCGCCCGGCAGGCGGGGCCAGAACACGTCGAGTGTGCGCGAGTGGGCGTAGCCGGCGCCGGGATGGGCGGGTTGCACATCCTCGACGGGAATGAGGCCGTCGAGCCGGCCAGGCCACACGGTCAGGTCGGTGATCGTCTCGACGAACGGCATCCCGGCGTTCATGCGCTGCTCGTCGCGGCGCTGCTGCATCAGCTCCCCGTACCAGGCCTCGCGGACACGGTGATCGTCCCCGGCGGTGGCGGTGGTCGGGCGGTGCACGTAGACGGTGCCGTGGAGCTCCTCGTAGGTGTGGAAGAGGACCATCGGTTCAGTGCCTCCGAAGCGCGACAAGGTCGGCGAGCTGGTCATCGCCCAGCTCGGTCAGGCCCAGCTGTTCGGCGCCCAGGACCATGTCGGCGGTTTCCCGTTTGGCGGCCAGGAGCTGGAGGACTTTCTCCTCCACGGTGCCTTCGGCGACGAAGCGGTGGATCTGGACCGGCCGGGTCTGTCCGATGCGGTAGGCGCGGTCGGCGGCCTGGTCCATCACAGCCGGGTTCCACCACTGGTCGATCTGCAGGACGTGTTCCGCGCGGGTCAGTGTCAGGCCGCTGCCAGCCGCACGCAGCGAGAGCAGGAAGACGGGGAACTCGCCGTCCTGGAACCGCTGGACGAGCTGATCACGCTGTCCGGTGGGAGTCTTCCCGGTCAGTCCCTGGTGAGGGATGCCGCGCCGCTTGAGGTGGGTGGCCAGCAAGTCGAGTACCTGCGTGTACTGGCTGAACACCAGCACGGACTGCCCCTCGGCGAGGATCTGATCGAGGAGGGTGTCCAGGAGGTCGATCTTTCCGGAGCGCCCCGCGATGACCGGATCCGGTTCCTTGAGGTACTGGGCCGGGTGGTTGCAGATCTGCCGCAGGGAGGTGAGCAGCTTCAGCACCAGGCCGCGCCTGTTGATGCCGTCGGCCGCCCGGATCTGCTGCAGGGCCTCGCGCGTGACAGCCTCGTACAGGGCTGCCTGCTCGCGGCTGAGCGGCACGAAGGCGTCCGTGTCGGTCTTGGGCGGCAGTTCGGGGGCGATGCCGGGGTCGGTCTTCCTGCGGCGCAGGACCAGCGGGGAGATGAGCGCGGCGAGGCGGGCGGCGGCCGCTGTGTCGCGGCCGGCCTCGATCGGGCGGGCGAAGCGCTCGCGGAACGCGGGCCATGTGCCGAGCAGGCCGCTGGTCGCCCAGTCCAGCAGCGCCCACAGGTCCGCGAGGGAGTTCTCCATGGGGGTGCCGGTCAGTGCGACCCGGCTGCGACTGTCGATCTCCCGCAGCGCCCCGGCGGCGCCGGACAGGGCGTTCTTGACCGCCTGGGCCTCATCCGCTGCCAGGAGCGACCATGGGGTGTAGGTGAGGCGGTCGGTGGAGCGGCGCAAGGTGGCGTAGGTGGTCAGGACGATCGCGTCTGCGGGCAGGAGCTCGAGGCTGCGGGCGGGACCGTGGAACCGGCGGACCGGCACGGTGGGGGCGAAGCGCGCGATCTCCCGCTCCCACGCACCGAGCATGGTGGCCGGACACACCACCAGCGTCGGCCCGGCGGTGGCCGCACTCTCCTGGTTCAGCAGGTGCAGAGCGATCAGCATGAGCGTCTTGCCCAGGCCCATGTCATCCGCCAGGATTCCGCCACCAACCGGCCCGGTGGTCAGATGGTGGAGCCAGGCGAGCCCGCGGCGCTGGTAGTGGCGCAGCTCCGCCTTGAGCCCGGCCGGTGATGCCACCTCGGTGTCCGCGGCGCCGGTCAGGGCGGTGCGCAGGTCGGCCAGCCAGCCGGTGGGATGGACCTCGACGCGCTCCTCGCCGATCTGCCCGGCGCCTGTCAACGCACAGACAAGGGCCTCGCCAGCGCTGACCTGCCCAAGGCGGCGTTCTCGGACACGCCGCAGCAGGGCTGCATCGACTCGCACCCAGCGGTCCCGTAGCCGTACGAACGGCCTGCGAGCCTCCGCGAGGACGTCCATCTCGGCGTCCGTCAGATCGTCGTCGTCCACGGCGGCGCGCCACTGGAACTCCAGCAGCTGCTCCGCGCCGAAGAGACGGTTGGGCGCGACAGCCTCGGGGCGCGGGGCGATGACGGTGCGCCCGGTCAGGGCGCGGACCAGGTCGCGGGGCCAGTGGACGGCGCAGTCCGCCCGGGCCAGGCGCGCGACCGCATCGCCGAGCAGCTCGTCGATCTCGGTCTCGTCCAGTTCCAGAGCCCCACCCCGTCCCGGGTCGTCGAGGAGGCGGGCGAGCGGCGGCCAGGTGCGGGCGGCGCGGCGCAGGGCGAGCAGGGACTCCATCTGCCGGGTGGCGTCCGGTGTTCCGGGCGCAGGCACGGCACGCCACAGGGATTCGGCGTCCTCGACCCGGTGCCCGCCAGCGCTGTCGTGGACCTGGACGACCGCGCGGACCCCGGTCTCACTGTCGTCGGCGTCGAGCTCCAGCCGCAACGACAGCCGTACGCCCAGCGCGGCCTGGCCGGCCATGCGGGGGCCGGCCAGGCGCAGGTGCGGTACGTGCAGGGCGGGACGGTCGGCGAACGCGGCCTGGCCGGTGACCACCGCGGCGCCGGGGGAGCGGGGCAGGAAGTCGGCCATTGCGTCGAGATACGCGGACAGCAGATGACCGGGGTCGCCCATGGTCGGCCCATGGCCCGGGGAAGAGTGCGAGAGCGCGCTTGCGTGTGCTTCCGGCGGCATGGCCGCGAGCAGTGCGTCGAGCTGGTTCTGCCACGGCCCGGGATCGGTGGTCTTCCACGCGTCGTACCCGCGCGCGGTGAGCGTCGGCGCCAGTCGGCCGTCAGCCACCAGATGCAGCGCCATCAGGGCTGCGGCACCCCAGAACCGGCACGCCTCGTGCCCATGGTCATGGGTGCGGCAGTGCACCAGCAGCGGCCAGGCATCCTCCAGCCCGAGGGTGTAGTACGGGACGCTCCCGGTCTTGGCCTTGCCGCCGGACCAGCGCACAACGGTGGTGCCGCGCTCACTGAGCCGTGCCTGGGGCGGCACGGCGAGCTGGTCGGCCGGGCCCATCGCCGCGGCCGGACGCCAGAACACGAAGCGGCCAGCGCGCGGCGGATCCGCAGGTACGAACATCGCCGGGTAGTCCGTGAGCTGATACTGACCCAACGACCCTTTCCCTTCCCCCATGTTGCGTCACCAGGGCTCTTTCCCAGCCTGGCAGCACCGGCCGGCTCCCCCGCGCCCCTACGGCGATTACGTCCGAACGAGTGAATGGTGTGGCCGGAAGCCTATGCGAGCTGGTATCCGGCGCTTGGCGACGGTCAACTGCCGTGCTGGGAACGGGCAGAGCGGTACCTCGGGCACGGGCAGACAACCGGCCAGTGGCATCTACAGGGTGGTTGACCACCGGCCGCGGGACAGCGTGGTCTGTCCGTCGGGGGTGATCGTGACCCGTGCCCCGGTCACCGGCAGCTCCCCGCCGATGATGAGGCGGTCGAGGATGCCGGTCAGCAGGTCCCACAGGCGGCGGGAGCCGCCTTGGTGGACCGTTGGCAGGTCGCGGGCTTTCGTGGTCCTGGCGCGGGCCCAGGAGCCGTCGGGGTGGGCCATCCACACGGTGCGGCCGCCGTCTTCGTGCTGCTCGGTGCGGTGCTCGATGCCGGGCGCTTCCAGTTCCAGGGTGGCCTGCACGGCCCAGGAGTCCGGGACGTAGGTGAGCGGGTAGCGGCTGACGGATCTCTCCCCGTCCTCGTCCGCGGCCTTCCATACCTCGGCGGCCGCCACGGCGTCGTCGTAGTCGTCGCCGTGGCGGGTGCGCATGAAGGTGGCCTGGTCGGAGGAGATGAAGCCGCGGGCGCCGCCGTCCGGCGTCTTGTCGGCGACGAGGATCATCGCGGTGCCGGTGATGGTGGTGACCAGCCGGCCCCCGGGGCGCAGCGCGGTCAGCCACGAAGCGGGCACGGGCCGGACGGAGACGGTGGACACGATGCGGTCGACGTCGGCGGGCAGCGTCTGGGTGATGTCGCAGACGGCGGTGCGCGGGTGCAGGCCGATGCCGGCCAGCCGGTCGGTCGCGACCTCCACGAGGTAGGGGTCGACGTCCACGCTGGTGACGAGGTGGTCGCCCAGGCGGCTGCAGGCGAGGGCGGTGCCGTATCCGGTACCGGTGGTCACCAGGGTGCGGGAGCCGTCCGCGAGCATCGCGTGCCGGTACATGGTGGCCATCAGGCTGGGCAGCGTCGAGGACGAGGTCGGCCACCTGCCGTACGGCACCATCGTGCCCGGTTCGACCTGGTCGGCGTGATCGGTACCGATCCGGGTGACTAGGGTCTGGTTGCGGTAGGCGGCCTTGAACCAGGCTTCGGGGTCGTCTGGCCCGTTGCGGACCACCCGGCCTCCTGTGCCGCGCTCCCACCAGTTCGGCACGAACAGGTGCCGGGGAGTGCAGGCGACCGGCTTCCACCACGGCGACTCCGGCCGAAGGTGCCCGTCGGCAAGACGGCGTGCGTGGCTCTCCCAGTCCAGGTCCAAGTCCCTGCGCGTCCTTCCGTGTCCGCTCGGTCGAAGGTCAGGAATCGTCGGCCGGGCCACACGGCCCGGAGTTGTCCGGTCCGCACGCGCTGTCGTCATTCGGCGCGCAGTCAGGAGGGCACAGGGCCGCCCCGGCGCGGCGCGGGATGCTCGCGGTCACCTCGGCCCACCGGTCGCTGGCCAGCACCGACGCCAGGCTCGTGTTCTTGACGCTGCCCGCGGTCAGGAACCGGCCCATCTCGCACACCGACACGCTGCCGTTCGGGAGGACGGCCGCCTTCTGGTCCCCGCACCGCCCGCACAGCGACGCGGTGGAGGGGATCGTGGTGCCCGCGGCGTTGCCGACAGCCCGCACCTGGCTGACCTGTACCTCGTGGACGCCGAGGGCCTGCATCTCGGCGCGGGCCCGCTCAGCGCGTTCCAGGTCACCCCTGTCGAGGATGGCGACCTTCAGCCGGATGCCGCGCCTGACGGCCTCGGCGATGTTGGCGCGCGTCGCCTTGTGCGAACCGGTCCGGCCGGTGACCGCGTCGTGCTCGGCCGCGAGGCTGCTGTGATAGGTCGTGGCCAGGCGCACGCTGGGGTGCTCGAAGAGCCGCCAGTGTTCACCGCGGATCTGGAGCAGGTTGCTGTAGACCCGGACGCGAAGACCTGCGTCGACGGCCCGCTGCAGCATCCGGGCGAACGCCGGATGGAGGGTCGGCTCGCCCCCGATGAGCTGGAGGTCCTTGACGCCGAGGGCGACGGCTTCGTCGATGGTCCGGTTCCAGTCCTCCTCGGTCATGCTGCCGTGGTCCCGGGTCGGCCCCGAGCCCGCGTAGCAGAGAGCAGGGCAGGTGAGTTGGCAGCGGCCGGTGATCTCCAGCGCCAGGAACCGCAGGGTGATGGAAGTGGGCGGGGCCTCCAGCGCGATCGTCATGACGCGATCGTAGGCCGCGTACCGTCAACCCGAGGGTTTTTGCGGCTATTTGGATCTCGACGGCGCAGCTGGACGTCTCGGCTGCTGGTCTTCTCCTGGGCGGGGCTCGGCGATGACCAGCTCGTTGCCGAGCCCGGCGAGAGCGGGGGATGAGGAACAGCGGCGGCAGACTACGTGCCTGTCTGACCGTGATCACCCCACGGTGGGCTGGGTGGCCGCCAGAGGGCCCCTGCTGCCGG